>DHWI01000049.1:0-540 GCA_002413095.1 Thermoleophilia bacterium UBA5186
GATCCAGACGAGCGTGAACGTGTTCAGGATCGACGCGATCGCGACGAGCAACGGCATCGCGACGGCGGGGAGCGTCCCGAACACGAAGAGCAGGATGATGAGCGCGCCGAGGCCGCCGATCACGGCCTCGCCGAGAATGCTCGGGCCGTTCGTGTCGCTGCTCGCGGCTTCGTAGATCGGGTCGCGCCCGGTCAGGTTCGCTGTCACTCCGGCCGGAGTCGCGGCCTGGATCTGCTTCCGCGTCTGCGGAATGTTGACGAGCGCGTTGAAGCCTCCCTGGCCCGCCGGGTAGATCTCGGCGAAGGTCGTATGACGGTCACGCGACACGTACGCGTTGTTGTGCGTCGAGAAGTACGAGCTCGAGCGGGAGCCGCGGAGGACGCGCTGCCCGGCCGCGACCGCGTCCGCGATCCCAGTTTGCTTGGTGACGTCGCCATTCGAGTGAAAGACCGCGACGAGCGGCGGCTGCTCGCCGTTGCCGAACGTTTTGACCGCGCGCTGGTTCGACTCGTAGGCGGAGTAACCGGGAATCGAGAACGA
>DHWI01000049.1:664-1306 GCA_002413095.1 Thermoleophilia bacterium UBA5186
AGGGCGAGCGCCGCCGCCAGAGCCGAGCTGCCGAGCGCGGGGACAGTGCGATCCAGCTGCGCCGGTGAGCGCACTGCAGCCGCGAGGATCATCAGCGCGAGCGCCAGCCCTCCGAGCGCGGTGAAAGCGCGCTGCCGGGCCTCCTCGTCCGATCGGGGGACCGCCTCGACGAGCCCGCCGAAGCCACTCAGGGCAGCGTAGGCGGCAGCCGGGACCGCCGCAACGACGAGCCAGTACGCGATCTCGTGCCTTCCGTGCGAGTCTGCGAGCACCGCGGCGAAGGCGAGCGCGGCGGGAAGGACACGGGCCGTCATCGCCGCCTCGATTCGCCGCTCGGTCCGGTCCTCCTGCGTTACGCTCGCCGCACCACACCGAGGACGAAAGGAGAGTCATGCCGGACGTCGCCCTGACCTGGCTCGGCCACGCAGCCTTCCGCATCGACAGCCCTGGCGGGAAGCGGATCTACGTCGACCCGTTCCTGACCGGAAACCCGAAGTGCCCTGAAGCGGAGCAAAGCCCGGAGCGCATCGACGTCCTGGCGCTGACGCACGGGCACTCCGACCACGTCGGCGACGCCGTCGAGCTGACGAAGAAGTTCAAGCCTGACGTCGTGGCCCAGGTCGAGGTCAAAGGCTGGCTCGG
>DHWI01000049.1:1381-6187 GCA_002413095.1 Thermoleophilia bacterium UBA5186
GACGACGGGACGTACCTCGGCGAGTCGTGCGGCTACGTGATCGAGTTCGAGAACGGCTTCAAGATCTACTTCGCCGGCGACACGTGCGTGTTCGGCGACATGCAGCTGATCGGGCGGATCTACGAGCCGCACGTCGCCGTCCTGCCGATCGGGGACTGGTTCACGATGGGCCCGCGCGAGGCCGCGGTAGCGCTCGAGCTACTAGGCGTCGAGCGCTGCGTCCCTTCCCACTACGGGACGTTCCCGCTCCTCACCGGCACGCCCGCGAAGCTGCGCGAGCTCGCGCCGGGCGTGGAGATCCTCGAGCCGCAACCAGGGGAGACGGTCGAGCTTTGATCCGGCAGCGCTGGTTCGGCGCCACCGGGCAGCGTGTGCCCGAGCTGGCGGTCGAAGGGGATCCGGACGTCCCGCTCGACCATGCGCTCGTGCTCGACGACGTGTCGGACGAGAAGCGGCTGCACGCCGAGTACGAGAACGGAACGCCGATCGTCGTGCGGGCCGGCAACGCCGACGAGGTCCGCCGCGCGCTCGCGCGCCCGGAGATCGCCTCCGTCCTCGTGCCGGAGTCGGCCCGCGAGCTGCTCGAGCTCGACCTGACGGAGCTCACGTATGGGCCGTGAGCCGCTCGTCGCTACGTACTCGATCGCGGCGTGCGACCTCGAGGCGGGCGAGTGGGGCGTCGCGACGCAGTCGAAGTTCCTCGCCGTGGGGAGCGTCGTGCCCTGGGCGGAGCCGCACGTCGGGGCGATCGCGACGCAGGCCTATGCCAACCCGCGCTACGGGCCCGACGGGCTGGACCTGCTTCGAGCCGGACGGTCGGCGCAAGAGGTCGTCGCCGCGCTCACCGAGGCAGACGCGGACCGCGATCACCGCCAGATCGGGGTGGTCGACGCCAAGGGTGGCGCCGCGACCTTCACCGGCACGGGGTGCGACGACTGGGCCGGCGGCCGAACCGGTGAGGGCTATGCGGCACAGGGGAACATCCTCGTGTCCGAGGACACCGTGGAGGCGATCGCTGAGACCTTCGAGGCCAACGCCGGCCCCGCACTGGCCGAGCGTCTGATCGATTGCGTGGCCGCCGGGCAAGCAGCGGGTGGCGACAGCCGGGGGCAGCAGTCCGCAGCCCTCCTCGTCGTCGCCAAGGACGGCGGCTACGGCGGTCTGTCGGACATCCTCGTCGACCTGCGCATCGACGACCACGAGCATCCAATTCCGGAGCTGCAGCGGCTCTACGGCCTCCACCAGGCGATCTTCGGGAAGACGCCGCGGGAGGAGTGGCTCGACGTGGACGAATCGCTGGGCGCAGAGCTACGCGAACGGCTCGCCCGGCTCGGCTTCGAGGGCGAGCTCGGCGAGGCCCTGTTCCACTGGGGCGGCAGGGAGAATCTCGAGGAGCGGATCGACGGAGCGGAGCAGATCGATCCCGTCGTGCTCGAGGAGCTTCGCCTGCAGTCTTAGGCGCTCGCCGCCGCGTCGACCACGGGCCCGAAGATCTCGTCCACGAGCGGCTCGAACGCGTCGGGCAGGAAGCCGTCCTCGTCGGCGTACTCGCGGAGCTGATCGAGGTACGACCGGAGCTCGGCGGCCCGCTCGCCCTCGGTGTCGCCGACGGTTTCGACGAGGGCCTCGAGGGTGGCGTATTCCCAGCGCGAGCGGTTGAGCTGAGCGAGGTCGGCGGGCGCCGCGTCGGGATCGAGCTGGCGCTTGGCCGAGTCCAGCTTGGCCGCCACCTCGGCCAGCCTCCTTTCGCGCTCGGCGAGCACAGCCGACTTTCGGAGCAGCTCGGTCCTGACGCCCTCACGCCGCCGGTCGGACTCCTCGACAGTAGCCCGACGGGCGTCGACCTCGACCAGATCGTCTGCCACACGGCGTTCGGCGCGACGCAAGTCGAACTCCCGCGTGTCGAGCTCGGCGGCCACGCGCCCGAGCTCCTGGAGCTGAGCATGGATCTCGGCCTCGCGCCGCGCGACGGTGTCCGAGTGCTCCGAGAGCGTGTCCTCCCCCCGCCTCCGGTCCGACTCGAGGTCCGCGCGCTGCGCAGTGAGATCCTCCCGCTCGCCCGTGAGCGCCTCCTGGAGTCCCGCCAACTCCCGGGACATCGCGGTCAGGTCGATTTCCTGCTGTTCGAGCCGCGCGGCTTCCTCGTGCTGCCACTCCGCAGCTCGCGCCACCTCGTGCTCGCGTGACTCCAGGTCGGCCTGTCGGGTCTTCAAGCCCTCCTCGGCGGCGCGGGCGTCGTCGGCGCGACGCGAAACCGCCGCCGCCGCGTCGGCCGCCGCGGCCTCGTCGCGTTCGACCTGATGCCGCCGGGTCTCCAGCTCGAGCCGCTGCGCCGCGAGCTCGCGCTTCTCGGCCGCGAACGATGCCCCGATGGCCTTGAGCTCGGCGTCGAGCCGCTCGCTCTCGGCCCGTTTCTCCACAAGCTCCGCCTCGCGCTTGGCCAGCGCGGCCGCCCGCTTCTCGAGCCGCGTACGCTCGCCGGCGAGGCGTTCCTCCGTCGCACCGAGCTCGGCCCGGGCGCCTTCCGCCGACGCGAGCTCGTCCGCGAGAGCGGCTCGCGCAGCCTCGACCTCACGCACGCTCTGCGCGGCGACCTCGGCCTCCTGCAACGCCTTGTCACGCCGTCGCTCCGCCTCCTCGAGGCTGTCGAGCGTCTGCTCGATTGCGTCGCGCAGCGCCTCGGTCTTCGCGGTCCGGATGTCGAGCTCTTCGGCACGCGCATCGCTTTCGCGCTCGCGGGCGACGAGCGCAGCCTCGCGCTCGTCGAGCTGCTGCCGGCGGGCGATCTCCGCGGCGTCCTCGTCCGCAGCGCGCGCCTGGCGCAGCGCGCCGAGCTGCTCGACCAGCATCGACAACTCGGCTTTCTGGTCTGCGAGCCGCGCGCTTTCCTGGCGTCGGCGCGCCTCTTCGTGCTCGAGCTCGGCCCGCAGCGCGGCGATCTCCTCGCCGCGGCGTTCGAGCTCCACGGAGCGCTCGTCGAGCAGCTGCCCGCGGCGGGCCAGCTCCTCCGCGTCAGCGCTCATCGGTCGCCTGGCAGGCGGATACCTGCGGCTCGCTCGCGGAGGTCGGGGACGGGATCGGCTCGCGGGCGAGCGACGAGCATGACGGCACCGTAGCCGTCGCCGGCGACGGAATCGACCAGCAGCTGCAGCCCAAGCGCGAGGGCGAACGCCTTGTGCGCGTGCTCACCCCCGAAAGGGATGAGGTCCTCCTCGTTCGCATGCCCGGCGATCACATCGCCCCAGGTGATCTCGCCCATCGAGACGTCCACGACGACTGGTTCGCCGCGGGAGCTCGGAATCCCCACGGCGAGCGGATTCGTGCCAGCGAGCTTCGGCCCCCCGTCGGGGTGCCCCAGGCGCGCGGGCGACGTGGCGGTGAGCGCCGCGACGAGCCCGCCCTCGGCCAGCCGCCGAACGTAGTGGCCGAGCATGCCCGTCGGGAAACAGCGTTCGGCCGCGACGACGCGCGCGTGCGCGGGCGGGTCTGCGAGCTGGGAATCGACGATGGCGGAGAGTGTGAGGTAGCCGAGGGCGCCGCGACCGTGCCAGCGTTCGTAGCCAGGCTCGGCGAGCACCCGCTCGGGGCGAGCGGCCGGGTCGACGTCCCGCAGCGTCTCGAGCCATTCGATGCGCGAATACCCGTGCCCGAGCTTTCCTCGCGTCTCGGCATCGTCGAAGTGCAGGAAGAGGCGCGCGGCATCCTCGGGAACGAACCCGAGCGCGAGCAGCCGCTCCTGCGCCTCAGCAGGCGTCATCGATTCCTCCGGGCGCCTCATTTAGGTCCACGCGCGCGCGGCCCCCGCCCAAAATGAAGGGTGGTGGCCAACCACCACCCTCTGCAATCGACGATATCGCCGACAACCGCGCGTGTCTGTGCCGAATCCGTGCCGAAAGTGTGACCTCGCGGCCGGACCGGGGCCGGTCAGGAGAGGACGGTGAGCGGCTTGACGATCCCGACGCCGCGCTCTCGCTTCAGGGCCACGAGCTCCTCGGCGATCCGCGTGAGCTCGCGTGCGCTGTCCGACTCGGGCTCCGCCGAGACGAGCGGCTCGCCGCGATCGCCCCAGACCCGCAGCTCAGGATCGAGCGGGATCCGACCGAGGAGCGGCAGGCCCAGCTGGACCGCCAGCTCTTCGCCCCCGCCGGTTCCGAACACATCCCCGCTCATGTTCTCGATCACGCCGACCAGCCGCATGTTCGTCTTCTGCGCCATCGTCGCCGCGCGAGCCGCGACCTCCTGCGCCGCCCGCTGCGGCGTCGTCACCACGACCACCTCGGCGCGCGGTAGCAGCTGTCCGAGCGAGATCGACACGTCTCCGGTGCCGGGAGGCATGTCCACGACCAGCATGTCCAGCTCGCCCCAGTGAACGTCCGAGAGAAACTGCTCGAGCGCTCGGTGCAGCATCGGCCCGCGCCACATCACCGGCTGGTTGTCGTCGAGGAAGAAGCCGATCGACATCAATTTCAAACCGAAGGCGGCGCTTGCGCCGCCGTTCTCAGGACGTGCGGGCTTGCCCGCGCGTCCGTCTGAACCGACCGGTCGACCCAGCTCGGACCGGTCTCGCTCAGGCAGGAACCACACCGGGGGGACGATCATCTTGTCGACGAGCACGGGCTTCTGGTGGATGCCGAGCAGGTGCGGGATCGAGTGGCCGTAGACGTCCGCGTCGAGGATCCCCGTGCGCTGCCCGAGCCGCGAGAACGCGACTGCAAGGTTCGCCGCGAGGGTCGACTTGCCGACGCCGCCCTTGCCGGAGCAGACCGCGAGCACGCGCGTCGAGGCGTCGAGCGAGATTCCCTTCGT
>DHWI01000049.1:6390-6589 GCA_002413095.1 Thermoleophilia bacterium UBA5186
GGACAGCCCGCGATCGTCAGCGCGATCGTCACGACGACGTCGCCGCCGGAGATCTCGACCGAGCGCACCATGTCGAGGTCCGTGACCGGCCGCCGCAGCTCAGGGTCGATCACGTGCTCGAGCGCGCGGAAGATTTCGTCGCGGGAAGGCTCGCTCATCGTTACGAGGCTAGCGTTTCCAGCACTTTCGCCGCGGGAGC
>DHWI01000074.1 GCA_002413095.1 Thermoleophilia bacterium UBA5186
CTACGGCCAGACGACCGTGATGGTCACGCATGAGCCGAACGCCGCCGCGATCGCCGACCGCATCCTCTTCCTGGCAGACGGCCGAATCGTGCGCGATCTCGCCGGCGCGAGCGCCCCGGACGTCCTCACTGTGATGAACGAGCTCGGCGAGCCGTGATCCGGATCGCGCTGAGGGGCCTGCTCGGACGCAAGCTCCGCAGCGCGCTCACCGCCCTCGCGATCGTGCTCGGCGTGGCGATGATCAGCGGCACGTTCGTGCTCACCGACACGATCAACAGGGGCTTCCACACGATCTTCACGCAGTCGTACAAGAACACCGACGTCGTGATCACGAGCAAGGTCGCCTTCGAGGGCAACAACGGCCCGACGACCGCGGCGCCGGGCTTTCCCCAAACAGTGCTTGCGCGCGTCCGTGGCCTGCCCGACGTCGCCGCCGCCGCCGGCTCGGTCGCCGACCAGAACGCGAAGCTCGTCGACGCGGCCGGCAAGACGATCGGCGGGAATGCGCCCAGCCTCGCCTTCGGGATCGACCCCAGGGAGCAGCGGTTCAACCCGCTCTCGCTCGTGCGCGGCAGCTGGCCGTCGAACGGCGGCGAGACCGCGATCGACACCGCCACCGCGAAGAAAAAGCACTTCAACGTCGGGGACGAGATCGGAGTCCTGACCCACGCCGGCGTGAAGCACTTCCGGATCACCGGCATCACAGAGTTCGCCTCGGTCAGCTCGATCGGCGGCGCGACGATCGCCGTATTCGATCTGGCCACGGGCCAGCGGTTGCTCGCCAAAGTCGGCGAGCTCGACGTGATTCGAGTAGCCGGAAAGCCCGGCGTGACCACGAAGAAGCTTCTCTCCGAGGTTCGGCCGCTCCTGCCCCCGACAGCGCAGGCGCGTGACGCAGGCGCACAGGCGAAGCAGGACGAGAAGGGCGTCTCGTCGTTCACCGGGTTCCTGCAGAAGGCGCTGCTCGCGTTCGCGGGCGTCGCACTCTTCGTCGGCGCGTTCGTGATCGCGAACACGCTCTCGATCACGATCGCCCAGCGCGCGCGCGAGTTCGCGACCATCCGGACGATCGGCGGCTCGCGGCGTCAGATCCTCGCCTCGGTCGTTTTGGAGGCGCTCGCCGTCGGCGTCCTCGCCTCGATCGTCGGTCTCTTCGCCGGTCTGGGACTCGCGCGCGGGCTCACGTGGGTCTTCTCGAAGGCGAACCTGGATCTCCCCCAGGGCTCGACCGTGTTCGCGCCGCGGACGATCGTGGTCAGCCTGCTCGTCGGAATCCTCGTGACGCTGGTCGCGAGCCTTCGCCCCGCCCTGCGGGCGACACGGGTCCCCCCGATCGCCGCCGTGCGCGAGGGCGCCGTCCTGCCGCCGTCCCGCCTGGCCCGCTTTGGACCGCTGACCGGAAGTCTTGTGATCGCGCTCGGCGTCGGGCTGCTCGCTCTCGGCGCGTTCCGTCACGGACTGTCGGTCGCGCAGCACTTGCTGTTCATGGGCGGAGGCGTCCTGCTGCTCTTCGTCGGCGTCGCGATCTTCGCGCCCACTCTCGTGCCGCCGCTTGCCAGCGCGCTCGGCTGGCCCGCGTCCCGCATCGGCGGCGCTGCCGGCGTGCTCGCGCGCGAGAACACGATGCGAAACCCGAGCCGCACTGCGTCGACCGCGGCCGCGCTGATGATCGGCCTCGCCCTGGTCACATTCGTGACCGTGTTCGCGCAAGGCCTGCGCGGAGGCTTCGAGGGCGCGGTGAACGAGCTCTTCCACGCCGACTATGCGCTGGCGTCGAGCAACTTCGCTCCGATCAGCTCCGGCGCGGCGGCGGCCGCCTCCAAGGCGCCCGGAGTGGTCGTCGTCTCGGCGCTCCGAGCGGGGTCGGCACGGGTGTTCGGAAGCACGGAGAACGTGAGCGCGGCTGACCCGAACATGAGCAAGGTTCTGCGTGTGCGCTGGTACCGCGGCTCGCCTGCTGTGCCCGCGCAGCTGGGCGCCGACGGCGCGTTCGTCGAGAAGAAGTACGCGAAGAAGCACCACCTGTCGATCGGCTCGCCGCTCGACATCGAGACGACCACCGGCAAAGTGCTTCACCTCCGGATCAAGGGGATCTTCCAGGAGCCGAAGGGCGGCTCGCCGTTCGGCACGGTGACGATCTCCACTCAGGCCTTCGACGCGAACTACCCGACACCGGCCGACCAGATGGCGCTGATCGACATGAAGGGCGGCATCACTCCGGAGAACACGGCGGCGCTCCAGCGTGCGATCGGCTCGTTCCCCGATGCGAAGGTCGAGACCGAGTCGCAGTTCAAGCACGAGCAGGAGAAGTTCATCCTCCAGATCCTGAACCTGCTCTACGTGCTACTCGGCCTTTCGGTGATCATCAGCCTGTTCGGGATCGTGAACACGCTCGTGCTGACCGTCTTCGAGCGCACCCGTGAGCTCGGGATGCTGCGCGCGGTCGGCATGACCCGGCGGCAAGTCCGCCGGATGATCCGGCACGAGAGCATCCTCACCGCGCTGATCGGCGGCGTGCTCGGGATCGTCGTCGGCGTGTTCCTCGGCTTCCTGATCTCGCGGGCGCTCGAGAGCCAGGGGATCATTTTCGCCGTCCCGTACGGGCGGCTCGGCATCTTCTTCCTGGCCTCGATCTTCGTCGGCCTCGTGGCGGCGATCTTCCCGGCCCGCCGCGCCGCGCGGCTCAACGTGCTCGAAGCGCTCCAGTACGAATAACTACTCGCCGCTGAACGTCTCGGGCGTGCGCGTGAACGGGTAGGTCGCGAAGTACACCCGCGTGACCGAACCGTCGTCGCCGCGCAAGATCCGCAGTTGCTCGCCGCGCTCGGAGCCCGTGATCGCTCGGTAGCGGTCGGCGTCCTCGCGTCGGAAGCGGGTCGGCACCACGGGGTCGGGAGTCTCCGGCTTCGCGACCAGCTCGCCCCCTTTCCAGCGGAAGACCCATTCGCCGCCCTCCGACCACCAGCGCCCGAGTACTCCCTCCAGCTCCGGCGGGGCCGGGTCGCGTACGCGCCACGACTCCGGTTCGGCCGGAAACGCCTCGGCCGCTTTGACGGCGAGCTTCAGCGCGAGGTCCTGCACACCCTGCGCGGCACCGGAGTTGGTCAGGAGGACCGCCCCGGTCCCTTCCTTGCGAGACGCGACGACCATCGCCAGGAACCCGGGCATGGCGCCCCCGTGCCCCGCGAAGATCCGCTCGCCCTCGCGGAAGAGCTGCAAGCCCAGCCCGAAGCCGAGCTTCCAAGCCTCGATGTCGACCATGGTCTGGAACGTCTGCATCTCCTCGACCGTGTCTCCCGAGAGCACGTCCGGGTTCGGGTCGGAGAAGAACGCCGCCCACCGGGCGAGGTCCGCGGGAGTGCTCCAGAGCGCCCCGGCCGCAGCGGTCGCCCCGATGTCGAGATCCGCCGGCTCCTCGTGGACGCTGTCCGCGTACGGATCGACGAAGTAGCCCTGGGCCGCGGGCGCCTGCTTGCGCACCGACGTGCGCGTCAGGCCGAGCGGCTGGAGGACGTGCTCGCCGAGGTACTGCTCCCACGGCCGGCCGGAGACGCGCGCGACGACCTCGCCGAGCAGCGCGAACGCCAGATTCGAGTAGTGGAAGTGCGAGCCGGGCGGGAGCACCTGCTCGGCCTCCGCGGACGACCGCAGGAACTCGTCACCCTCGGTGAACCGCATCGTCTCCCAGACGTCCCCCGGCGGCTCGCGCTGGAGGCCGGACGAGTGCGAGAGCATCCGGCGGATCGTCGACTTGTGCGGCACACCGTCGAGGTGCCAGTCGAGCGGATCCTCGAGATCGAGCTTGCCCGCGTCGCGGAGCTGCATGATCGCCACGGCGGTGAAGGTCTTCGTGATCGAGCCGATCCGGTACTGATGATCCGGAGTCGCCTCGTCACCGGTCTCCGCGTTCGCGACGCCGACGGTCTCGCCCCAGACGATCTCGCCGCGGCGCGCGACCGCCGCGCTCACGCTGGGCGCGGGCCATTCGGACTGTGCTCCGCGGACGAGAGCGGACAGCTCCGCCCGCAGGGACTCAGGCGCGGCCGCGGACGCCGCTGGTGGACCTTGGTCGGGCCGACCGGTCATTTCAGACGGGTCGACGAGCAGAGCCCGCCGACCCTGAGAGCGGCGCCGCAAGCGGCGCCTTGGCCCCCAAGGCGCGCGGGATCAACTCGATCGCGCGGTCGATGTCCTCGTCGGACACGTCCAGATGAGTCACAGCCCGGAGCTTCGTGGGATGGATCGTCCCGGAGAGGCCCACTCCGTGCTCGGCCAGCCGCGCGAGCGCCTCGGCCTTCGTCAGCCCGAGGGTCACGACGTCGATCTGGACGAAGTTCGTCTCCACCGCCTCGAGCTCGATCGGCAGCCCCGCCTCCGCGAGTCCCTCGGCGAGCCGCCGCGCCCGGGCGTGATCCTCCGCCAGCCGCTCGACGTGGTGGTCGAGCGCGTAGACGGCGGCGGCCGCGACGATCCCCGCCTGTCGCATCGCGCCGCCGAACAGGTGCTTGGCCCGCCGAGCCTTCACCATCAGCTCCTGCGAACCGGCGACAACGGAGCCGAGCGGACAGCCGAGCCCTTTCGAGAAGCAGATCGTGACCGTGTCGAACAAGCCGCCGATCCGCGCCGCCGGAACGCCGCTCGCGGTCGCCGCGTTGAGAATCCGCGCGCCGTCGAGGTGCACGGCGAGCCCGTGCTCGCGCGCCGCCTTCGTCACCGCCTCGACCTCCTCGAGCGGCCACACGCGACCGCCCGCGCTGTTGTGCGTGTTCTCGAGCGTGACGAGGCGCGTGCGCGGCGAGTGGCCGCTCGCGTGGTCGCGCACGGAGCCGCGAATCTGCTCCGGCGTGAGCCGTCCGGCATGGCCGGGAAGCGCCCGCATGACCAGCCCCGAGAGCGCAGCCGGGCCGCCCTGCTCGGAGATCATGATGTGCGAGTCCTCCTCCGCGAGCAGCTCGTCGCCTGGCTCGGTGAGGATCCTGACCGCGATCTGATTCGCCATCGTCGCGGTCGGCAGGAAGACCGCAGCCTCCTGGCCGAGCAGCGCGGCGGCGCGCTCCTCCAGCTCGATGACGGTCGGGTCCTCGCGCTTCTGCTCGTCGCCGACGACGGCGTTCGCGATCGCCTGACGCATGCCGGGCGTCGGCTGCGTGAGCGTGTCCGACCTGAGCTCGATCACGTCACGATCCTAGTCTGGCGACAAGAGACTCCGCGGCGGCGCCGAAAGCGGCCGCCGATGCGCTGTCCGGCGCCGCGAGGAGCGCCGGCGTCCCGTCCTCCCCCGCCCGCGCGACCCGGGGATCGAGCGGGATCATGGCGAGCCGCTCGACCCCGAGCGCCCAGATCGACCGCTCCTCGCGCACGCGTGGGAAGACCTCGGTCTCCTCGCCGCAGTGCGGGCACACGAATGCGCTCATGTTCTCGACAGCGCCGAGGACGGGAACCTCGTGCTCTTCCAGCAAGGAGAGCAGCTTCTTGGCATCGAGGTGCGCGACGTCCTGGGGCGTGACGACGACGACAGCGCCGGTGAGGGGCACCTCCTCGAGCACGTGGCGCTGCAGCTCGGTCGTGCCCGGCGGGAGATCCAGCACGAGGATGTCGGGCGCACCCCAGTCGACGTCGAAGACGAGCTGGCGTACCGCGAAGGGAAGCGTCTGCTCCATCCACGGGAAGCCCTGCTGCTCGCCGAGTAGGAAGCCGACGGACATCAGCTTGATGCCGAACCGCTCCACCGGGTCGAGCGACTGCTGCCCGCGGCGCCAGAGCGACCAGCTCGTGGCGGCTTCGCGCCGGGTGAGCCCGACCATCACAGGGATGTCCGGCCCGTAGACGTCCGCGTCGAGCAGAGCGACGCTCCGCCCGCGCTGCGCGAGCGCGACCGCCACGTTCAGGCTGACCGTCGACTTGCCGACGCCGCCCTTCCCGCTCGCCACCGCGACGATGTGCTTCGCCGGAGCGTCCACGCGTCGAAGCTACCGTAGACGGATGGATCTGGCCCTCCTCGAACGCACGCTCGCCGACCGCGGCGAGCCGGCCTACCGCGCCAGCCAGGTGTGGGAGTGGACCGCGCGCGGCGTCACCGGGTACGAGGAGATGACGAACGTGCCCGCGCCGCTTCGGCGCGCCCTGACCGACGAGGTGCCGTTCTCGACGCTCGAGGTCATCGACGAGGCCCGTTCGCGCGACGGGACGGTCAAGGCGCTCTTCCACACGGCCGACGGCCATCCAGTCGAGGCGGTGCTGATGCGGTACCGCGACGGGCGGCGCTCGCTCTGCGTCTCCTCACAGTCGGGCTGCCCGCTGACCTGCACGTTCTGCGCGACGGGGCAGATGCGCTTCGGTCGGAACCTGACGCCGTCGGAGATCCTCGACCAGGCGCTNNCTGCCCGACGTCGGGATCACGCACCGCCGCACGACCATCTCGACGGTCGGCTGGCTCCCGGGCCTGCGGCGCTTCGTCGAGGAGGTGGACGAGCCGATCCGCCTCGCGCTGTCGCTGCATGCGCCCGGGGCCGAGTTGCGCTCACAGCTGATGCCGGTGAACGACCGCTACCCGCTCGAGGACGTCCTCGCGACGTGCCGGCGCTACTTCGCGCTGCGCCACCGCAAGGTCTTCGTCGAGTACGTGATGCTCGGCGGCGTCAACGACTCGCCCGCGCACGCGCGCGACCTGGCAGCGCTTCTCGACCCGCAGATCTTCAAGGTGAACCTGATCCCGTACAACCCAACGGGGATGTTCGAGGGCTCGAGCCGAGAAGCGATCGCCGCGTTCAAGCGCGAGCTCGACCGAGCGCGGATTCCGGCGACGGTTCGGCTCACACGCGGCCGCGACATCGCGGCGGCGTGCGGCCAGCTCGCGGCGGCTAGGACGGTCTAGCGCGGCCCGCCGGTTGGGGGCGCGTCGCGTCCCTCCGGCTTCATCGGGCTTGGGCGCTGAGGCTCGGGGCGCGGAACGGGTTGCGGGGTCGAAGCCATCGATAGAAGTCTACGCGCTTGCTAGGTCGACGATCCAGGCGAGAATTTCGACCCCAAGCGCGATGCCGGCTAGGCGGAAAACGACGATCAGCCACTGCAAACGAACCGAGTTCTCGTCATAGCTGTCCTCCATGTGTAACGCGAGATCGCGGTAGATCTCCGGCAGCGGCAGTGGGTCCTCCGACTCGATGTACGTCGCTCCAGCTCCACGAGTTGAGAGCGTCGCTCCGGAGAGCCTGGCCGCCGAGAAAGGACGTGGCGATTGCCGCGCCCGACAAGAGAATCCCCGCTCGCGTGCGAAAGTTATCGAGAACGCTTTGCTGCTGCGAGAGCGCACGCACCGCTTCGTCGTATGCGAGCTCGTAGGGCGTTCTCTCGTTCACGTTTTCAATCATGCCAACGGCCCAACACGAACGCGAGGCTCGATGTAACGAATGACATACGATCACGGCGTGGCCGAGGGGCCTCCGAAAGCGAGAAGGGCGACCGTCCAAGAGGAGTGGCCGCCCTTCCGGGACACATTCAGGGGCGAGAAGCGGCTGCGGTCCGCTTCCCGTCGTCCCCGATGCTTTAGTTATCGTTGCCCGCGGGCATCGTCGAATCCCCAAAAGGGGTAGTCCTCGCAGATCCGGCTCAAATTGACCCACGCGGGCCAGCCCGAGCCGGTTTGTTATGCGGTCTGCCTCAGCTCCACGGTGCAGGTCGTCCGGCCGCGCTTCTCGAGGTACTGCTGGTGGTAGCCCTCGGCGGGATAGAACGTCGCCGCCGGCTCGATCTGCGTGACGATCGGCTTGCGGTACCGCGCCTGCTCGTGGGCCTTCGAGCGCACCGCCGCCTCGCGCTGCTCCTCGTCCTCCGCGAACACGACCGAGCGGTAATTGTCGCCGACGTCCCAGCCCTGGCGGTTCAGCTGCGTCGGGTCGTGCTTGCGCCAGAACACCTCGAGCAGCTCGTCGTACGTGACGCGCTCCGGGTCGTAGGTGACCTGGACGACCTCCGCGTGGCCGGTCGTGTGCGAGCAGACGTCCTCGTAGGTCGGATTCTCGAGCGTCCCGCCCTCGTAGCCGGCCTCCGTCTTCGTCACGCCGGGAATCTGCCGGAACGCCGCTTCGACGCCCCAGAAGCACCCGGCTCCGAACGTTGCTTTCATTTCCACTAGCCCTCCTCCAGCTTCAGTGCGGCCGAGTTGATGCAGTACCTCAGGCCGGTCGGGCCCGGGCCGTCCGGGAAGACATGGCCGAGATGGCCTTCGCAACTTGCGCAGAGCACCTCGGTGCGGCGCATGAAGAAGCCGTTGTCGCTCTCCTCCTCGACCGCTTCGCCGCTCGCCGGGACGGTGAACGCGGGCCAGCCGCAGCCCGAGTCGTACTTCGCGTCGGAGCGGAAGAGTTCCGCGCCGCAGCCCGCGCAGCGATAGACGCCGTCCTCGAACGTGTGGTCGTACTCGCCGGTGAACGGCGCCTCCGTGCCTCTCTGCCGGAGCACCTTGTACTGCTCCGGGGTCAGCTCGGCGCGCCACTGCTCCTCGGTCTTCGTCACCTTCGATGTCAAGAGGATCCTTTCTCGAGTTCCTGCTCTTCAGTGTCGCAGGAGCCCGATTCGTTACGCCAGGCGTGTCGCCCGGATGGCGACGAAATGCCCCGTGACGAACCGCGTCGGGGCCTGTTCCAGCCGTTCGAGCGCCGCGAGCGCGCGCAGGAACCGGCCGCCGCCCTGGATCCGCTGGCCGATCATGACCGCGATCGGGCGCGGGGCATGGACGATCGCGGTCGTCTCCTCGACGACGAAGCCGGACTGCTCGACGACCGTGCGGAGCCGCGAGCGGCCGTAGGTGGCGCCGACGTGGTACGGGAGGAGCCCGAGCCGCGCGCTCGCATCGGCCCAGCGCAGCCACGCCCGGTTGAGCGCCTGGCGAGGGAGGACCTTCGCCAGCGCAACCAGCGGATTCGCCGGATTGTCCAGTGTGAGCACGAGCGTCCCACCGGGCCGGAGCACGCGCGCGAGCTCGAGCACGCTCCGGTCGATTTCGGCAGCCTCGTCGAAGTGATCGAGCGTCGAGTTCGACACGACTGCGTCGAACGAGCCGTCCTCGAACGGGAGCGCGTGGACATGTGCGACTCGCGCGTCGAGCGCCGGATACCGCTCTGCCGCCGCCACCACGATCGAACGGGACACGTCCACGCCGACGACCCGCTCGCTGCGGGCCGCAATCGCCGGGTAGAGACCTGCGCCCATCGCCTCATCCCAGAGGTCGGTCTTGAGCGTGCTCCCCGTGCCGCTGGGAAGCCAGCGCTCGACGAGCGCGCTGTTCACCCGGTCGCTGTGCCGACGCCAGAGTGTCTGCGCGGGTGCGCGCCGCCACACTTCCGCGACCGTGTCCCAGTCGGCCCCGTCTCTCTCGGGCGTGGTCGCAACGAGGTGCTCCGCCACGCCGCCTACCCGCCCTTCTGCGCTTCGAGCTGGCGCGGTTCGACCGGCTCGCCGTCAGGTTCGGGATGAGCCTCGAACCCGTATTTGACGATGGCGCGCTTGGCGGCCCGCACCTCGTCGAGACGGCGCACCGGCCGGTCGTGCGGCGCCTCCTTCAGAAGCTCCGGCTCCTCGGCCGCCTCCCGCGCGATTGCGAGCATCGCGTCGCAGAACGCGTCGAGGATCTCCTTCGGCTCGGTCTCTGTCGGCTCGATCATCAGCGCCTCCGGGACGATCAGCGGGAAGTAGATCGTCGGCGGATGGAAGCCGTAGTCCATCAGGCGCTTCGCGACATCGAGCGCGGTGATCCCGTGCTCGCGCTTGAGGGTGCGGGCGCTGAGCACGAACTCGTGCATGCAGTGGCGGTCGAATGGGAGGTCGTACGCATCCTTGAGCCTGGCGAGCAGATAGTTGGCGTTGAGGACGGCGACCTCGGACATCTCGCGCAGGCGCGGGCCGTACGAGCGGATGTACGCGTACGAGCGCACGAAGACGCCGAACGGGCCGGTGAAGGCGCGCACCTTCCCGATCGTCTGCGGGCGGTCGTAGTCGAGGCCGAAGCTCCCGTCCTCGCGGTGGATCACCGCGGGAACAGGGAGGAACGGCTCCAGCGTCTTGCGCACTGCGATCGGCCCGCCCCCGGGGCCGCCGCCCCCGTGCGGCTGCGAGAACGTCTTGTGCAGGTTGATGTGGACGATGTCGAAGCCCATGTCGCCCGGGCGCGAGATCCCGCAGACGGCGTTCAGATTCGCGCCGTCGTAGTACATGAGCGCTCCCGCGCTGTGGAAGATCCGTGTGATCTCCTCGATGTTCTCGTCGAAGAGGCCGAGCGTGGACGGGTTCGTCAGCATCAACGCGGCCGTTTCCTCCGTGACCTTCTCGCGCAAGTCGTCGACGTCGATGTTGCCACGTGGGTCGGTCGCGACCGGCGTGACCTCGTAGCCAGCCATCGTGACGCTCGCCGGGTTGGTGCCGTGGGCCGTGTCGGGGATGACGACTTTCCGCCGCTTCGCGTCGCCGTTCTCGTTGAAGTAGGCACGGACGAGCATCAGCCCGGTCAGCTCGCCTTGCGAGCCGGCGGCGGGCTGGAGCGACACGGCGTCGAGGCCGGTCACCTCCGCGAGGATCTCCTGCAGGCGCCACATCAGCTCGAGCGCGCCCTGCGCTCCGTCCTCCTCCTGGAGCGGATGGAGGTCGCGGAAGCCGGGCAGCGCGACGACGCGCTCGTTGACGCGCGGGTTGTACTTCATCGTGCAGGAGCCGAGCGGATAGAAGCCCGTGTCGATCCCGAAGTTCCGCGTCGAGAGCTCGGTGAAGTGGCGGAGAACCTCGGGCTCCGCGAGCTCGGGGAGGCGCGGGGGCTCGGCACGGCGGAGCTCCTCGGGCACCTCCGCGGCGGGCAACCCTTCCGGACGCGGGATCTCGGACGCTCGGCGACCCGCCTGCGACCTCTCGTAGATCAGCTTCGTCATCGGGAGAGCGCCTCGGCTAGGCGGTCGATCTCTTCAGGCGTGCGCTTCTCCGTCACAGCGACGAGGAGCGCGTCGTCGAGGCCGTGGTAGTCCCGGCCGAGCGCGTAGCCGGGATGGATTCCCTGAGCCCGAGCCTCGCGGATGGCCTCGCGAGCCGGCCGTCCGACGCGCACGGCAAACTCTTTGAATGTTGCCTGTTCGGGAAACGCGAGGCTCACCCCGGCCGCGGTCAGGCGCTCCTTCGCGTACGCGGCGAGCGCGAGGCAGGTCTCCCCCGTCTCGCGCAGTCCCTGCGGACCCAGCCACGACAGATGTACGAGCCCGGCCAGGGCCAGGAGGGTCTGGTTCGTCGTGATGTTCGACGTGGCCTTCTCGCGACGGATGTG
>DHWI01000022.1 GCA_002413095.1 Thermoleophilia bacterium UBA5186
CGCCGCAGCGCCCGCCTCGCGTAGCCGTTCCGCGACGAGGAACTGAAACGTCGACCACGCGCCGCGCTTGGCGTCGAACATCCGGTAGACCTGCCACTCCGTCAGCAGGCTCTCGTCTGCCTTCCTCGCTTCGGCCCAGTCGGCGAACTTCGGCAGACGGCCGAGCCGGTGCGCCAGCTCCACTCCCTGCTGAAGCGCTCGCTCCAGCCGCTCCTCCCCCACCGGGACGTCGAAGCCCGCCTCCCGGAGCGCACCGGTCAGCGAGCCGAAGGTGTGCCAATAGAGCGACTTCGACGGCATGCGCCCCTTACGCGAGTCGATGTCCTTCGCGGTCGGCGTGCGGCCGAGCTCCTCTCCGAGCTCGTTGAGGAGCCGCAGGAGCTCTGCACGGGTGGCGAACCGTCGCGGCACGAGGCCGGCCTCGCGCTTCGCATTGTTCCAGCTGCCGAAGTGCTCGATCACGGTCTGCGGGTGGACGGTCGTCTCCTCGTCCCCAGCGAACTCCCGCATCGTCGGCGAGCGGCCGAGCCGCTCGGCGGAGGCACGCAGCTCCGAGAGAATCTGCTCGTCCGAGTACCGCTTCCGAATCCCGGCCTGAAACCGCGCCAGCGCCTCCGGGTCGATGTTCTCGACCGCGCGGTATGGCGGGCGGCGGGCCATGGCAACTAGCTTAGAGCATTCCGAACGGAATGCAAATTCGGCCGAGTCCGGTCAGGAAGCCGCGAGCAGCTCGCCGCGGACACCGTCGCCCTCTGCGATCGACTCGACCGGGAGGATTCGCTCGAGCGCAGTGACGCAACGGGGGCAGAACTGGGTTCCGGCGGCGCGGCGGAGCTCTGCGAGCGCCTCCGTGGCGGGACGGGCGGCGCGGTAGATCCGGGTCGTCAGCATCGAGTCGAGCGCGTCGGCGACGTGGATGATCCGCGCGCCGAGCGGGATCTCCTCGCCTTCGAGCCGGTCCGGGTAGCCGGTTCCGTCGAAGCGCTCGTGGTGGTGCCGGATCGCGGGCACGGCGTCGTTGAGGAAGCCGAGCCGGTCGATGATGCGGGCGCCTTCGTCGGCGTGCCGCTGCATCAGCGCCCACTCCTCCCCGGTCAGGCTCGCGGGCTTCAGGAGGATCGCATCGGGGATCGCGAGCTTGCCGATGTCGTGGAACAGCGCCGCGTGACCGAGCAAGTCGAGCTCGGCCTGCGAGAGCCCCAGCTCCCGCCCGATCGCGAGAGCGAGCTGTTGAACGCGCCGTGAGTGACCGGCGGTGTACGAGTCGCGCGCGTCGACCGTCGCCGAGAGGCTCTCCATTGCCGCGGTCGAGCGCTCCTTCAAGAGGCGGTTCGCCTGCTCGAGCGACACGTTCTGGGTCTGGATCGTCTCGGCTGCCTGGCGCAGCTTCTGGGCGCTGCGCTGCGTGTGCGCGAGGTAGGCCTCCTGCGTCTTCCGCATGAGGAGGAGCGGCACCGCGAAGACCGCCAGCGCGTACAGGTGCGCAGCCTCGTAGGCGATCGCCATCACGCCGCCGACGAAGCCGTAGACGAGGTAGTGGGGCATGAGCCACGCGAAGCGCTCGCGGAAGACGTTGATCCAGCGCTCGTGGCCCTCCATCGACACCGCGACCGAGAGCAGGCCCATGTTGACGCCGAAGTACACGATGCCGGCTGCGACGCCGCCTGCCGCGGTCGTGAGGTCGCTGAAGCCACCCTGGCCGAATTGGCTGGCCTTGAAGACTCCCGCCGCCGCGAGGCCGGCGAGCGTCAGGGCGCCCGTGTTGAAGAAGACCGTGTGGAACTGCGTGCGGCGCGCGCTCCAGTCGACGGCGGCGGTAGTGACCGCGACCGCGAGGGCAGCGCGAGGTCCGAACAGCGCAGCGCCCGCGAGCGCACCGACGGCGCTCGCCGAGACGGAGCCGTCGTCCAGCTCGAGCGCGAGCGCCTGCCCGACTCCGACGAGCGCGATGACGGCGATCAGCCCGAAGATGTCGTGGGAGCCGCCCAGGACGATCCCGAGCGCACCGGCGGCGACGCCGAGCAGCGAGACGATTCCGACGAGGACGCTCAACCGGCGGGAGAGCGAGAAGAAGCGCGGTCCGTGCACCGCGTGCGGGCGCGGGTGGGCCTGCTGACGCCGATCCGGATCCGGCTTGGCCTCGGCGACGCGCGGCAGCGGCACGATGTGATCTCCGTCCTCCGGCACCGCAACCAGCCGCTCGGTGCGCTCGTCGGGCAGGAGCAGCGGCTCCGCGCTCGCGCCGAGCACGCGGTTGCGGCCCTGGAGCTTCGCGCGGTAGACGGCGAGGTCGGCCTGATGGATCAGCTCGTTCGAGTCCTGCGCGTCCTTCGGATACCCGGCGACGCCGATCGACACGGTCGCGCGGATCGGCTCGCTCGATGTCTCGACCTCGAACGTGCGCTCGGCGACGGCCCGGCGGATGCGCTCGGCGATCTCGAGCGCCTGCTCCGGCGGAGTCTCGGGCAGGAGGATCGAGAACTCCTCGCCACCGAAGCGCGCGGGCACGTCGTAGTGGCGGAGCTGCGCGCGAAAGACCTCGGCGATGCCCTGGAGAACGGCGTCGCCTGCGAGGTGGCCGTAGGTGTTGTTGATGTCGCGCAGGAGGTCGAGGTCGGCCATGATCATCGACATCGGCCGCTCGAACCGGCTGGCACGGCCCAGCTCCTCCGCGAGCGCAGCGGCGAAGTGGCGTGCGTTGAAGAGTCCCGTCTTCGGGTCGACGCGTGCCTCCGCCTCCAGCTGCGGCACCGAGAGCGAACGATGAATGAGGACGAGCGGGGCGAGCGCGAAGGGGATCATCCACGGGTCGATCCGCCAGAAGATGAACATCGTCACGCCGAGCCCAGTGAGCACCAGGTCCGAGGAGAGGTACTCGTAGGAGAAGAGCCCGGTCTCGTGGAACGACCAGTCGCGCTGGAAGTGCAGCATCGAAGCGAGCAGGAAATGGTTGATCCCGACGAGCACGATGCACGCGGCGATTCCGGCCAACGCAAGCCGCAGATCCGGGTTCAGGAAGTGCGACCCGCGAATCAGGTGCGCCACTCCCCACGTCGCCATCGAGGCGAGCGTGAACGAGCAGATGTTGAACGTCTGCACGTACCAGCGGTAGCGGTACTTGAGCCAGTCGGGGACGTGCTGAACCGTCGCGATCAGCACCACCAGCTCCGGCGGCAGCAGCATCGCGGCCGGGATCAGATAGACGATCGACGTGTGGTACGAGTGGTCGCCGCGCGGTGTGAAGACGACGAACAACTGCGAGAGCGCAGCCAGCGAGCCGAGGACGAAGAAGGTCGTCCAGTCGTTCCTGCTGTCCCCGTGTGAGATCCGGCTGATCAGCGGGACGACGATTCCGACTGCGATCGCTGCGGTGGCGAACAGGAAAAGCTTTGCTCGGATTGGCAGGTCGCGGTAGGCCTTGCCGGTCGTGCCCGAACCCGATTCGCGCAACGGCTCAGGCTCCGCGACGTCGGCCTCGTCGAGGCGAACGTCCGTGGGGAAGGCGCTCATCGGTGGAGCCTCATTGCCTGTGTTCTCCTTCTCCGCACGCGCGTGCGGCCGCAGATCCGAAGGCGAAGCCAAGACACCGGTCCGGACCGTCGCGACCCTCGGCTTCACAACAGAACCTTCGTCTACCTGCACCCCCACGGCATCCCCCGTTCGGGGAAGGGCTAGAAATGGGATTGCATGTCCCCCGAAAGGGTGAGACGGCGCCGTCGGTGGGTAATCTCGCCGGGTGCCGCCTCGCGTGCCCCTCGCCGCCGAGATCGCCGCCGCCCGGGTCGCAGGACGGCTGTCGCGGCTCGCCGGTGCGGGAGGAGGCACGACGCTGCCCGGCAAGCTGCTCTGGAAGCTTGACCCGGGCGCGATCGACCGCCTGGCGGCGCGGCTTCCCCTCGGCTCAGCGCTCGTGTCCGCGACGAACGGCAAGACGACGACCGCGGCGATGGCGGCGTCGATCCTCGGCCCTCGCATCCGCCTCGCCCACAACAACTCCGGCGCGAACCTCGTCTCGGGCGTCGCGTCGACGCTGCTGGCCGCTCACCACGCGCAGCTGGGCCTGCTGGAGGTCGACGAGGGCGCCCTCCCGGAGGTCGCGCGGCGTGTTCGTCCGCGTGCGGTCTGCCTCGGGAACCTCTTCCGCGACCAGCTCG
>DHWI01000102.1:0-6348 GCA_002413095.1 Thermoleophilia bacterium UBA5186
GCGAGGTGGTTGCGGTGCTGGAGCTTCCAGACACCTTCCCGCGGGTCGCCGGCGTAGTGCGAGGTCGCGATCGACCACAGCGTGTCCGTCGGCTTGACGACGTAGCGCTGCTCACGGCCAGCTCCGTGCGAGGTGCGCACGACGCTGAAGGCGACCACCGCGACGAGCGCAATCATGAGGAACCGTCCGAACATGTGTTCGCCATGGTAGAGCGAACACGCGTTCGTGTCAAGCCCTATTGCACGGAGAACGGCTGCGACACGAAGAGCGACGAGCGGTCCGGGTTGAACCGCGCCGTGATGCGGATCGCGTACTGGTACCTCCCGGGCGCGAGCGGACCGCCGACGCGGAAAGCCATCGGACGATACGGCTGGAGCGAACCCGACGCCGTCAGCTCGCCGGCCGGCCCCCACCCCGCCGTGTCCCCGCCCAACAGCAGCTCGTCCCGGGGCGGCATGGCTTCCGTGTTGAAAACGCCTGCGCTGTAGATCGCCTCCTCCTCGGCCCGCGCCGTGAATGCGATGCCGCCGCGCCCGAAGGCAAAGCGCGTGCGCGCGCCGATGACTCCGTCTGCATGTCGCCAGAGCGCCTCCCGCCCGGAGCACTGCCCGTCGTCCGAGGCGATCGCGGCGCGAACCACGGCCGCCGACGGCCGCATGCTCAGGTCGGCGCGGAAGAGACCGCTCTGGAAGCGGTCGCGGTCGGCCTCGTCGTCGAGGTGGAAGTAGTTGAGCGACTGGATCGACGGATCGCAGTTCGCGACGTGCACGAGCTGCCCGTAGATCTGCGCCTGCCGGGACTCGCTGATCAGGCGCACGTTCTCGCGNNGTCGGCTGCCCGGTCCCGTGGAAGGCATCCCAGAACGCCTGCTTGATCCGGTCGAGGTTGACCACGCCCGCGTTCGGATAGCGGTAGCCGACGGCCAGCGAGTCGGTGTTCGACTGCGGATATGGATGGAAGCTGAGTGCGTCCATGATCGGCTTGGTGCGCCCGCTGGAGCGGTACCAAGCGCCCATGTTCGCGAGGTAGTGCACCGGCGACGTCGAGATGTTCGACCGCGCGTGGCAGTCGTCGTTGCCGCGCGGCGAGAGGCCGACCCCGATCACCTGGATCTGCGGGTTCGCCCCCTTCAGCACGTCGTAGGAGGCCGCGAGCAGCCGTTCGTAGACGGCGCCGGCGATCGGCCGGCAGCGGGAGTCGTACTGGGGCTGCCAGAAGCGCCACACGTTCCCCTCGTTCCCGATGATGTAGTCGGTGACGGTGGGGAAGCGCGTGACGAGCGTCCGCAGGTACGCCAGGTACTGCGCCGCGCCGAAGGGGCTGCCCGTGATCGTTCGCGCCTTGCCCGTCCCGATCTCGAAGACGATCTTGACGTCGTGGCGGGCCGCGGCCTCGAGCGCCTGCTGGATCATGTCCGCATGCGCGATCCCGGTCGGATTCGCGGGATCGAAGGGAACGGTGACGGTGTTCTCCTTCAGGCCGAGCGCCGCGGTGCGGGAGTAGAAGTTCTCGGCAGCCGCCGGGGAGGCCGAGAACTTCCCGCCGTCGTCAGTGACGCCGAAGCTTCCCGCGGACGCCGGCGCAGCCACGGCCAGGCCGACGAGGGCGCACACGAGCGATTTCAACAGGAGCGGCTTCATCCAGAGGGGGTCCCGCAGGAAGTCGGATTACTAGCGCACTTTCAACAGGGCCGCACGGATCACCTGCAAATGCCCTAGGACCTACAAGCGCGCGAGCACTGCGTCGACGAGCTTTGCGGCGCCGAAGCGAACCGGGTCGTCGGTCGGGAGCCCGGTCTCGGCTTCCGTAGCGGCGATCGCGGCTCTCGCGTCCTCCTCGGACAGCTCGCGCGTGTTCAGCGCGACAGCCCCGACCTTGGCCGGACGCTGTGGCAGCGCGATCGCCTCGTAGAGGTCGATCAGCTCCCTCAACGGAGGGATCGGATAGGGCTTGGCCTCGTCCACCTCCATGTTGATCCGGCCCGCTTCGTGACAGAGCACGTAGAGGTGGGGAACGCTGCCGTGCAGCAGCCCGACGGTGACGCCCGAGTAGAGCGGGTGCAGGATCGCGCCCTGGCCCTCGACCCAGAGGAGCTCGCCGCCGCGCTCGTGCCCTTCGATCACGAGCTGCTCGGCCGCGCCGGCGAGGAAGTCCGAGACGACCGCGTCCACGGCGATTCCCCAGCCCGCGATCGCCATCCCGGTTTGCCCGGTCGGCACGAGCAGCGACTTGAGTCCGCGCCGCCGAGCCTCCGCGTCGAGCTCGCAGGAGACGGTCATCTTCCCGATCGCGCAGTCGGAGCCGACGGTCAGGACGATCTGCGCGGGCACCTCGAGGTTCGCGCCCGTGGCGGTGGACAGGTCCGGCGGAGGCTTGCGCAGATCGCGCAGCTCGACCCCGTGCCGGCGCGCCAGCTCGGCCAGCTCGGGGTCGTCGGAGAGGAACACGTGTAGGCCGTTCTCGACGTGGAGCCCTTTGGCGATGCACGAGCGGAGGATGTCGATCCACGCCGGCGGGAAGCGGCCGCCCTGCGTGGCGACGCCCACGGTGGCCGTGTCCGGGTCGAAGGAGAGCGCGTCGTCAACCGAGCCGACCACAGGGAAGCCCTCGTGCGTCTCCCCCGCCCGCTCCGAGTCGAGAATCGCGACGACGGTCTCCGGCGCGTAGCGCAGGATCCCGCGCATTGTCTTCCCGTAGTGCGTGTCGGCGGACTTGCCCTCAGCTAATACGAGCCGCTTCATGCACTCCAAGTCCCGGCTCGTCGGGGGGCAGCTGGACGCCGTCGACGAGCTCGACACCGGGCCACGGATCCTCGGCGAGAAGCAGGTTGCCGTCGAGGTCGACGTGGTCGCAGAGGCTCGCCATCTGACAGCCCGCGGAGATCCCCAGTCCCGATTCGACCATGCAGCCGAGCATCACGCCCAGGCCCAGCGCCCGCGCCGCATGCGCCATGCGGACGCCCTCGCGGATCCCGCCCGACTTCGCGAGCTTGATGTTGATCCCGTGCGCGCGCTCGGCGCAGGCGGCGACGTCNNCCGAGCTCGGCCAGCTGCGGCAGGTACTCGAGCGCCTCCTCGAGCGACCACGCTTCGTTGACGTCGAACTGGAGCGGGACGTCGGCCACCGCTCGCACCCCGCGGACGCGCTCGACGTCGAGCCCGTCGCGGCCGCCAAGCTTCAGCTTCAGACGCTTGTAGCGGCCGCGCACCTTCTCGGCGCGCTGAGCCATGTCGTCGGGGTCGCCCAGCCAGATCGTCCAGGAGGTCGGCGGTCCGGCCCGGCGGAGCCCGAGTAGGCGCCAGACCGGCTGCCCCGTCAGCTTCCCACAGAGGTCGTGGAGCGCCCCGTCGAGCGCAGCGCGCGCGGCGTACTCGCCGGGTGGAAGCCGCTCACCGATGTCGTCGAGCGCGAACGGATCGTCGCCGAGCACATCAGCCGCGCCTTCGAGATACGCGAGCGCAGAGGCCGCGCTCTCGTCGTAGCGCTCGATTGGCGCGGCCTCGCCGAATCCGCTCTCGCCGCCGTGGCGAAGCTCGACGTGAACGACCTCCGCCTCGTCCTCGGCCCCACGCGAGATCGTGAACGTCTCCGCGAGTCGTAGGGTGAAGATGCGGGCTTCAAGCTCCACCGGCCAACCCTACCGCGCTGATTCGTGGCTAGACTCAGAGCCCTACGCGCCCGTAGCTCAGGGGATAGAGCGTTCGCCTCCGGAGCGAAAGGTCGCACGTTCGAATCGTGCCGGGCGCATCCCCCTAGCAGGACACGACAACTGACCAAGCCGCTTGAAACCCACGATCGTGTGGCGGCCACGATCCTCGTGTGCGACGACGAACCGCCGTTGCGCGAGCTCGTGCGCGCCATCCTCGGAGACCGCTTCGGCTACGTCGAGGTGTCCGACGGCGAGGCCGCCCTCGCGCAGGCGCGGGAGCTCCGGCCGGACCTGGTGATTCTCGACGTGATGCTCCCACGGCGAAACGGCCTCGAGGTGCTGACGGAGATTCGCCGGAGCCCGGAGCTCGCCGATACCCCCGTCGTCGTCGTGACCGCTTGGACGCACGCAGAGTCATCTGCGCTCGCCGCGGGCGCGAACCGCGTCCTCGGCAAGCCGTTCGACCCCGACGACCTGATTGCCGCCGTCGAGGAGTTGCTGACGGTCGCATGAGGACGAGCCGCTGGCAGTCCCTCGGGGCGCGGCTGATCGCCGCAAGCGTCGTGTTCGCGCTACTGGTCGCTTTCGTGTTCGCCGTGCTCATCCTGTCCGTCTCGCAGCTCCGGAATGCGACGGACCGCGAGGCGCGGGCCAGGGACCGTACCGTCGCCGCGCTGGAGCTCGAGAAGCTGGTGCTCGACATGGAGACGGGCGCACGCGGGCTCGTGATCACCGGCCGTGAGCGGCTCTTGCAGCCGTGGACGACCGCGCGGCGCCAGCTTCCCCACGGCCTCGCGGTCTTCAAGGAGCGCTTCGCCGACAGCCCGCAGCGGCCGCAGGCGGAGACGCTCGACCGCCTGATCACGGCGTATGTCCGCGACTACTCCATCCCGCTCGTCGACCTCGCGAGACATCAGCCCGCCGCGGCGCGCATCCCGCTCGCGACCGTCGAGGGAAAGCGCCGCATCGACGCGATCCGGGCGCGTTTCTCCGCGCTCCTGAACGCCGAGAACCGGTTCGCGGCGACCTCGGCCGCCTCCGCCAGGACGCGATCCCAGGCCGCGATCACCGGGGCGATCGCAGGACTCGCGATGTCGGCGCTTCTGATCGTCGGGTTCGGCGTCTACCTCGCGCGAGCGATCGCCCGGCCGCTGCGCGGGGCTGCCGCAGGAGCGTCCCGGCTCGCCGAAGGCGACCTCTCGACGCGTCTCGCCCAGTCCGGTCCCGGGGAGGTGGGGGAGCTGACCCGCTCGTTCAACGACATGGCCCAGAAGCTCCAGTCGAATCGCCTCGAGCTCGAGGAGCAGAACGAGCGACTGCGCGAGAGCGAGCGGCTGAAGGCCGAGCTGGTCAGCATCGTCTCGCACGAGCTCCGCACGCCCCTCGCGAGCATCCTCGGCTTCACCGAGCTCATGCTGCGCAGGAACGTCGACGAGCCGACGCGCCGGTCGTACCTCGAGATCGTGGTCCAGCAGAGCCAGCGCCTGGCCACGCTCCTGAACGACTTTCTCGACGCCCAGCAGGCCGAGGAAGGTCAGCTCCACCTCGCTGAGGAGCCGATCGACATGGCGACGATCCTCCGCGAGCAGACGCGGGTGTTCGTGGGACAGAGCGACCGCCACGAGATTCGCCTTGACGTCGACGGACCGTTGCCGATGCGCGGCGACTCCAGCCGGATGGCGCAAGTCGTGGCGAACCTGCTCTCGAACGCGATCAAGTACTCGCCGCAGGGAGGCCTCGTCGAGGTCGCGGGGGAACGGTCTGCCGGGGACGTGCGGATCCGCGTTCGCGACTACGGCCTGGGGATCCCCGAGGAGGAGCAGCCGCGCATCTTCACGAAGTTCTTCCGCGGCGCCGCTGCAGCGAGCGGCATCACGGGCACGGGACTCGGCCTCGCGATCTCACGCGAGATCGTCGAGGCGCACGGCGGCGGGATCGGCTTCACCAGCACTCCCGGCACGGGCTCGACCTTCTGGCTCGAGCTTCCGGCGGACGTAAACGGCGACGCGACCAAGAACGCGGCGACGAAAGGAGACACATGAACCGTAGCCTCGCTATTGCGCTCGCAGCGCTCTGCGCGGTCTTGCTCTTCCCCGCGTGGTCGGCGCCTTCGACCGCGCTGACAGGGCCGGGAATCATCCGCATCACGAGCCGCGAGACTCGCTTCACCCGCGTGGACGTCGGCGCGGCCGGCCGATCGCCTGGAGACATGGAGATCTCGAGTGTTCTGCTCTACAACACCCGAATCCGCCAGAGGCCTATCGGCCACGGGCAGCTCGTCTGCATCTACACCGGCGACAACCTCCGCAACTGCGACGGCACCTTCGTCCTCCCGGCCGGCAAGCTGGTCGTGAGCGGGGGCCTCATCTATCGAAGCCTGTACGACCTTGCTGTAACAGGCGGCACCGGGCTCTACGCAAACGTCCGGGGAACGCTGATCGTGACCCGCGTCCGGCAAAAGCCGCCCGGAGACGTGCTTGTCTTTCGCCTCGTGGTGAGCTGAGCTAAAAGAGCTCGTCTAGCGCGACCTCCAGGCGGCGGAGGTCGCCCTCGTCGTTGTAGGCGGCGACGGAGATCCGCAGGAGCGGTCTGTCTTTCCAGCTCCAGCAGGGCGCCTCGATGCGGTACTCCTCGCGCAGGCGGCGCCACAGCTCGTCCGGGTCGCACTCGGGCAGCTCGAGCGCGACCATCTGGACGAA
>DHWI01000102.1:6396-10399 GCA_002413095.1 Thermoleophilia bacterium UBA5186
ACGCTGAGGAACGCCGACGGATCGCGCGTTCCCTGTCCCTGGTGGCGCTCGACGAACCCGGCATCGTCGGTCCAGCCCCAGCCGATCACATGCGGCTCAAGCCGGTCGCGCTGCGCCTCGGCGACGTGGAGAAAGCCGGAGCCCTTCGGCGCGGACAGCCACTTGTGGCAGTTCCCGGCGTAGAAGTCGGCGCCGACTGAGGCGAGATCCAGGTCGACGTGCCCGGGCGCGTGGGCGCCGTCGACGATCGAGACGATCCCGGCGTCACGTGCACGAGTGCACAAGTCCTCGACCGGGAAGCGGCGCGCAGTCTCCGACGCGATGTGACTGACGAACAGGACGCGCGTCCGCTCGTTCGCCCCGGCCCAGAAGTCGTCCAGCGACTCGAAGGGCCGGCGGACGTACTCGAACCCACGCCGCTCCGCCAGGTACTGCCAGACGAGGTCGTTCGACCCGTACTCGTGGTCGGTCGCCAGCACCTCGTCGCCGGGACCGAGCCGCAGCGAGCCCGCCACCGCGTTCACGCCGACCGTCACGTTCTGCATGAAGAGCAAGCCCTCGGGATCGGCGCCCACGAACTCGGCCAGCTCGGCGCGGGCTTCCCCGATCGCGTCCGGGACACCTCGGAAGAACTCCGTCGGCTGCCGCTCGAGCTCGCGCTGGAGGCGCTGATATTCCTCGAGCACCGGCAGCGGGCAGGCTCCGAACGAGCCGTGATTCAGGTGCGTCCACTCGGGGTCGAGCAGGTAGAGGTCGCGCACCGGCCGGACGCTAGCCTGCGGCGGCGCCCGGCGTTCGTTCGTACCTACGCTCGCAGGGTCGCCGGCAGGTTGATGCGGGTACCATGGCGAACGTGATGTCGCTCCCGTTGGAAGACCCGCTCAGTACCGATGCCCAGCCTGCCACGCCTGACGCGGTCCCGAGCTCGCCCTCCCGCGAGCGACGTCGCGCTGCGCGAGCCTGAGTCCCGGATTCAGGAGCTCACAGCCGGCGGCCTCACCTGGATTCACCTCGAGTCGCTGAACACGACCGACGCGGAGCTGCTCGCTGAGCGCTTCAGCTGGCATCCGCTCGACCTCGAGGACGTCCTCTCCAAGCGCCAGCGGCCGAAGATCGACGACTACCCGGAGTACCTGTTCGCGGTCCTCCACTTCCCGGTCTACGACAAGGCGATCCAGCGGCTGAACGCGGCCGAGCTTGACGTGTTCCTCGGCCCGGACTACCTCGTCACGATCCCGAACGTCGAGCTCCTCCCGGTGACGCGGCTGTTCCGGCGCTGCGAGGAGGACGAGGCGCTGCGCGAGCAGCTGTTCTCGAAGGGCTCCGGGCGGCTGCTCTACGAGGTGCTCGACGACCTGTTCGACTACTGCTTCCCGATCCTCGACAAGATCGGCTACAAGCTCGACTCGATCGAGGACGAGATGTTCGAGGGCGCCGCCGAGGACGTCGTGCGCGACCTCTCGAACGTGAAACAGGAGATCATCTCCTACCGCAAGATCATCAAGCCCGAGCGCTCGACGCTGCGGCTGCTCGAGCGGCACGTGGAGCGGTTCCTCCCCGAGGAGCTCGAGCTGTACTTCGACGACATCGTCGACGNNCGCGGCCGAGCGGATCTGGGACCTCCTCGACAACTACAAGGAGGTCGTCGAGGCGCTCGAGGACACGAACGAGTCGGTCATCTCGCACAACCAGAACGACGTCCTCCGCGTGCTCACGGTCTTCAGCGTGATCCTCCTGCCGCTGACCCTCATTTCGGGGATTTTCGGGATGAACGTCGATTTCCCGGGCTTTGGGACCGCGGCCGCGTTCTGGGCGATCATCGGCTTCATGGTGGCGACGATTTTGGCGCTGATCGGGTTCTTCCGCTTCAAGCGCTGGCTCTGACCGAGTACCCGCGCGAGGGATACCGGGTTCGCGGCGCTCGGCCGATCACATGAGCGATCCGATCATGGCGGTGCGGCCCCGCCCTTCCATGGAGGTATCCCTGTGTTGAACGCTTACACACACGTCCAGACCTGGCTTGCCCGCGCGCGGCGCGAGGACGGCCAGACGATGGCGGAGTACGCGGTCGTGCTGGCAGTCGTGACCCTTCTGGTCATCGGCGCCATCACGCTGCTCTCGACGAACATCGGCGACGAGCTCAAGAAGGTCGCCGGCATCCTCGTCAACTAGGCGCGTTTCTGCGGCGGCCGGCTCACCGGTCGCCGCGTTCGCCCTTCTCTGGTACAAGGCTCGCCGTGACGCGACAGCTATGGGCGCCCTGGCGGCTCGAATACGTGTCGGCAGCGGACGAGGACGAGGGGTGCGTCTTCTGCCGGGCGCTCGAAGGCGACGACGAGGAGCGGCTGGTGGTGCGGCGCGGGGAACGCGCATTCGTCCTCTTGAACAAGTTTCCGTACTCGTCAGGGCACCTGATGGTCGCGCCCATGCGCCACGTAGGAGAGTTCGGCGCGCTCGAGCCCGACGAGGTCACGGAGATCCATGCGCTCGCCGCTCGCGGGATCGACGCGCTGAAAGACACGTACCGTCCGGACGGCTTCAACCTCGGCTGGAACCTGGGCCGCGTGGCGGGGGCGGGCGTCGTCGACCACGTGCATCTCCACGTCGTCCCACGCTGGTCGGGCGACACGAACTTCATGCCGGTGCTCGCAGACGTCAAGGTCATCCCGGAGCACCTCGCGGAGTCCCGCAGGCGTCTCGCCGAGGCCTGGCCGAGCTAGCTCGGGACCAGCGCTACGGCTCGGCCCACTCCGGTTCGTCCGGGATGCCGACGGCGTCGGCGACGCGATTGACGTAGTTGAAGTAGGCGATCACCTGGATCGCGTCGTGGATCGCCACGTCGTCCAACCCCACCGCGTGTAGCCGCTCGATCTCCTCCGGACCGACCGAGGCCGGTCGCAGCGTCAGCTGCTCCGCGAGCTCGCAGAGGGCGTGCACCCGCGGCTCGAGCTCGGCTGCGCGCCAGTCGTGCGAGGCGTGCTCGGCCAGCTCGTCGGGGGCGCCCTCGGCACGGAGGTCGTTTGCGTGCGCGCGAATTCAGTAGCGGCACTCGTTCGTCGCCGAGACGACGACGGCGAGCAGCTCCCGTTCGGCCCGGGAGAGCGGCGAGGGCCCGTGCATGATCGCGCTGTAGAGCTGCATCGAGCGGCGCAGCACCGGCGCGTTCAGGCTCATCGCCTTGACGATGTTGAAGACCTTCCCCGCCCGCGCGACCGCGGCCTCGTATTCGGCCCGTAGCACACCGGTCGCCTCCCCCTCCTCGATCAGCCGCAGATGCGCCATTCGAGGGATTCTCGCAGCAAGAATCTCCGGTTCGCGGCGTCTTTGACCGATATGGGTGACATCGACCCTGCCGCCGCATCGACAGAGGAGTTCGGCTCCGGCTTGCGAGCGCACCTCGCGCGCCGTGACGACCCGATCGAGCCCACCGAGGCTCCGGCGTCGCCGCGCGCCCCGTCCAAGCCACGGCCGGCGGCGGGCCCGACCCGCAACGAGCTCGACCTCATGGCAGCCGAGCTCGAGGAGCGCAGCGCGCGCCTTACGCGCCTCCAGGAAAACCTGGAAGCGCGCGAAAAGCGGCTCGGCGAGGAGCTCTCCGCGCTGAACGCCGCCGCCCGGCTGAAGGCTCCCGAGCCGGCTGTTGAGCCTGCTCCCAAGCCATCCAAGCCCCGGACGGCCTCTGAGGAGCTCAGCGACCGGCTCGAGGGGCGCAACGATCTTCTCTGGCGAACTATCGAAGAGTCCCTGGAGGCGACCCAAGCGGACGGAACTCCGGACTACAGGACCAGGCTCGATGCGGCGCGCATGCTTCTCGGCGCGGCCTATCCCACGGACGCGGCACCAGATTCCACGCCTGCGGCAGACGAAGAGCGGCTCGAAGACGAGCTCGCCCGCCTCCGCGATCGCAGGCTGGAATGGGGCACGAACTCCTAACCCGCCTAGACCCGCTTCGGCGCCTGTTCGAATCCGACCGCGCGGTCCGGTGGGCCACGTTCGCGGTCGT
>DHWI01000102.1:10458-11332 GCA_002413095.1 Thermoleophilia bacterium UBA5186
GCGATCGCCGCGAGCCACCGCTTCCAGCCGATCGAGATCCCGCCGAAGGACGACGACACCGACTTGCTGTAGACCGAAGCGGGCGATGGGGATCGAACCACGACCCTCAGCTTGGGAAGCGTGCCAAGGGCCGCATGGTTGAGCCGAATCCGAGCAACCAAGCGAAAACGCTACCGCTCCAACCCGCTCGGAACCGCTCGGGACGGGTGGTGACTGGCGCACAACTGGCGCGCAGCAAGCATCGGCGGCTGGTCGCTCCCACGCCAGCGTGGGAAGGGCGCTCCTCCGCCGGGCGAGGCGGACTTTTAGACTCGCGGCGTGCCCGCGGCGACCAAGGAGGAAGGGCTCGCTCAGATAGAGGCGCTGCGGGCGCGCACAAGCTGACGAACCGCGGCGAGGGACGCTGCTCCTCGGGATCATGTCGACGAAGGGCGATCCGTCCCTGGCGATCTATCCCGACTCGAACAAGATCGGCGCGTGGTCGGGGCCTGGCAACGCCGACAAGATCATGGCCCGCCTCGGCGACGACCTCGACTATTGGGACGGCGAGCTTTAGGGACTGTCGCCAAGCGTGGCTGGTCGCGACGAGTGGAGGCACAGTCCCTGGCCGTGGCTCATGGCCCCGGGGACATATCAATTGACAAATGGTTGCAACCCGCGTAGCCTCTGCCGCAGCCAGCACGTGCGCGGAACCGCCCGTACGAGGGAAGGGATGAACCATGAAAGGAGCTTATTGCCCTCGCGTTCAAGAACAACGTCGCTCTCTTCACGCTTCAGAGCGCAAGCATGACGGGTCGCCGATGTGAAAGCCGTCACCGTGACGCTCCGTAACGACGACAGCATCCTAATTCGGCTCTGAGGACTGTGGTACGGA
>DHWI01000102.1:11374-12403 GCA_002413095.1 Thermoleophilia bacterium UBA5186
GGAGGCGCAGAAATGCGCTCGCGACGCACAGTCGTACTTCTGCTGTTGACCGTCGGCCTATTCCTTGCCATCGCGCCCGCCGCATTGGGCGGTTTCGTGCTCTACTTCGACCGCCACCAGATGAATCCAGGGTACTACGTTGGCGGGACCACAAGTACTGCACACAACTATTACTTCAATGAGATTTGTCCGTGCGGAGGCTCATGGCCGACGGGAATCTACATCCACACCGAATCCCTGGGAGACCACTACGCCGTCAACGGCTACGGCACGATCTCTAAATTCGAGGCCGCACAGTACTTCGGCTACGCGTGGTGTTGGAATCGCGATAGCGGATCTCATTATGTCGACAACTGTAACGCGAACTGGTAGGTGAAATCATGAGGAAGCGCTATTGGCTCCCGGTAAGCATCGCTCTCGCCTTGGCCGCGGCGGTCGCGGCCGTGCTCGTGAGCATCGGCGGTGCTGCTCCAAGCGGAAATCGTGGTCGCTACTCAGGGAGCGCAGGGCCGGGGTTTGCTCCCGCAACGCTCGCCATCCTATCGAGGCCGGCAACACCGCTGGACGCCCTCGCAGGTGGGGCGCTCGGACCGGCTGCAAGCAACGTGTCAAATCTGAATGCTGCTCGATTGGCGGCAATTGACGGGACACAGCGCATCTTCGTAGCGCCAGGCAGGAACGAAACCGATTGTCTAATCGTGATCGACGCGGCGGACAAATCGACGACCGTGGACTGCGCCGATACGAGCACGCTCGTGTCGGGCACGATCTACATATCGATTCCGAACAGTGCTGCTCGGACTGAAGATATCGTGGGGATCGTGAGCGACGGAGTGTGGCAAGTAGTTGCGTCGGATGGCCAGGTCGGTTCCGTTAAGCACAATGTCTTCACACTGCACCAAGTGCGGGGGCAAACGGTCACCCTCTCTAACAGCGCAGGTGCAAAGAGCGTTGTCGACCTGGGCTCGCAGTTTCCGGAACCGAAATAGCAGGTCGTGATGGGCTTAGAAATGGGCGCTAGTTGGCGCC
>DHWI01000031.1:0-3603 GCA_002413095.1 Thermoleophilia bacterium UBA5186
CTTCGTCGAGGAGATGCTCGCCATGCTGATCGACGACGGCTCGATTCGCCCGGCGGGGGATGGCTGGGAGCTTGGCCGCGAGCTCGAAGCCGCCCCGCTGCCGCAGACGATCCACGTGCTTCTCCAGGCCCGGCTCGACCGGCTCGGCCCGGACGAGCGCTCGGCGCTCGAACGGGCCTCGGTGATCGGGAACGTCTTCTCGGTCCGGGCGCTCCGCAACCTCCCCGGCGCCGACGTCGGCCTCGAGACGGCTCTCGAATCGCTCGTCCGCAAGGAGCTGCTCAGGCCGGATCGCCAGGCCTTCGCCGCCCGCGACGGGTTCCGCTTTCGGCATTCACTCGTGCGCGACGCGGCCTACGGCGGGTTGTCGAAGTCGACTCGAGCCGATCTCCACGAACGGTTTGGGGACTGGCTGACCGGCGACGGCGCCGGGCCTGGCCGCCAGTACGAGGAGATCGTCGGCTACCACCTCGAGCAGGCGCACGAGCTGAGGGCGGACCTCGGCCTGCCCGACCCCGTGCTCGCGCGGCGCGGCTCCGAGCAGCTCGGCATTGCGGGACGGCGGGCCGCCGCGGGCGGGGATATGCCCGCGGCCGCCAACCTGCTCGACCGCGCGGCGACGCTGCTTCCTCGTGAAGATCCCGAGCGCGGCGGGCTCCTGCTCGACCTCGCGGAGTCGCTGCTCGACCTCGGTGAATCCGGACTGGCGAACGCGACGATCGGCGAGGCGCGGAGGGTCGGCGAGGCTCTCAAGGACGATCAGCTCGTCGCCAGGGCTTCGACCGACGCGGTGTGGCTCCGGGTTCGGCTCGACCCGGCGTCGGTCCGCGAGGGCCGGGCTGAGCTGGGTCGTGCAATCGACTACTTCGCGGCGAACCACGACGATCGCTGCCTTGCCCATGCGCTGCGCGTCCAAGCGTCGCTCTCGGCATCGTTCGAGTTGCAGCTGGGCGCCGCGCAGGAGCTGCTCGAGCGCGCCCTTGGCCACGCGGAGGCGGCGGCTGACGTGCCGATGCGAACGCGGATCCTCTCGGCTCTCACCTCGGCGCTGTTCTGGGGCCCGGTGCACGCGAGCGAGGCGCTCGATCGTTGCGAGGAGATCGTCGAGCGCGTCGCCGGCGACAGGCGCGCGGTGGCCTCCTGCCGAGTGCGCATCGCCGGCCTTCGCGCGATGGGCGGCGACTTCGAACGCGCGCGAGCCGACCTCGCTGACGCGCGCACCCTGCTCGAGGAGCTCGGGCTGCCGTTCCTGCACGCCCGGACGGGTGACGTAGCAGGGCTCATCGAGCTGCTCGCCGAGGATCCCGAGCGAGCGGAGGCCGAGCTGCGCGGCGCGGCCGAGGAGCTCGCGCGCATGGGTGAGCGCGCGTACCGTGCGACGACCGTCGCTCTGCTCGCGCGCGCGCTGGCGGCCCAGGGCCGGGACGAGGAAGCCGAGCGCTGGACGCACGAGGCGGAGGACGCCGCGGTCGGCCTCGACAAGGCGACCGAGGTGATCGCGCGGGCGACGCGCGCGGGGTTGCTGGCGCGGCGGGGCGAGCCCGTCCCGGCGGAAGGCCTCGCGCGCCAGGCGGTCGAAGCCGCGTCGGCCTCAGACGAGCTTCGAGGCCATGCCGACGCTCTGTGGGAGCTTGGCGGCGTGCTGAGGCTCAGTGGGGACACGGAAGGTGCCGCAACGGCGTTCCGCGGCGCGCACGAGCTCTACGAGCGCAAGGGCGTCGCGCCGTCTGTCGAACGTGCGGCAGCTGTGCTTGCGAACCTCGATCAGTCGGACGCTTCGAGCGCGCGCTGAGCTGCGAGCTCGGCTCCCGCTGCGTGCGCGTGCGCCCGCCCCGGACGGGGATCGCCTTCCGCCACTGCCAGGTTGATCGCCACGAGGCTCGCCGCGCTGCGGGCGGCGGCGGACGCCAGCACGGCCGCGCCCGCGGCATCCGCTCGCGGCGCGTGCGCGCTTGCGTCGGCGACGAGTGCGGCGAGCACCGCCACGTCCTCGGCGACGCTCGCGATCTCGAGCGGCACGTCGGCCGCGTGCGAAAACGCGCCTCCGAGCCGGAAGTCGCGGTCTTCGGGTCGCTCGTCGGGAGGAGCCGCACGCAGCTCGAGCACAGCGCCGTAGGCCTCGGCGTCGAGCCCGGCGAGACGGCCGGCGCGAATCCGCAGCGCATCCGCCTGGGCGGCTACGCCGCGAGCCTCCTCCCAGTCGGGGGCGAGGCGAGCGGCCATCGACACGAGGGCCGCGGCCATCGCCGCGACGAGCGCGGAGGCCGACCCGGAGCCAGGGACCGGAGACGACGAGGCCAGCTCGTCGAGGAGTTCGCGGACGCGAAGGTCGAGCAGGTCGCCTTCGCTCACCCGTTGGCCAGACGCTGCCGGAGCGCTTCGACCACAACCGGGTCTCGCTCGTAGCCCTCGGCCTCGAGCGCGGCTTCGAGGTCGGCCACGAGCCGCGCCCTGAACTCGGCGTCGGCTTCGGCGCGCGCAACGATCTCGTCGAGCCCTTGGCGCGCGAGTGGGAGTTCCTGGGCTGCCCGAACCCACGCCTCCGGGGCGGGCGGGAGCACGCGCAGCAGCGCAGCCAGACGGTCCTCGTCGTAATGGGTCATCGAACTCCAGACGGTTGGGACGGTGGATTTCTTCCCTCGAAGTGCTCGCGCAGCTTCGCAAGGCACCTCGAGATGCGGCTGGCGATCGTCCCCGCGGGCAGGCCCAGGGCCTCGCCGATCGTGAGGTAGCTCTCGTCCCGCGCGAAGAACCGGTCGAGGATCTCGCCGCAGTGCTCGGGCAGCTCCGCGAGCGCCTCGTGCACGGCGATCGACTCGTCGAGGCGCTCGAAGGCGTCGTCAGCTGCCCCGGGCTCGGGCTCTTCCTCGAGCTGTTCGCGCGACGAAGCGCGCAGGTGGTCGATGCAGAGCCTCCGTGTGAGCTGCGCGAGCCAGGGTTGAATGGCTGCGTCGTCGCGGAGCCGGTCGAGGTGCTCGTACGTGCGGGCGAAGACTTCCTGGAAGACGTCTTCGGCGGCATGCTCGGGCAGGCGGAACCCCTGCACGGAGATCGCGTAGACATAGCGGGAGAACCGTTCGACGAGGCTGCGCCACGCGTCCTGATCCCCTGCTCTACAGCGAGCTACGAGCTCTGCTGCGGTCACGTTCTCGGCGGGCACGTCCTGCATGAAATCGCAGTTGCGGGGGTCCAGGGAGGAAGCGCGCCCCCAACGGACTCGCCGGCACGTCGGAAAAACGTTGCGAGACGATGCGGAAAGGGCCTTGGAACGCCCGCGTCTCCGCGCCATACCGTGGAGAACCGCCGGATTGCCGTTGGTCCGGCAGCGGTTTAGCCTGGGTCAGTGTCGATCTGCGCGAGCTGCGGTCACGAGAGCGAGAGCGCGTTCAAGTTCTGTCCGGAGTGCGCCGCTCCTGTTGTGGCTGCGCCCGCTGCGCGCGAGCAGCGCAAGACCGTCACGATTCTCTTTTGCGACGTGACCGGGTCGACGTCGCTGGGGGAGAAGCTCGATCCGGAGTCGTTGCGAGCGTTGTTGGCGCGCTACTTCGAGCGGATGAAGGGGATCGTGGAGTCGCACGGCGGGACGGTGGAGAAGTTCATCGG
>DHWI01000031.1:3716-7170 GCA_002413095.1 Thermoleophilia bacterium UBA5186
CTCGAGCAGGCGGCGCAGCCGGGCGAGATCCTGGTCGGGGCGGAGACGCTCGCGCTCGTGCGTGACGCGGTCGAGGTGGAGCCGCTGGAGCCGCTCGCGCTGAAGGGAAAGAGCGAGCGCATGCCGGCGTACCGGCTCGTCGCGCTCCGTCACGCACCGGGGCGGCGGGTGGGTGGCGTGTTCGTTGGTCGTGAGCGCGAGCTTGGCCTGCTGCGGGAGGCGTTCGGCCGGGTCGTCTCCGACCGCAGCTGCCAGCTGTTCACGCTGCTCGGCACGGCCGGGGTCGGCAAGTCGCGGCTGGTGGAGGAGTTCCTCGGCTCGCTCGACAGCGCGCGTGTCGTGCGCGGCCGCTGTCTCTCGTATGGCGAGGGGATCACCTACTACCCGATCGTCGAGGTGCTGCTGCAGCTGTTGGGTGCCGATCCCGACACCGCGATCGGGGAGCTGGCGGCGGACGAGGTCGCTGCGGGCACGCTCAGGGCGCTGCTCGGCGGCGAGGGCATGGTCACGTCCACGACCGAGGCGGCGTGGGCGTTTCGCAAGCTGCTGGAGACGGTCGCGCTCGCGACGCCGCTGGTGATCGTGTTCGACGACATCCATTGGGGCGAGCCGACGTTCCTCGAGCTGGTCGAGCACGTCGCCGATCTCTCGCGTGACGCGCCGATCCTGCTCCTCTGCGTCGCGCGGCCGGAGCTGCTCGACAGGCGGGTCGGCTGGGGCGGCGGCAAGTTGAACGCGACGACGTCGCTGCTCGAGCCGCTCGACGCGCTCGCGACCGACGTGCTGATCGAGGCGCTGCTCGCCGGCGGCGAGCTCGACGACGCCCTCCGCGCGCGCATCCGCGACGCGGCGGGAGGCAATCCGCTCTTCGTCGAGGNNCTGGTGCGCGAGAGCGGCAACGGGCACGTGACGGTGCCGCCGACGATCCAGGCGCTGCTCGCGGCACGGCTCGACCAGCTCGAACCGTCCGAGCGGGGCGTGCTCGAACGCGGCTCGGTCGAGGGCAAGGAGTTCCACCGCGGCGCGGTCGTCGCGCTCGCCCCCGAGGAGGCGGCGCCCGACCCGCAGCTGATGACCCTCATACGCAAGGACCTGATTCGCCCCGACCGGCCGACGCTGCCCGGCGAGGATGCGTACCGCTTCCGCCACCTACTGATCCGCGACGCAGCCTACGAGGCGCTGCCGAAGGCGGTGCGCGCCGAGCTGCACCAGCTCTTTGCCCTGTGGCTCGACGAGCGGGGCGCCGACCTGGTCGAGCAGGACGAGATCGTCGGCTACCACCTCGAGCAGGCGTACCGCTACAAGGCCGAGCTCGGGCAGATCGACGACGCCGCCCGCGCGTTGGCAGCCGCCGCGGCGGAGCGGCTCGGCGTGGCGGGACGGCGGGCGATCGAGCGCTCCGACGTCGCCGCGGCGCGCAACCTGCTCGAGCGGACGATCGCGCTGCTCCCGCCCGACGTGCTCGATGTCGCGCTCGAGCTGAAGCTCGCGCAGACGCTGTTCATGGCAGGAGATCCGCTTGAGGCCGCGGCCTGCGCGGCCCGGACGGCGGAGCGCGCCGCGGGCGCGGGCGACCGGCTGGGCGAGCTGCACGCACGCATCGTTCACGTGCGGCTCCTCCTCCACACCGACCCCGAGGGGCGGATCGAGGAGCTCGAAGCGCTGGTCGAAGAGGCGCGGCCGCTCTTCGACCAGGCTGGCTACGACGTGGGCCTCGCCGCGCTCTGGGGCGCCGTCTGCTGGGTCGAGCACCAGCGCTGCCGGTACGACGCCGGTGCGGCGGCCGCCGAGCGCGCAATCGAGCACGCCCGTCGCGCCGGCGATCGCCAGCTGGAACAGCTGCTCCTCCCCATGCTCGTCGCGGACACCGCCCTGGGAGCAAAGCCCCTCAACAAGTACCTCCCGTGGTTGGACGAGGTCGCTTCCCGGTACGGAAACCACCCAAGGATGGAAGGCTGGCGCTCGAGCGCGCTCGGCCTGCTCGGGAGATTCGAGGAGGCGCGCACAGCGCACGCGAAGGCGATCACGGTGGTGCAGGAACGCGGAGCACGGATCGGAGAGGCCCTCCTTGCCCAATCCGGCTCGCGGATCGAGCTGGACGCCCGTGACTTCCAAGCCGCGGAGCGGATCGCCCGCCGCGGCTGCGAGCTGCTCCAGGAGATGGGCGAGCGCGGCTTCCTCTCGACCCAGGCCTGCCACCTCGCCGAGTCGCTCTACGCGCTCGGCCGAGACGAGGAGGCGGCGGAGTGGGCCGAGCTCGGCCTGGAGCTCGGCGCAAGCGACGATGTCATCACCCAGATGCTCGCCCGGCAAGTGCTCGCCAAGCTGGCCGCCCGGCGCCGCGAACACGCACGAGCGGAGACGCTGGCCGGCGAGGCGGTCGCGCTCGCCGAGACGACCCAATTTCCCATCGCCCAGGCCGACGCGCGCATGGACCTCGCCGAGGTGCTCGCGCTGGCGGGCCAGACCGAGCGCGCGATCGCCGAGCTCGAGCGCGCCGCCGCCCTCTACGAGCGCAAGGGCGCGACGGCATGCCTTACCCGAGTGCAGCAACGCTTGCGCGAGCTCGCCGCGCAGTAGCGACGGCACCGCGCGCGGGTGGGCGATCCATTGCCGGCTCGATGGAAGAAGTGCGCCTTTTCGCGCGTCCTGAAGCCAGAGAAGGAGGGAGGAGAGATGCGTTTTCGCTATCGCCGCTGGCTCAGGCACCTCGCACTTCGCTTCGAGCTGCGGCTCGCATGAGCGCGAACCGCGCCCAACCTTTCGCCTGACGGCACGGGAGGCGCGAAGGGCTAGACCTCGAAACCCCAGACGTGACCTCGAGCGCCGTTCTGAAGTTCATCGGCCATGAGCTGACTCGGCGCGGGCCGCTGTCGCCGGCCCTCGTCAAGCACGAGGAGGAACGTGCGGCCAGCCTGCAGAGCCGGATCGCCGACGTGATCACGGGCTTCGCGGGCTCGATGAGCTTCGTCTACGTCCACATGGTTTGGTTTGCGTTCTGGGTTCTGCTCCCGGTCGAGAAGTACCCGTTCGGCTTGCTGACGATGATCGTGAGCCTCGAAGCGATCTTCCTCTCGACCTTCGTGATGATTTCGCAGAACCGCGCGGACGCGCGACGGCAGGTGTTCGCCGACAATCAGTACGAGATGATCCAGGAGGAGAAGAAGCAGAACCTCGAGCTGATCGAACAGGGCAAGCGCATCGAGCAGCTCACCCAGTCAGTGCTGGATCTGACCAAGGACCTTCAGGCGACGCTCGGCAAGCGTTAGCTGCGCCGCTTTCCCCTCAACGAGGGTCGCACGTGGCGAGGGATGTGGCCGATATCGGTGAGAGGCCACCAACCCCCAGCCTGTGAAGGAGAGCACTGCTGTGATTTCATCTATTCGTCAGCGTCTGGCCCGTGAGGAGAGCGGTTTCACCCTCATCGAGCTTCTCGTTGTCATCATCATCCTGG
>DHWI01000031.1:7203-13313 GCA_002413095.1 Thermoleophilia bacterium UBA5186
CGTACCTGAGCTTCCGCGATCGTGCGAACAACTCGGCCGCCAAGGCCAACGTTCGCGCATCGATCCCAGGCATCGAGGCGTACAACGCCGACAACTCGGCCGGCTACACGGGCCTCACGCTCGCGAAGCTGACCGCCTACGATCAGGGCATCAAGAACGTCGTCTTCCTGGGTGCGCCGAACACGACCTCGTACTGCGTCAAGTCGACGGTCGGCACGAAGGTCTGGTACAAGCGCGGCCCCGGCAGCGACATCACCACCACGGCCTGCACAGGTCCATAACGGCACTCAGATTGTCCCCAAGGGCGGTTCCACTGTCATCGAGCGGGCCGCCGCCGGAGACTCGCACGCGATGGAGCCGCAGAGCTGCGCGGACGCTGCGACGGAGTCCATCCGGTCGCAGTGCCGTCGCTCTCGATCACGATGCAGTACCCGGTCGCCGGCGGTCCCGGGGTGGAGCTGACCTCGATGGGCCAGTTCTCCCGGCACGCGGATTTCGTCAACGCCTGGCAGCAGCCCGAGCTCTCGCGGCTCGTGGATTACTGCCTGAACGCCCTTCGCGTCTGCGGTAGTCGCTAATACGCTACGGCACGTGACCACGTGCGCGAACTGCGGTGCCGAGAACCGCGAGGGGGCGCGCTTCTGCGATTCGTGCGCGGCGCCGCTCGCGACGCCGGCCCACGGAGGTGAGGAGCGCAAGGTCGTCAGTGTCCTCTTCGTCGATCTTGTCGGGTTCACGGCCCGCTCTGACCGCGCGGATCCCGAGGACATCCGCGCGACGCTCCGTCCGTACCACGCGCGCGTCAAGCATGAGATCGAGCGCTACGGCGGCACGGTCGAGAAGTTCGTCGGCGATGCGGTCATGGCCGTCTTCGGGGCGCCGGTCGTCCACGAGGACGACGCCGAGCGGGCCGTTCGCGCTGCGCTGCAGATCCTCGACGCGATCGAGGAGCTGAACGAAGCAGGTGGGACTGAGCTCGCCGTGCGGGCGGCCGTCGATACCGGGGAGGCGCTCGTGTCGCTCTCGGCGCGTTCGGGGGAAGGGGCCGGGATCGCAACCGGTGACGTGGTCAACACCGCGTCTCGGCTTCAGAACGCCGCGCCGATCGGAGGCGTGGTCGTCGGCGTCCTGACGTACCGCGCGACCCGGGATGCGATCGTCTACGAAGAGCTCGAGCCGGTCTCGCTGAAGGGCAAGGGGGAGCTCGTGAGCCTGTGGCGCGCGACCGGCGCGCGCAGCCGTTTCGGAGTCGACGCCGAGGCCGCACGCACCTCGCCGTTCGTCGGACGCGACCACGAGCTGAGACTCCTGCAGGACACGTACGCGCGAACCGTGCGCGACTCGAATGTCCAGCTCGTCACGGTCACCGGCGAGCCCGGGGTCGGCAAGACGCGCCTCCTCGGGGAGCTCGCGACGTTCATCGACGCCCAGCCGGAGCTCGTCTACTGGCGCCAGGGCCGGTGTCTGCCCTACGGCGAGGGGATCACGTTCTGGGCGCTCGGCGAGATCGTGAAGGCACAGGCGGGGATCCTCGAATCCGATGACCCGGCCGAAGCGGGACGCAAGCTGGCGGAGGCGGTCGCGGCGCTGGTCGACGACGAGGCCGAGCGCGACTGGCTCGAAGCCCGGCTCGCGCCGCTCGTGGGCGTCGCGCGCGGCGAGTCGGTCGAGCGGGCGGAGTCATTCACGGCCTGGCAGCGTTTCTTCGAGGCGCTTGCGGCACAGCGGCCACTCGTGCTCGTGCTCGAAGACCTCCAATGGGCGGACGCGGCCGTGCTGGAGTTCCTCGAGCACCTGGTCGACTGGTCGACCGGCCTCCCACTCCTACTCCTCTGCACCGGCCGCCCCGAGCTGTACGAGCGCCACGGCGGCTGGGGCGGCGGCAAGCGCAACTCGACCACGGTTTCCTTGTCGCCGCTCTCGGACGAGGAGACGGCACGCCTGGTCGGCGCCCTCCTGGAGCGAGCCGTTCTTCCGGCCGAGACTCAGCGTGCGCTCCTCGACCAGGCCGGCGGAAATCCGCTCTACGCCGAGGAGTTCGTGCGCATGCTCGCCGACCGCGGCATCCTCACCAGGCGAGGATCGGGGCTCGAGGTCGAAGCGGATGAGGAGATTCAGGTCCCGGCGACCGTGCAGGCACTCATCGAGGCCAGGGTCGACACCCTCGCCCTGGAGGGAAAGGCTCTCCTGCACGACGCCGCCGTCCTCGGCAAGGTCTTCTGGTCCGGGGGCCTCGAGACGATGGGCGGCGTCGAGGCCGCGGAGGTTCGCGACGGCCTGCGCGAGCTCGTGCGCAAGGAGCTGATCCGGCCGGCGCGCACCACGTCGGTCGAAGGAGAGGCGGAGTACGTGTTCTGGCATGCGCTCACGCGTGACGTCGCCTACGCGCAGATCCCGCGTGCGGCGCGCGCACGCAAGCACCGCGCCGCCGCGGAGTGGATCGAGCAGATCGCGGGCGAGCGAGTTGCCGACCACGCGGAGCTCCTCGCCCACCATTACGTGCAGGCGCTGAAGCTCGAGCTGGCCGCGGGCGACAGCGCCGATGCTCAGGAGCTGAGCAAGCGCGCCGTGCGCTTTCTCCTGCTGGCGGGCGAACGGGCGCTGCAGCTCGATCGCGCCGCCGCGGAAGCCCATATCCGGCGAGCACTGGAGCTCGCGACGGACGATGCCGGCCGGGCACAGGCCCTCCTCTCGCTTGGACGTTGCCTGACGCTAGGTGCGCAATACGCCCAGTCGGAGGAGGCGCTCGACGAGGCGGAGCAGCTCTTCGAGAGCCTCGGCGATCGGCTTGGCGAGGGGGCGGCACTCCTCGTTCATTCGCAATGCGTGTGGGACCTTGGAGACCGGAAGCGATTCTGGGGCTTCTTCACACGCGGCCGCGAGTTGCTTGAGCAGGAGCCTCCGGGAAGCGATCTCGCCCTCGCTTACGGACGCGAGGCGGGCGCGGCGATGCATTCCGAGCGACCGGAGGACTGCATCGAGTGGTCGAACCGGGCGCTGGCGCTGTGTGATCAGCTCGGCCTCGAGCGGGAACGGGTATTCCCCCTCCAGACCCGCGGGCACGGGCGGGTGGATCTCGGCGACCGCGGCGGGATGGACGATCTCCGCGAGTCTCTGCGGCTCGCGCTCGAGCTCGGGCTCGGAGTAGCCACTGTGACCGGTTACATCAATCTCGGCGACATCGTCTGGTGGGATTCCGGCCCTGCGGAGGGGCAGAAGCTCTACGAAGAGGGGAGAGACTTCGGCGAGCGCCGCGGCCTGACGCGGCAGGTGATCTGGTCGAGCGTCCAGACGCTTTGGACCCAGTACGAGCTCGGCCACTGGGACACGTTGCTCGCAGGCGCGGAGAAGTTGATCGATCAGGCGCGGCAGACCGGCGCCGGCCCCGTGCACGCGGCGGCCTCGACCTATGCCGCGCTCGTGCGCGCCGGCCGCGGCGACCGGGCCTTGCTGGATCCCGAGGCGCTACTCCGGGCTCGTGACGTGGCCGACCCGCAGGTGCTCGTCCCGGCCCTGACCGTCGCTGCACTCCTGGAGGCCGCGAACGGCCACCGTGACGCGGCCTTGGAGCTGCTCGAGGAGCGCGAGGAAGCAACACGAGAGCGGCCGATCTCGCGGGCCGCGTTCTTCCTTTCGCTTGCGATCAGAGTGGCCGTGTCGCTGTCCGACCTCGAGCTCGCGGAGCGCCTGATGGCGGGAGCAGCAGAGAGCATGCCGCGCTTCCAGCACATGATGCTGACGAGCCGCGCAATGCTCGAGGAAGCGCGCTCGGACGACGAAGCGGCTGCCAAGCACTATCTCGAAGCGGCGGACGCGTGGCGTGGGTACGGCAATCTCCTCGAGGAGGCGGAGGCCCTACAAGGTGCGGGGCGCTCCCTGCTTGCCCTCGGACGCAACGACGAGGCGGCTCCGGTGCTCGAACGAGCGGACGGAATCTTCTCGGCGCTCGGCGCTCAGCCGTTCTTGATTGGGGCCGCGCGCGGCGACATCGCCGCGCCCGGAGCCTGACGGTCAGGCCGACGCCGCGAGCAGCGCCTCGCCGCGCCCGATGTACGCGGTGGCGCGCACGCGGCGGAAGAACGCGAGCGCCGAAGTGAGCTGCGCGTCCGCTTCCGCACGCCGCCCCTCTGCGACAAGCATCTCAGCGGCGAGCAAGCGCGCCGTCGCCTCCGCGCCCCTCACTCCCATTTCCGCGTAGACGTCCGCCCCACGGACAAGGTCACCTGCTGCGATCGCCCGACCGGCTTCGAGCCAAGGCCTCACCGGGCGGGAGTCCGCCGTCGCCGCGAGGAACTCCTCGCTGCGGCCGTGCTCGACCAAGAACATCGGCAGCCGGTGCAACCAATGGATCGAGACATCGTGCTCGCGAAACAGCTCAGCGAGCATTGCGTCGGTCTCAGCCTGCCTCCCGGCCGCCGCGAGTGCGCACGCCCGCGCGAGCAGCGCGGGCCCGAGCTGCTGCGGATCCTTGACCCCGCGTGCAAGTTCAAGCGCACGCGCGGAGTCGTCGAACGCGCGCTGGAGGTCCCCACGGTCGAGAGAGATGTTGGTTCGAGTGATGAGCGCCGGCCCTTCGAGATAGGAGGGACCTCCCGCCACCGCTGCTTCGAGGACCTTGTCGGCGAGGGCCAGCGCCTCGTCCCAATGGCCCCGCATTTCGTGGTCCAGCATGTCCTCGCCGTCGAGCCACTGCAGACCACCGACGTTTCCAAACTGCTCGGCGGCGCGGCGACCGCCTGCGAGATACTCAGAGGCCGCGGCGAGCCGCCCGAGGGCCCAGCTCATGTTTGCGAGGTTGTTGTAAGCCTTGTGGATCTGCTCCGGCGAGTTCGTCGCCTCCGCGAGCGCGAGACTGCGCTCGAGATCAGTCATCCCGTCCTCGTCGCCCTCAGAGACGCGCGCCATTCCGATGGTGTTGAGCACATGCGACGCGAGGTCGTCGTTCGCGAGCTCCTCTGCAATCGGCAGCGCACGCTCGGCGAGGGCAAACGCTTCGTCCGTGCGCCCGGCGAGATACAGGTCTCGTGCCCGTTGAGCAAGAGCATGAGCCTTGGACGGTGACGAGGGTCTGTCCGCGACGAGCGCCACGGCCCGCTCGCCGTGCTCGTTGGAGCGGTCGTTTTCTCCCCGCACCCAGAACATCTGCGACAGCAGAATCTCGGCTTCGGCAACGCGCTCGACCTCGCCGCGCTCGAGTAAGCCGTCCCGAGCCGCGAGCGTACCCTCCAGGTCGATCTCGCCGCGAAGCCAGTTCGCCCGTGCGATGAGAAACTGCAGTGCGGGACGTCCTGGGTCCCGGGCCTCCATTAGCTCCATCGCGGAAGCGGCGAAGTCGAGCGCCGCATTCCAGGAGTTGAGTGCCAAGGCACGCTCGGCTGCTTCGACGAGCGCGTCCTTGGCGGGTTCCCTCACAGACCCGATCTCGACGCCGGCGGCCCTCGCCAGCGACAGCGCCTCGCGGTAGTGGTGCGCCAGCATCTCGGCGCGGTCCTCGCTGCGATCGCTTGCGAGCGACTCGATCCACTCCGCGGTGAGCCGGTGCTTGTCGACGCGCGATGCGCGCGGGATCTGGCCGTACGCGACGTCGCGCACGAGGAGGTGGAGAAACGCGTACTGGGTTTCGCCGGCGACGGCCGAACGGCGTTCGCGACGGACGAATTCCTTCCGTTCGAGCGCGTGCAGAACCTCCTCGACCGCCCGCGGCTCCCGTCGTCCGATCGCGCCCAGGGCGCCCGGCCAAAAGACCTTGCCGAGGACGGCCGCATCCTGGATGAGCTCCTTCTCGGCCGGCGCGAGCGCGTCGAGCCGAGCGGCGATCATTCCCTGCACCGTCTCGGGCAGGGGCAGGTCTTCGTCACCGCTCAGGCGCCAGCCGCTGCTGCCGCGCACGAGGAAGCCGCGGTCCTGGAGCATCCGCACGTACTCCTCCGCGTAGAGCGGGTTGCCCTCGGCGCGCGCCAGCACTGCCGACTGGATCTCGGCGGGAAGCAGCATCTGGTCGAGCAGCGAACCCAGCAGTTGGGCTGTCTCGCCTTCCGACAGCGCTGAGATCGAGACCGTCGCCGCATTCCGTTTGCCGCCGCCCCAGCCGGGCCGCCGGTCGAGTAGTT
>DHWI01000176.1:0-4268 GCA_002413095.1 Thermoleophilia bacterium UBA5186
TCAGGTCGGTGATCCCCTGCACACCCTGGCGGAGGATGTCGTCGGCGATCCCAAACGCCTCCATGATCGAGGTCTTCTTCTCGACGACCTGGAGCAGCCGGTCGTTCTCGATCACGATCAGCGTGTCTACGCGATCGCGAAGCGCGTCGATCCCGCGCTCTGCCTGGTCCGAGCGTCGCCGCCCCTCGAAGGCGAACGGCCGCGTGACGACCCCGACCGTCAGAGCGCCGAGCTCGTCGCCCAGCTCGGCGACGATCGGCGCGCCGCCCGTGCCGGTTCCGCCGCCCTCGCCCGCGGTCACGAAGATCATGTCGGCGCCTTTGAGCGCCTCCTTCAGCTCGTCGCGGCTCTCCTGTGCAGCGGCCTGTCCGACCGCGGGATCAGCACCGGCGCCCAGCCCGCGCGTCGCCTTGCTGCCGATGTGGATCTTCACGTCGGCGTCGCACATCAGCAACGCCTGGGCGTCGGTGTTCACGGCGATGAACTCGACCCCGGACAGACCGGCGTCGACCATGCGGTTCACCGCGTTGGTTCCACCGCCGCCGACTCCGACGACCTTGATGACGGCGAGATAGTTGCCGGTCTGATCTCTCACTCTCAACCTGGCTCGACCTGAAGCTGTAGTGGAGCGTGGGGTCGCCGAGCCACTCCTTCCGCTGGAGGGTACGGACCGTTGGCGCGCGTGTCAACGTAGAAACACACACGCAACCCTAAGGCTTAACCTTCGAGTTTAGGGTTGATCCGGCCACTGGACGCTGGGGGACGCTCACGTCGAGATAGGACCCCGCAGGGACGAACGGGAGAGCGCGCCTGACCACTGCGAGCTTCAGACGGAGGTCGGTCGGCTCCCCGAATCGAAGCTCTACCCCATCTCGAAGAGTGAGCGTGAGGCCGCTAGCGTCCGTCCTCACCGTGCGCATAGGAATGCGAAAGGCAGCGGACCGAAGGACAGCGATCGCCCGGGCAGCTGCGCCGCCGGCTGCAGCGTCCACGGTGGCGCCGCGGGCCAGCTCGGCGTCCCGCGGAACCCACACGCGAGGGAGGCGGGCCGACGACCCGCGCGGAATCCTTCGCAGGACGCGGCCACGCCCGGACACGAGCCACGCGTCAGCTCCGCGCCGGACGACGACCACCGGAAGCTCCGGAACGACTCGGACTCGGAGCGTGTGGGGATATGCGCGGTCGAAGCTCACGCGCGCGACCTCGGGGAGTCGCAGCACGCGCACTTCCACATCGTCCCCGCCGATCCCGAGCAGGCTTGTTCCGAGGAGAGGGCTGAGGGCGTGACGGACGCGAGCGGCATCCGCCGGCCCGGCTCCCCGCACCTCGATTCTGCGAATCGCGAAGACGCTCGTGGTCCGCGCACCCGCGTACAGGCCGCAGGCGAGAGCGATGAGCGCGAACCCCGTGGCCAGCGACCGTCCCGACGGAGCGAACCGGACGAGCGAGCCCAGCGTTCCGTGCCAGGCCGGCCGGGGCAACGCGACCGGGCGCGCGGACTTGGACCTCGCTGGCATCCCGGGTCTCTTCGCCGCGTTCCCGCGCGCTCCTACAGCGTCGCCCCATTCGTGCTGCTGTCAGCCCTGGCCCTCAGTGACGTGTCACTTGACGCGAGCCGTCTGTCGCCCGCGCCGGAGCTCCGCGTCGAACGGCCCTTCCGCGCCGAGATCTACGCCCGCGGGCTCGTCCGGCCCACCGCGCTGGCCTGGGGTCCGGACGGCCGTCTTTACGTCGCGCAGGAGGCCGGGTCGATCGTCAGCGTCTCCGCCGGCGCCTTGCGGCCGACGGGCTTCGCGTCAGGCTTCTCCGAGTCCACGCTCGGACTCGCGTGGAGCGGGCGAACGCTGTACGTGTCCACGGAGGGGCGGCTCGAGGCGCTGACCCTCAGCGGGAGCGGACGGCCCACGGCTCGGCGGATCATCGTCTCAGGACTGCCGCATCGCCTCCACCAGCAGGACAACGTGCTCGTTCGTCGCGGCCGCCTCTACTTCGGGAACGGCTCGACCTGCGATGCGTGTCGCGAGCGGGACCCTCGAAGCGCCACGGTCATGTCCGTGAAGCCGGATGGAACGGATCCTCGCATCGAGGCACGGGGCCTCCGTAACCCGTTCGGCCTCGCCGCCGAGCCGCAGACGGGCCGTCTGTACGTCTCGGAGAACGGCCGCGACAAGCTCGGCCAGGGCGAGCCGGCCGATTCAGTCGTGCGCCTGCGCCGAGGGGCGAGGTACGGGTGGCCCGACTGCTGGCCGAGCTGGCGGTTGCGACGACCCGTCGGGCGCTGCCGCGGCGTCACTGCCCCGATCGCCTATCTCGAGCCACACTCCGCCGCAACCGGCCTCGCTTTCGAGCAGGGTGGCGCATTCCCAGCCCGATACCGCGGGAATCTGTTCGTCGCCGAGTGGGGCCAGTACGACAGGCGCGCGACCGGACGGAAGATCGTGCGCGTTGCGTTTACACCTTCGGGCGCGGTGCGCTCGCGTTCGACCCCGAGGGTGCGCTGCTCGTTGCTGACTGGGGGCGCGGAACGATCTACCGGATCCAGGCACGAGACAAGCCCTAGCTGAGCCTCACCGTGACCCGTCCACCTCGGAGGGTTGGGGAAGAATCGGCACACTTTCGACTCAGCTTTCTCGCCCAATGCGCGGCTGCCAGAGGTATCGTCAATCCCGAGGGAGGCGGGAAGGAAACCCCACCCTGGGTGGGGGGTCGGCCGGACGAGAGCCATGTCCGGACCGGCGCTTAGGGCAGTTCGCCCGCCCGCGGGAGATCGAGGTTGCCGACGAACTGAACCTCGTGCTCGAGGACGACGCCGAACTGCTCGCGCGCGCGCCGGCGAGCCTCCGCCATGAGCGCGATCGCGTCTTCGGACCGCGCGCCATCCGCGTTTTCGATGAAGTTCGCGTGCCTCGGGGAGATCTGAGCGCCCCCAATCCTGTGCCCGCGGAGCCCGCAAGCTTCGAGCATCCGTCCAGCGGACAGCTCGTGCTCGGGGTTCTTGAACACACTCCCGAAGGTGCGCTTGTTCGTCGGCTGCGCNNGCCGGTACCGAAGCCCCAACTCCGCCGGCGTCCGCCACGCTGAGCGGTCCGCGCTGACGACCAGCGCGCGCTCTAGAACGCCAGCCCAGTCGCCTCCGTAGGCCCCGGCGTTCATCCGCACGCCCCCGCCCGCCGTGCCCGGGATCGCGCACGCGAACTCGAAGCCGCCCAGCTCCGCAGCCCGAGCCCGGTGGAGCGCGACCGCGTTCGCCGCCCCTCCGCCGGCGCGCAAGATCGTCTCGTCGACCTCGACCGCCGCGAGCTCTCCCGCGAGCTTGAGGACGAGCGCGTCGACGCCTTCGTCGGCGACGAGCAAATTCGAGCCGAGCCCGATCGGAACCGCATCCATGCCCTCCGCCGCCGCCCAGACGAGGGCCTCGCGGAGCTCGTCGACCGACTGGGGTCGTGCAAAGGCTCGCGCCGAACCGCCGGTTCCGAGCGTCGTGAACCGCGAGAGCGAGACCCCCGTTTCGATCGTCATCTCAGCGCGTCCAGCACGACGTCGGCGGCGAGGTCGACGTCCCCCGCTCCGACGGTGAGGATGGTGTCGCCGGAGCGCGCGCGGCCGGCGAGCCAGCGCGCACCGTCGGCGGGATCCGGTGTCCAGGCGAGAGGAAAGCCGGGGCGAGCCTCCGCAACAGCGTCCACGATCAGCTTGCCGGTCACGCCTTCGATGGGCTCCTCGCGAGCGGGATAGACCTCGGCCACGGCCACCGCATCCGCGGCCGCGAGCGCAGCGCCGAACTCGCGCGCCAGGTGCCGGGTTCGCGAGTAGAGGTGCGGCTGGAACAGCACGAGGACGCGCCCATCTCCTTCTTCGCGCACGGCCTGGAGGTCGGCGGCGATCTCGGCCGGGTGATGCGCATACGTGTCCAGCACGGTCACGCCGTGTGCCTGGCCCCGCCTTTCCAGCCGGCGGCCGGCACCGGCGAACTCGCCGAGGAGAGGCTCCGCCTCGGCGCGAGCGACCCCGATCAGCTCGAGCGCCGCCAATGCGGTCGCGGCGTTGCGCCGGTTGTGCTCGCCGGCGACGGCAAGCGGAAACGCGACCGGCTCCAGCTCCCACCCTCGTACCGCCTGCGGCGCGCGCGCCAGCCAGCCTTCGAGCAACTCGGCCACCTCCGCGCGCGAGCCGAACGTCGCGTGGTGGTCGAGATCGACGTTTGTGACCACGGCGATCTGCGGGTCGAGCGCCTCGACCGTCCGGTCGGACTCGTCGCCCTCGACGAC
>DHWI01000176.1:4286-8798 GCA_002413095.1 Thermoleophilia bacterium UBA5186
AGGCGGTCGAGGACGAACGCGATCATCCCGGTCGTCGTCGTCTTGCCGTGCGCGCCGGCGACGACGATCGCCCGCTGCAGCGAGACGAGCTCCGCGAGGAACTCGGCGCGCGAGCGACCGGCCACGCGACCCGCGTAGGCGGTGGAAACGACCGCCTCCCAACCGTCCGGCGCCTCGGGCTCCGGGGAGATCCGGATCTCGACCCCTTCGAGCTGTCGAAGATACGGGGTCTCGACGCGATCCCAGCCGCCGACCTCCGCGCCCCAAGCACGTGCGACCGCCGCATAGCCCGACAGCCCCGCGCCGCCGATTCCGACGAACCACAGCCGCCTACCCGCCAGCCGCGACAAGCGCGAGCACCCCCTCTGCGACCTCCGCGGCCGCTTCCGGCAGGGCCCTCGCGCCCATCTCCGCGGCCATCCGGCGCATTCGCTCCGGGTCTGCGAGCAGCTCCTCGACCAGCCCGGGAACGACACGAGCCGCGTCGGCATCCGCGACAACCTCGACCCCGCCGTCGAAGTAGCGCGCGTTCGCGCTCTGGTGATCGGCGGTCGCGTGCGGGAACGGGACGACGACGGCGGGCTTCTCCGCAGCGGCGATCTCCCAGATCGAGCCTCCCGCGCGGGCCACGACGAGGTCCGCCGCGCCGAGGGCAGCCCCGAACTCGTTCGTGAACGGAAGCAGCTTGTAGTCGGGCCGCGACACCCGCGAGGCCAGCTCCGCCCAGTGCCTGTCACCGCACAGGTGCAGAACGGCCGGGCCCCGTTCGGCCCACGCGTCCAGCGCGAGCTCGTTGAGCGTCTGGGCGCCCTGGCTCCCGCCGAAGACGAGCACTACCGGCCCCTCGGCGGGTAGGGCGAACCTACTGCGTGCCTCCACGCGCTCGACCGGACGCGAGCTCGCCGGGCTCGGCCGGCCGGTCACGACGTACTTCGGCCCGACGCGACCGGAGATCGGAAACGACAGGAAGACACGCCGGGCGAACGGCGCCGAGAGCCGGTTCGCCAACCCAAAGTGCGCGTCCGCCTCCATGAGCGCGACGGGCAGCCGGCGCCGCGCCGCTGCGAAGACCATGGGCCCGGCCACGTAGCCGCCGCCGCCGAGCACGACGTCCGGACGCCGTGCGGCGAGGATCTTCCCGCACGCCCGAGGCGCCCGGCCGGCAACCAGCAGCGCCCGCGCGAGCGCGACGCCCGGCCGCCGCGGCAGCCCGGAGATCCGGAACGAGTCGAACTCGTAACCCGCCTCAGGAACGAGCCGAGCTTCGACGCGATCCGGCGACCCGGCGAAGCTCACCGCCACTCCCCGCGAGCGCAGGGCGTCCGCCACTGCGAGCGCGGGCGCCACGTGTCCCGCCGTCCCGCCGGCTGCGATCAGGCACCTGAGCTCTCGCGGGCGCGGCATGACCACTCGCGATGTTAAGGAGGATGCCCACCGACGCGAGCGCGACCACGAGGCTCGAGCCTCCGTAGGACACGAACGGAAGCGGGATCCCGGTCAGCGGCGCGAGCCCCAGCACCGCCGCGAGATTGATGACAGCCTGCCCGCAGATCAGAGCGACGAGGCCGGCAGCGAGCCGCTTTCCGAACGGATCCTTGCACCCGAGGGCGAGCCTGAGGCCCGCGTAGGCGAAGGCAGCGTAGGCGAGGATCACCGCGGTGACGCCGACGAGGCCGAGCTCTTCGCCGATCACCGCCATGATCATGTCCGTGTGCGCCTCGGGGAGGTAGTTGATCTTCGTCACGCCCTGACCGAGGCCGACGCCGAAGATCCCGCCCGAGCCGAGCCCGATCATCGCCTGCACGGTCTGGAACCCGGCGCCCTGCGCGTCCTTCCAGGGATGGAGGAAGCTGAAGATGCGCGCGCGGCGGTAGGGCGCGAACCAGATCGCCGCGAGACCGAGGGACATCGCGATCCCGAACCCGCCGCCGAGCACGCGCAAGGGCGTGCCCGCGACGAGCAGGATCCCGGCGAGCATCACGACGATCGCGATCACGGTGCCTAGGTCCGGCTCGGCGAGGATCAGGAGGCAGAACAGCCCGACGAGCAGACCGACGGGGCGGACGAGCTCAGCGAGGGTGCGCGGCGGCTTCCTCCGCGACAGGTAGCCCGCGGCCCAGATCGCGAGCGCGACCTTCGCGAGCTCGGAGGGCTGGAAGGTCGCCGGCCCGAGCGTAAGCCACCGGCGAGCGCCGTTGACCGGCTGCGCGACGACGAGGACGGCGAGGCAGAGGCCCAGGGAGACGAGCACGAGGCCGGGCGCGAGAGTGCGCAGGCGGCGGTAGTCGAAGCGTGACGCCGCGGCGAGCAGCACGAGGCCGAGCACCGCGTAGATTCCTTGACGCTCGAGGTACGACATCGGGTTCCCGTTCCCGATCGCCGCCTTCGCAGAGGTGGCGCTGTAGACCATCACGAGCCCGAACGCGACCAGCGCGAGCGTGACGAGAATCAGGATGTGGTACTCGAGCTGCCCTTTCTTCACTCAGGCAAGTTCTGCGCGAGCCTCCTGAAGTCCTCGCCGCGTTCCTCGAAGTTCGCGTACTGGTCGTAGCTCGCGCAGGCCGGCGAGAGCAGGACGACGTCGCCCGGTCTCGCGTCGCGGGCCGCCTGCTCGACCGCTCCGGCGATCGTGCCCGCGCGCGTGAACTGCCGCCCGGCCAGGTCGAGCGCAGCCGCGAGCTCGTCCGAGGCCTCGCCGACGAGGTAGATCGACGCGACGCTCGCCGGCAGCTCGCGGGCGAACTCGGCGTAGTCCTCGCCTTTACCTCGTCCGCCGAGGATCAGCCGGACCGGCGCGTCGTAGGCGGCGATCCCGTGCCGGACGGCGAGCGTGTTCGTGGCAATCGAGTCGTTGACCCAGCGGATGCCTCCGCGTTCGGCGACGAGCTCGAGCCGGTGCGGGACGCCGGCGAACTGCTCGAGCGCCTGCGCGATCGCCTCGTCGGGGACGCCCACGGCGCGCGCCGCCGCCGTAGCCGCCGCCGCGTTGGCGCGATTGTGCGCGCCTGGAATGCGCGGCTCGGCGGGCAGCGGGTCGTCGCCCGCGAACTCGATCGCGCCGTCGATCCCGAAGCCGCGCGGTGCGACCTTGTACCGGGCGCGCTCGAAGATCCGCAGCTTGGCGTCGCGGTAGCGCTCGAACGTGCCGTGGCGGTCGAGGTGGTCCGGCTCGAGGTTCAGCAGTACGGCCACCTCGAGCTCGAGCTCGTGAACGTCCTCGAGCTGGAAGGAGGACAGCTCGGCGACGATCCACGCGTCCTCCGGCGGATCGAGCGCAGTGATCGGCGCGCGCGGCGAGGCCGGCGAGGCGATGTTGCCGGCCACCTCGACAACGCGGCCGTCCGCGCTCAGCATCGCGCCGAGGAGCTCCGTTGTGGTGGTCTTGCCCTTGGTGCCCGTGACGCCGATGAACGGGCGGGGGCGCAGCAGCCGGTAGCCGAGCTCGACCTCGCTCCAAACCGGGATCCCGCGCGCCCGCGACGCGCGTACGAGCGGCGCCTCCGCAGGCACGCCCGGGCTCTTCACCACGAGCTCGACGCCGTCGAGAACGTCGTCCGATACGTCGCCGAGCCGGATCTCGACGCCGGCCGCGCCGAGGTCGCGCGTATCGAGTTGCTCGTTGCGGTCGAGGACGACGACGCCGACGCCTCGCGCCGCAAGCGCGCGGGCCGCCGCCTGGCCCGACCGCGCAAGCCCGAGCACGAGCGCCCGCTGCGGCAGGTCCGGCGCCGCTTCGCTCACGAGCTCCCCCAACGCCCCCCAAGGGGTCCCACGCGACCCCTGGGGACACGATATCGCTGCAAATCGCGCATGTCTGTGCCGAATCCGTGCCGAAAGGCGCGCGGCGCGCTCACCGCTTGAAGAAGAGGAAATCGCGGTAGTAGAGCGCGAACCCGGTCGCGCACAGGATCGCCGTCACGATCCAGAAGCGCACCATGATCTTCGTCTCCGACCACGCTTTCATCTCGAAATGGTGGTGGAGCGGGGCCATCAGGAGGACGCGGCGGCCGAGGTACTTGAACGTGAAGACCTGGACGATCACGGACAGCGCCTCGATCAGGAAGATCCCGCCGATCAGCAGCAGCAGGAAGGTCGTCTGCGTGAAGATCGCCAGCGCCGCAAGCGCCCCGCCCACGGCCATCGCCCCCGTGTCCCCCATAAACACCTCCGCGGGGAAGGCGTTGTACCAGAGGAAGCCGATCAGAGCCCCGATCAGCGCCGCGCCCGCAATCGCCATGTCCAGCTTGGTGTCGAAGCGCAGGCGGATGAACGCGACGACGTTGATCAGCGTGAACGCGAGCAACGCGATGATCCCCGTCCCGGCCGCGAGCCCATCCAGCCCGTCCGTGAGATTGACCCCGTTCGTCGCTCCGGCGATCACGAAGAAGAGCAGCCCGTACCACGCGTACGAGAACTGGAGGTCGTAGTGGACGATCGGGATCTTCATCGCCGTCGGGAGCTGCTGGTGCCGCGCGGCGAGGGAGACGCCCACAGTCACGAGCCCGAGCAGGA
>DHWI01000176.1:8943-13948 GCA_002413095.1 Thermoleophilia bacterium UBA5186
GTGTACTTGCTCACGGCCAGGAACGAGAGCGTGGCGGTCACGACCACGAGCAGCCCGCCCATCGTCGGCGTCCCTTGCTTGTCGGCGTGGCGCTCGGGCCCCTCCTCGCGGATGTGCTGACCGAACTCGTTGCGACGGAGGAACTCGATGAACTTCGGCCCGACGACGATCGAGACGACCATGGCGACGATCCCCGCCACGAGGACTCGTACCACTAGGCGGTCGCTCCGGCGAGGGTTTCGGCAATCGCTTCGAGCCCTAGGGCGCGGGCACCTTTGACCAGCACGGCGTCCCCAGGCTCTAGGAATTCCGGCAGCGCGCTGAGCGCCTGGTCAAGCGTTTCGACATGTCTCGTGCCTGGCACCCGCCCCGCCGCACCCTCGAGGTAGCCGAGGGCCAGCGGTCCAATCGCCAGGAGCGCATCGATTCCCGCCTCGGCGGCCGCCTCTCCGACCTCGACGTGGTAAGCGGGCGCGTCAGGCCCGAGCTCCGCCATCTGGCCGAGCACGGCCACCCGTCGCCGGTCGCCCGCGCGCTGCGCGAGGTGCTCGAGCGCGGCTCGCATCGAGAGCGGGTTCGCGTTCCAGACATCGTTGATCAGGAATCCTCCGCCCGGCAGCGGCAGCTCCTCGCCGCGCCAGAGCGTGAACGCGATCTCGTCGGCGCCGTCCTGGACCCGGCCAAGCGGTAAGTCGAGCGCGTGGTACGCGGCAAGCGCCAGCAGCACGTTGCCTGCCTGGTGGCGGATGTTGAAGGGCAGCTGCAGCGCCACGTGCTCGCCCGCAACCTCCGCGTCGAGGCGCGCGCGCTCGCCCATCGGCTCGTACCGGCGCAGGACGACGTCGCCGCCCTCCCCCACACGCAGGACGTGGACGTCCTCGCGCGTCAAGTGAGGCGTGAGGTCAGCTGCGTCCGCCGGGATGACCGCCGTTCCCCCGGGCGGAAGCGCGTGGATCAGCTCCGACTTCGCCTCGGCGATCCGCGCGAGCGAGCCGAGCTTCTCGAGGTGGACCGGCGCGATCGTCGTGATCACGCCGATCTCGGGCCGCGTCAGGGCCGCGAGCTCTGCGATCTGCCCGAGCCCGCGCATCGACAGCTCGAGGATGCAGATCTCGGTGTCCTCCTCGAGCCGGCAGAGCGTGAGCGGCACACCGATCTCGTTGTTATAGCTCCGCTCAGCCGCGACCACGCGTGCACGCGGGCGCACGAGCGCGGCCAGGATGTCCTTCGTAGAGGTCTTGCCCATCGAGCCGGTGATGCCGACGAACCGGGCGCGGCTGCGGTCGCGGGCCAGGCGTCCGATCGCCTCGAGCGCGGCGAAAGCATCGTCGGGGACGAGCACCGCGGCGGCACGGCGCTCGCGCGCGTCGTCGACGTATTGCCCGCCCTCGCCGACGACGACGAAGAGGTCGCCCGGCTGGATCCGGCGCGAGTCGACCTGGACGCCGCTCACGTGAATCGGGCCCATGCGCTCCAGCGGGCCGAGGCCGAGCGCCTCAATCGCGTTGAGCTCGAGCGGGATCACGCAGCAGCCCCGATGCGGCGCAGCGCCTCGCGCGCGACCTCGCGGTCGTCCCACGGGAAGCTCTCGCCGCCGATGTGGCGTCCCTGCTCCGGCGACAGCCCGGCGATCACCACGACGTCGCCCTCGTGCGCCAGCCGAAGGGCGCGCTCGATCGCGAGCGCCCGGTCCGGCTCGACCTCGGCGCCGGGTCCGGTTCCTTCGACGATGTCCTCGATGATCGCGATCGGATCCTCCGTACGTGGATTGTCGGAGGTGACGACGACGACATCGGCTCCTTCGGCCACCGCGCGGCCCATCTTGGAGCGCTTCGTGCGGTCGCGGTCGCCACCCGCGCCGAAGACGCAGATCACGCGGCCGTCCGTCAACTCGCGCGCCGCACGAAGGACGCGCTCCAGCGAGTCGGGGGTGTGCGCGAAGTCGACGATGACCTGGAACGGCTGCCCTGCCTCGACCGGCTCGAAGCGACCCGGGACGACATCGAGCGCCTCGATCCCGCGCCGGATCGTCGCGTCGTCGAAGCCGAGCAGCCGCCCGGCGGCGAGCGCGCCGAGCGCGTTCTCGACGTTGAAGCCGCCACGGAGCTTCAGGTCGACGCCGCCCAACGCTGCCGGCCCGACCGTCGCGTCTTCCGCGACGCCGAACGTCAGTGCGTCGGGGAGCTCCTCCGCGAGTCGCAGCCCGTACGGATCGCCGACGTTGACGGCGGCTGCGTCGGCCTGTGCGAAGAGCCGGCGCTTCGCCTCGAAGTAGTCGCCCATCGAGCCGTGGAAGTCGAGGTGATCCTGGGTCAGATTCGTGAAGACGAGGACAGCGAACCGCGTACGGTCGAGCCGGTGCAGCGCGGACGCGTGCGACGACGCCTCCATCGCGACGCTCTCGTTGCCTGCGTCGAGCATCTCACGGAAGAGCCGCTGGAGGTCGATCGCCTCGGGCGTGTTGAGCACCGCAGGCCGTCGGTCGCTGCCGACGCGTCGCTCTATGTTGCCGAGCAGTCCGGGCCGCTTGCCGGCCGCGTCGAGGATCGAGAGCATGAGGTGCGCGGTCGTCGTCTTGCCGTTGGTTCCGGTCACGGCCGCGACTGTCAGGTCACGCGTCGGGAACCCGAAGAACGCGTCGGCGACGACGGCCATCGCGGCGCGCGAGTCGCCGACGACGAGCTGCGGGACACCGACGTCGAGCGGCCGCTCGACCACGAGCGCGACCGCGCCGCGCTCGACGGCCTCCGCGGCGAAGTCGTGCCCGTCCGCCTTCGCGCCGGGGACGCAGAAGAAGAGCGCGCCCGGCGTGACCTTCCGCGCGTCGTACGCGAGATCCATTAACTCGACAGGACCGCCCCCGAGGAGCTCACGGGGTTCGAGGGCGGCGATGGCTTCGTCGAGCGTCATCGCCCGCCGAGCCTACCGGCGAGCGTCCGGGGGGACCTCCAGATACTGCAGCCCGAAGCGAGCAATCGCCTGGAATGCCGGTGCAGCGACGACGCCGCCGAAGATCGCGCCCTTCGGCTCGTCGATCGTCACGAGCACCACGAGCTTCGGAGCCGAGGCCGGGACGAACCCGACGAACGACGCCACGTACTTCCCGGTCGTGTACCCGTTCGGACCAGGCTTCTGTGCGGTACCGGTCTTTCCGGCCACCTGGTAGCCGTCGATCGCGGCCAAGGTTCCCGTCCCGCCCTCCGCGACGACGCCCTCGAGCATCGTCACGAGCGACTGCGCGATGGACGGCGCGACGATCCGCTTGTGCCGCAGCGTCGGGCGGCCCCGGCCGGTGACGTGATCGACGATGTGCGGCTGCACCCAGAGCCCGCGGTTCGCGATCGCCGCGTAGGCCGCCGCCATCTGGATCGGCGTGACGGCGATGCCCTGCCCGATGGGGACGTTTCCGATCGTCGAGCCGGACCAGCGGTCGAGCGGCAGGACGATCCCACCGCTCTCGTCAGGGAACCCGATCCCGGTTTTGTGCCCGAAGCCGAAGCGCGAGATCCAGTCGGCGAGCCTTGCGGAGCCGAGCTTCTCGCGGGCGATCGTGATCGCGCCGATGTTCGACGAGTGCGAAAGGATCTGCGACACCGTCATGCGCTCGGTGCCGCGTGGCTCCGCGTCATGGACGACGCGGTCGGCGATCTGGAGCGAGTACGGGAGCGTGAAGGACGTGTCCGGCGTCACGAGCCCCTCGGAGAGCGCACCGGCAACCGTGACGAGCTTGAACGTCGAGCCGGGCTCGTACGTGTCGGTTACCGCCCGGTTCCGCTGCAGCTCGCGCGGGGCGTCGGCGAAGCGGTTCCCATCGAAGCCGGGCTGCGTCGCCATCGCGAGCACGTTGCCGTTCCGCGGGTCGAGCACGACCGCCGTGCCTGAGCGCGCACCCCACTTGCTGACGGTCTCGCGGAGCACCTGCTCGGCGTTGCTCTGCAGGGTCCCGTCCAGTGTCAGGTAGACGTCACGTCCCTGCACGGCAGGCCGCTCGCGGACGACGTCGATGGCTCGTCCGGCCGGGTCCGTGATCATCGTCTCCGCACCGGGTTTGCCCGCCAGGTCGCGGTCGAGCGCAAACTCGAGCCCTGCAAGTCCGCGGTTGTCGACCCCGGCGAACCCCAGCGCCTGCGCGGCTACCGTCCCTTGCGGATACGAGCGCCGCTCCTCCGGATAGAAATGGAGGCCTGTGAGGCCCTTGCGCTCGAGTGCGGCGGCACGCGCGGGATCGGCTTTCCGTTCGACGTAGACGAAGCTCTTCGAGCGGTCGGAGAGCTGCGGATACAGCGTGTCCGAGCTGAGGTGCAGGACGCGCGCCGCCGCGATCGCGACCGCGCGGGGGTTCCGAATCTGCGTTGGGTCGGCATAGATCGTCGTCGCTTGCTCGCCGATCGCTAGCGGCTCGCCGTTGCGGTCGAAGATCGTTCCCCTTCCGGCCGGGATCGTCGTCGTCGCGACGTGCTGGCTCGTCGCAAGCTTCGAAAGCGAGGCTGCGCGAACTCCCTGGAGCCAAACGGCCCGCATCAGCGTCCCCGCGAAGGCGAGCGCGAAGACCGCGAGGAGGAGGCGAATCCGGCGGTTGACGGCCTTGGGCGCCAACCCGGCCGCTACCTGCTGAGGTCGAGGTAGGTGACCTTGTCCACCGCGGCCGGCACGACGCCGAGGCGGTGGTGGGCGAGCGCCTGAACCTTCGGAGCGGCGACCGCGCTCGAGAGCTGCGACGAGAGCGCTGCGTTCTCGGCCCTCAGCTGGGTGCGCTCTTGGCCGAGCCGGTCGAGCTGCATGTTCAGCCGCAGGACGGCGACGTTGAGCGCGACGACGCCCGTGAGGAGGACGGCCACGGCGGCGATCCAGAGGACGCTGCCGGCGACACGCGGTTGCCGGCGCGCGCGCCGGCGCGGGACGGCCGGCCTGGGCGCGGGCGCACGGCGTGGACGAGCGACCGGGGCGGCGGATCCGGCGAGGGCTGCCACCTAGACGCGCACCGCCGCACGGAGGCGCGCCGAAG
>DHWI01000212.1:0-4258 GCA_002413095.1 Thermoleophilia bacterium UBA5186
GCGGCATGACAGGCCTCGTCGCCGCGAGCACGTTCGAAACGGTCGTCGCGATCATGCTGTCCGCGTTCTTCACCGGCGCGCTCGCCCGCTTCGCGGTTCCCGGACCGGACCCGATGCCCGCCTGGCTGACGATTGCGATCGGGCTGGCGGGCTCGATCGTGGGCGCTGTGGTCGGGGCCGTATTGAGCGGCGGCAACGGGTTCGTGATCTCGTTCGCGTCGCTCGGCACCGCGATCCTGCTCGTGATCGCGTACCGGCGCTTCGTCCAGCAGCGGCCGATAACCGGGCCGGATGCGCTGCGGCCGCCCCGGCGCGGGATCGGGATCGAGCACTACCGCGAGCGGCTGCGCAAGGCCGGGCTCGACCCTGACAAGACGCTCGTGGAGCAGCTCCAGCAGCGGCAGCAGGCGACGGCAGGGACGGCGGAGACGGCGCAGCCGGCAGACGAGACGCAGGAGCTGCTCGCAAAGCTCGTCGACCTCCATCGCGCGAACCTCCTCACCGACGAGGAGCTGAACGAGAAGCGCACGCGGCTGCTGGCGCCGTAACGTTTGCGCGGAGCGCCGCGCGGAGATTAAGCGCGCATGGGATACATCATCGGACTCATCATCGCGGGTGCCATCGTCGGTGCGCTCGGCCGTCTCTTCCATCCCGGCCGTGACCCGATGGGCATCCTTCTGACGATCGGAATCGGAATCGCAGCACTGCTCATCGCAGGCCTGATCTTCCACGGCGTGGTCGGCTTCGTCGTCGGCGTCATCGTGGCGGTCGTCCTGGTTGCACTCGTCGGCCGTGTCACGGCCGGTCGCGGTGCCGCGACGATCTAGACGCGCTCGACCTCGAGGGGCTCACGGCCGCGCGGGAACTCGCGCTCGGCCGTGAGCCCCCAGTCGTCCTCGCGCCAGATGTAGGTGTGGACGCGCAGCCGGTCTGGATGGACCTCGTAGATGTGCAGGCCGCGCGCTTCCCCGAGGCGGTTCGGCCTGGGCTGGCCGAGGCCCGGTGCGATCGAGACGACCACGCCGGTCTCGCCGCCCATCGCGACGACGAAGTCGCGCTGCTCACTGACTGCGGCCTGGTGGATGTGCCCGGCGAGCATCAGCTCGGCTCCGGCCTCGACGAGCGAGCGGAGCACGTGGTTCCGCCGCGCGACCGGCTTCTTGCGCGACCGCCACGGGGCTCCGAGCAGGTGATGGTGCAGGACGGCGATCCTGAACGTTCCTTCCGGAGCCTGCGCGAAGCGCTCCGCGAGGTGGGCGAGCTGCGTGTCGCGGACCGCGCCGGATTGGTGGCGCCAGGGGCGCACGGAGTTGAGTCCGGCGACGTAGAGGCCGTCCGTGGAGTACTCAGGCTCGGTCGTCTCCCAGAGGCGTTCGAACTCCGCCCAGGGGCGGGTGAAGCGCGCGGGGAAGGTGTACGGGATGTCGTGGTTGCCAGGGATCGCGAGCACCGGCGTACCGAACGATCGGAGGAACGCGGCGGCCCGCTCGTGCTGCTCGCGGCGGCCGCGATGAGTGAGATCGCCGCTCGCGATGATCAGTGTGGGTTCGATGCGTTCGATCAGGGCGGCGAGCGCGCGTTCCACCGCCGGGTCCTCGCGCGTGCCCGTGTGGAGGTCCGAGACGTGAAGGATGCGTGTCGGCACGGGCGAATCAGGCTATAGATACGTCTGATGGAGGACGAGTCCACCGAGCTCTTCGACGACCTCTACCTCGGCATGAGGGCGGGCGGCGCGCTGCGCAAGCAACGGCGCGGAGAGCCGCTGACGAACGAGGAGCAGGAGGCGCTCGGGCGCTGGCAACGGCTGTCGACGCGCCGCAAGGCGGTCGCGATCGGCGCCTTCTCCGTCGGGACCTTCGGGCTCGGCTTCACGCTCGGTGGGCTGATCTTCGGGCGCTGGCGTAAGGCCTGAGCTCCACGTCCCGATAGAACAATGTCCCTGGGTCTGACCCCCGGACCTGTCCGGACGAGGCGCGGCCAGCCCGGCTACGTCTCCGCTTCCTTCGCGGGGAAGAGCACCGTGGGGACTTCCTCCTCCGCTGGATCCTTGTCGCGGACGACGACGTCGATCAGCGTCGTCAGGACGGCGACGATCGGTATTGCCAGGATGACCGCGAAGCCGCCGAACAGCAGTCCGACCGCCGTGACCGAGATGAGCACGAGCAGCGGCGAGAGGCCGACTGCCTCGCCCAGGACGCGCGGCATGATCACGTAGTCCTCCATCAGTCGCATGACGACGACCGCGACGCCGGCGAGCACGCCGGTCTGTAGCGAGTCCGTGAGCCCGACTCCGATCGCCAGTGCCGCGGCCGCGAGCGGCCCGATCACCGGCACGATCTCCACGAGGCCGGCGAACGCCCCGACAAGGATCCAGTACGGCTCTCCGACCACCAGGAATGCCAGCGAGAGGAGAGTCCCGACCAGGATGACGAGGATCCCTTGGCCGCGGACGTATGCCCCGAGCTTGAGGTCGATCAGCGTCCAGGTGTCCCGGACGGTCTTCCGTTTCGGGCGGGGGAGCAGCGAGCAGACCAGATCGACCGCACGGTCGCGCTCGAAGATCCAGTAGGCCGCGCTCGCCAGTACGAAGAAGACCGCGATCAGTCCTTCGAACGCCTTGACCGTCAGCGCCAGGCCCGGACGGACGAGGTCGGTCGCCGAAGGGAGATTCTTCAGCCGCCGCTCGAGGCCGACGAGGATGTCGTGCTTCAAGCCTGTGCTCCCCCGGGCCGCGTTGTGCAGTTCGGAGCTCGTCGTCGGCAGGTTTCCGGCGGCGGCCTGCACCTGGCTGAGGGCGCGCGGGACAACCACCCAGAGGAAGAGGGCGAAGAGGCCGGCGAGCGCGAGGTAGTGAATTCCCACGCCGACCGCGCGCGGGATGCGGCGCCGATGGAGCGCGTCGATGCTCGGGCGCATCGCGGCGGCGATGATGAACGCAAGGAAGAGCAGCGAGACGAGGAGCTTGAGTTTCCAGAGTGCGAGCGCCACGACGACGATGCCGCCGACGACGAGCGCCGCTATGGCCGCGCGGCGCGCGGTTTCCGTGGTCACCAGGGATTTCTCGCCATACGCCGAAGGTCGCAAACCATGCTGACCGAGCCCGACGAACGCGTTTGCCTGGATTCCCGTCGGCACGGGATCGTGCTTCTGCGTCCTGTCGCGCAGGCGGCCGCCATGGGTTTGCTCGGCGGCGTCGCGCTCATGGGCGGGTGGCCTCTGCCGATCGTCGGCGCCGGCATCCTCGCCATCGGCGCGGTCCTGCTGCTCGTCGCGGTGTGGCAGTGGGAGCGGACGCACGTCGTGGTGACGACCCAGAAGCTGTACGTCGTCCACGGCACGCTCCGGCGTCGCGCGGCGGCGGTCCGGCTCTCGCGGCTCGGCGCCATCGAGCTCGAGCAGACGCTGCTCGGGAGGCTCTCCGGGTATGGGACGCTCGTCGCCGGCGAGCTCGAGATCGATTTCGTGCCCGAGCCACGCCGAGTGTGTGGCCTCGTCGCCCGCCTCGGCCCCTAGAGCCAGCCCGTCGCGAACATTGTCCTTGGGGTCAGACCCACGGGCAACGGGCAAATTGGGTCAGACCCACGGGCATGGCCCGGGAGGACATGGAAGGCGTGTCGAACGCGTGACAATTTGCTCGATCGTCCGTGAAGGTCGCGCCCGCCTTCTAGTCTCGAAGGTCGTGCCTCGCATCCTTCGTACGCAGCTCCCTGACGGCTACTTCCACGTGACTGCTCGCGGCGTCGACGGCACCGCGGTCTTTCGCGACGACCACGATCGGCTCGCCTATCTCGGTCTGTTCTCCGAGACCGTCGAGCGTTATGGCTGGGACTGCCACGCCTTCTGCTTGATGGGCAACCACGTCCACCTCGTCCTCGATACGACGCAGCCGCGGCTCTCGGCTGGCGTCCAGTACCTCCACGGCGAGTACGCGCAACGCTTCAACAACCGGCACGAGCGCACCGGTCACCTGTTCGGCGCCCGGTTCGCGTCCTGGGTGATCGACACGGAGGGATACCTGCAAAGGACGATTGCCTACGTCCTGAACAATCCGGTCCGGGCCGGCCTCGTCCGTCATGCGGACGAGTATCGGTGGTCGGCCGCAAGTGCCCTTTCCGAACACGTGTTCGCAAGGTACAATACCGTCCCGAATGGCTGCCTCCGACGAGCTCATCGTCCACGGCGCCCGCGAGCACAACCTGAAGGACATCACCGTCCGCCTGCCGCGGAACGCCTTGATCTGCATCACCGGGCTCTCCGG
>DHWI01000212.1:4266-5117 GCA_002413095.1 Thermoleophilia bacterium UBA5186
ATCTCGATCGACCAGAAGACCACGTCGCGCAACCCGCGCTCCACCGTCGGCACCGTCACGGAGATCTACGACTACCTTCGCCTCCTCTACGCGCGCATCGGCCACCCGCACTGTCCGGTCTGCGGGAAGCCGATCGCCGGCCAGAGCCAGGAGGCGATCGTCGACCAGATTCTCCGCCTGCCGCAGGGGACGAAGTTCACGGTCAACGCGCCGGTCGTCCGCGACCGCAAGGGCGAGTACAAAGACGTCTTCGACGAGCTCCGGCAGGACGGCTTTACCCGCGTCAAGGTCGACGGCGAGCTGTACCTGCTCGAGGAGCCGCCGGAACTCGACAAGAAGTTCAAGCACACGATCGAGGTCGTCGTCGACCGGCTCACGATGAAGGACGACCTCCGCACGCGCCTCGCCCAGTCGGTGGAGACTGCGGCGTCGCTGGCGGACGGACTCGTGGCGATCGACGTGGTCGACGGCGAGTCGATGCTGTTCAGCGAGAAGTTCGCGTGCCCCGACCACGGCGTCTCGCTGCCCGAGCTGCAGCCGCGCATCTTCTCCTTCAACTCGCCACACGGCGCCTGTCCGCGCTGCACCGGACTCGGCGCCCAGCAGGAGATCGACCCAGACCTGGTTGTCCCGGATCCGACGCTCTCGGTCGGCGAGGGCGCGCTCGTGCCCTGGTCGCTCGGAAACTCCAGCTTCTACGAGTCAGTGATCAACGCCGTCGGCGAGCGGTACGAGATCGACCTGGACAAGCCTTGGCAGGACCTGACCGAGGAGCAGCAGAACCTCTTCCTCTACGGCACGCACGGCGAGCGGGTCTACGTCCAGTACCGCAACCGGATGGGCCGCCGCCG
>DHWI01000210.1:0-1609 GCA_002413095.1 Thermoleophilia bacterium UBA5186
TCGGTGCCCTGGCTCGACGACACGTGGTACTTCTGGCTCCCGAAGGGCCGGGCGCTCGACCTTACGGGTCTCGACCCGTCGCTCTGGCGGCCCGACCCCCACTTCATTGCCAGCTACGGCGACGGCCAGGAGACGCTCCGTTTCATTCGGCCGGACAATCCGCTGTGGTTCTCGATGCTGCTCGAGCGCGTCGTCCCGTCGGGCGCTCGCTTCGACTTCCGCCCGGCGAACGTCGAGATGGCCGTGCTGCTCGTCTCGTTCGTCGGCGCGAGCGCACGCCTGCTCTGGGGACGCGTGCGGCCGGCCCTCCTGCTGCCGGCGCTGCTGCTCGTCTTCGCCGCCCCCGAGCTCCTCCGGCAAGCACAAGGCGGCGCGGCGGACGTCCCGCTCGCGATCTACCTGGCTCTTGCGCTCCTCGCCGCCGCCGGCTGGCTCGCCGAGCGAAGGCCGATCGCGCTTTTGCTCCTCTTCGCGTTCGGCTCGGCGGCGGTGGCGATCAAGACGGAGGGGCTGTTCGAGCTGCCGCTCTTCCTCGCGATCCTGTCGCTGTTCACGTGGCGCGCAGGCCGCGCGCTGCTGCCGCTCTGGGCAGTCTGCGCGGGCGCGGTCGCGACTCTCGTCCCCTGGCTCGTCTGGCGCTCTCTGCACGGCGTTTCGAACGTCTTCTCGATCCGCGACGCCCTCTCGCCCTCCTACCTCGCCGACCGCACCGGCCTGCTCCGCTCGGCTGCCGACATCCTCGGCCACGACTTGACCAGCATCCGCCAGTGGTCGCTGATCCTGCCGCTCACCGTCATCCTCGGCGCAGCCGCGGCCCTCCGTGACCGTCGGATCGTCTGGCTCGCCCCGGCGACGGGCCTCCTCGCCGCCTACGCGCTCTTCGTCTGGGTCTCGTGGGCCGACCCGGAGGGGAGCTTTCGCCTGGTCGCCTCGGCGTACCGCTACGTGACGCCACCGCTCGTCACGGCGGGGGTCTTCCTGCCCATCCTCGCGGAGAAGACGCTCGGCGCGGCGAGGCAGAGAGCTGCGAAGACGTAGAAGTAATAGAACTGCATGGTCAGGTAGAAGAGATTCGCGGCCATCGTCCCGGCGAGCGCCGCGGTGAGACCCCAGCCGAGCGGGCGCACCCGCGCGGCGAGCGGATCCGAGCCGAGCGCCCTGCCCAGAGCGCGCGTCTCGCGCAGGCGCTTGAACAGGAAGCGCAGGAAGAGCGCGAACAGCACAGTCCCGACCACCCCGGTCTCGACGACCAGCGCGACGTAGAACGAATGCGGGCCCCAGTTCGTCTTCCCGGTCGCGAACTCGTAGTAGACCGAGAAGTTGTTCAGGCCAAGCCCGAAGAGCGGGTGCGAGTGGAGCACCTGCGGCACGAAGTCGTAGACGGCGAAGTGCGCCGAGGTGGACTTCCCGCCGGTGTCGACGCGTGACCGGAGCACCGTCGTGAAGAACTGGCGGCGGCTCCAGACCAGGTAGGCGACGAGCACGCCGACGCCCGCGAGCGGGGCGAGCAGCGCGCGCGAGAGCAGGTAGCGCCGGTACGGGACGGCGAGGATCAGAACGCCGACGCCAAGGCCGAGCAGCCCGCTGCGCGAGAGCGTCGCGAGCTCGA
>DHWI01000210.1:1641-5403 GCA_002413095.1 Thermoleophilia bacterium UBA5186
CGCCCGAGCCGCAGGTAGAGCGGCGCAAGGACGAGCAGCGGGACGTCGAGCATGATCGCGAGGTGGTTTGGATCGCCCGTGAGCGCGTTCGGCCGGTAGACGCTGGTGCCGTTGACGGAGCCATAGATGTTGATCGAGCTGGCGCCGCCCGTGAGCGGCGCCAGCACCGTCTGGTCGAGGTTGTGGCCCGCGCGAGCGGCGAGCAACTGGAGGATGCCGTAACCCGCGTTCGCTGCCATTCCGGCGACGAAAAAGCCGAGCGCGCGCCAGTAGAAGGCCGCCGAGCGGCGGGTCAGGTACGCCACCGCGGCGAGCAGGAAGCCGAAGTGCAGCGCGAACTTGATCATCCCCTTGCCGAACTGCGCGAACGCGTCGTGAGTCTCGAGGTTGAAGTAGCCGACCAGGTACACCAGCAGGAAGACGACGAAGAATCCGAGCACCGACGCGGTGGTGCGGTCGATGCGCCAGTCCCGTGCCGAAAGTCGTTGCTGGACGAAGGCCGCGAGGAACAGGATCGTGAGGACGTCCGCGAGCCCGACGGCGCCCGCGACCTGCCAGTACACCTTCTCGAACGTCACGCAGAACGCGGTCGCAAGCAGGAGCGCATCCGCGACGCGGCTGTCCGCGGCGGCGCGCGCGCGCGGTAGCGCGACAGTGGCCGCGGTCACGTGAGGCTCCCGAGGAGCTCCGCCAGCTCCTCGACCCGCGCTCGCCGCGAGAGCTTGTCACGCCACTCCTCGCTGAGCGGCGTCCCGTCGAGCGCGCCGGCTTCGTAGCGCTCGACGAGCCCGCGCAGGGCGTCGGCGATGGCAGCGGGATCGTCCGGCGGCGCGACGACTCCCGCGCCGGTCTCTTCGATCAGCTCTGCGGCGGCGCCGTCCGGGGGAACCGACGCCAGGATCGGCCGCTCCGCCGCGAGGTACTCGAACACCTTCCCGGAGAGGACGCCCTTGCCGCGCCCGCCCGCGTCGGGAATCAGCAGCAGCAGCGCCTCAGAGTCGCGCTGCAGCTCGAGCGATCGGCGACGCGGGACGTAGGGGTGCAGCTCGAGGCGGTCGCCGAGGCCGAGCTTCTCCGCCCACTCGCGGTCGGCAGTACGGAAGTCGCCGACGAAGCGCGCCGTGACGTCCAATCCCGAGTCCGCGAGCGCAGTGAGGAACGGGCGCGGATCGCGCTTGCCGAAGAAGCTGCCGGTGTGCGTGATGCGGAACCGCTCGCCGCGCTCGTACGGAAGCCCGGCGAAGTCGTCGAAGTCGCTCCCGTTCGCGATCGTTACGACAGGCCCCTTCGGGCCGAGGCCGCGCGTCTCCTCGGCGATCGCCTCGGACACGGCCACGATCGCGTCGGCGTTCCGAGCGACCAGCCCTGCGACGGCCGCCTCCCCGCGTTCCTTGGTCCGGACGGCGAGCCGCTCGGCCCGTCGATGCGGATGCGCGACGATCGAATCGCGCAGGTCGGCAACCCAGCGGACGCCGGTCGCGCGCTTGACCGCTGCGCCGATCAGGTGCACCGAGCTCGGCGGGGACGTGGTCAGCACGACGTCGATGCCCTCGCGACGGACGATCCGGACGGCCGCCGGGATCGCGGTCAGGTTCCAGCTGACGTTCTCGTCCGGCAGCAGGAAGCGGCGCCCGGTGAGCCGCACTTGTCTTGAGATCCGGTCGAGCCCGCGGCGACCGTGGAGCTCCTCCGCGGGGCGGCGGCCCTTCGGCCCGAGGTAGCGCGCGCGATGGATCCAGGCGTTCGTCGGCGGCTGCAGCTCTGGGTCGGCGTGGATCCATTTCGGGTCGTCCGGCGCGAGCACGTGCGTCTCGATCCCGAGCGTCGGGAGGTGCGTCGCGAACTTGAGCGGTCGCTGAACGCCCCCTCCGCCGGCCGGCGGGAAGTACAGGGAGACGATCAGCACCTTCATCGCCGCTCGATGCTACTGACGCGACCGCGCGCCTTTACGGCACCGCCGCTGGGTTCTGGCGCGAAGCCTCGCCGAGGAGCAGCGCCAGGAAGACGACCGACATCACGACGGCGGAGGCGAGGACGCGATCGACGGACGTGAGCACGTACCAGGCGACGGGGCGAGACCCGATCCAGTAGACGGCCAGGAGTCCTGCGATCACCGTGCCCACGGAGGCGAGAGCGAGGAGCGAGAGAGCCGGACACCGCGGCGCCGCCAGGAGCGCGCCGGCCAGCATGAGCGGGACCGCGATCAGCCATTGCTGCCGGGAGAACAGGTGAACCGGAAGCACGTGCGCCGCATACGTGAGGCGGTGAACGCGATCGCCGAGCAGTGCGGGATGGAGAAGGTCGGACAATCGGTAGTCCGTGGACGGTGGCAGTCCCTGGATGCGAATCCAGATCCCCCACGGCGCATACGCCGCCAGGGGCGCGAGCAGGACGAGCGCCGGCGCGAGCGGGCGCCGCGGGCGGCGCACGAAAGCCACTGCGAGCATTGTCAGACCCAGGGCAAGCGCCGGCGGCATTCCCTCGTTCTTGGCGAGGGCCGCGGCGGCAAGGAAGATCGCAGCGAGGGCCGCGTAGCGTGCGTCCCGCTCGAGCAGCCAGAGCGCCGAACAGGCACAGCCGAGTCCGAGCAGGAGCATGAGCGGCTCGTCGCCGAGCGAAGAGCCGATCATGGCCACGAAGTTCGGCAGCGAAGCTAGGAGGGCGAGGCACGGCCAGAGAATTAACGGCCTGACGCGGACCGCGAGCAGCGACCAGAGCGCGCCGAAGAACGCGGCGGCAATGAGCCATTCCTGGACGGCCAGCGGAGAAGCTTGCGTGTTGCCCGTGAATGCAAAGACGCTCGCGTCGAGCGCCGGGACGAGGGGCGGGTAGCTGGGACTGACGAAGCTCGTGAATCCGCCCACCGCCGTGTCGAGTCCTCCGAAGTCGAAGATCGCCCTCGCCTTCGGCAGCCAGAAGGCCCAGGCATCCCATTGCAACGGCGCCCCCTGGGTCGCCGCCCGCCAGAGCAGAGCCGCAAGCTGAACGAACACGACCGCGGCACCCGCAACGGCGAGCAACCTCGAGGGCCCCGACTCGCGCACGAGTCGAAGCCGGCGTGGCGGAACGCGCCGGCGCATCAGGACGCCTGCTGCGGCGATCGCGAAACAGATCGACGCCACGACCCAGCGAGTGAGGGGGGCTCCGACGACGAGCGCCCACGACTCAAAGACGCCCACGGACGCCCACCCGACCACGAGCGCGAGCCCGCTGTGCCGGAGCGCATCGCGCCCGCTCCGGACGAGGCCGAGCGCATCGAGAACGGCGAGACCGGTGACGAGGAGCAGCACGTCGAATACGCCCAGCCCGAAGTAGGACGCTGTCACCGACGCACCCGGAGGATTTTCGCTCCGCCGCCCAAGTCAGCGACAACGTCGACCTTCACGCCGAGCCGAGACGGATCCGCGCCCCAGGACACAATCCAATCGGAGGCGCTCGGGTCTTCGGTGTGCCGGCGGGGCAACAGCCAATACGCGTAGAAGTACGGTGCGCCCGACATCCGCGCCCGCCGACCGCCGACGATGGAGAAGACTGCGTCTCGCGGCAGGATCTCGGCGGCGCGGAGAACGAGCTCCTGGTTCATTCCGTATTGGCGCGCGGGCGCCAGCTCCCTTTGGACGGAAGACAATCCTGCGTTGGCCTCCACCCGGGTCCTCGTGGCGCGAAGCGACGTTGGAAGCTGCTTCGCGGAGTCGAGGAGCGCAACCACAGCGAGGAGCAATGCCGCGCGCGACGTCAGCTGCCGAAGCCGCGTGGCCACCG
>DHWI01000210.1:5423-10324 GCA_002413095.1 Thermoleophilia bacterium UBA5186
CGCTCGCTCCGAGCCCGCAGCCCTTCAAGGTCGCCGTCTTCACGACGTCCTATCCGCGGCACGCGGACGACTTTGCCGGCCGCTTCGTCTCTGATGCCGTCGCCTGCCTGCGCGAGTGCGGCGTCGAAGTGGAGGTCGTCTCTCCCGGTGTCTACCGCACCTACGGGCTCGACTTCGACGGCGGCGGGATCGTCCGCGCCGTCAAGCGCCGCCCCTGGCTCGCGCCGTTGCTCGCGCTCTCGATGATCCGGGCCCTTCGCCGAGCCTCGCGCGACGCCGACCTCGTCCACGTGCACTGGCTCGCCGGAGCGGTCGTCGCGCGGCTTGCGACGCGCACGCCGTTCGTCGTCACGATCCACGGGACGATCTCCGGCGGCCTGCTCGACGACTTCAAGCTCACGCAGCGCTTCCCGCGGCTCGTCCGCTTCGTGTTGAAGCGCGCCCGTGCAGTTGTCTGCGTCTCGACAGCGCTCGGCGAGTCCGTCGCGGCCTGCGGCGTGCCGAACGTCGTGATCCCGAACGGCATCGCGATCCCGGCCCAGGCCGGCGCCGAAGCCGATCCGCCCGAGGTCTTCTACACCGGCCGACTCTCCCCGGAGAAGGGCATCGCCGAGCTCGTCGCGGCAACGAAGGGAATGAACCTCGTCGTCTCGGGCGACGGGCCGCTGCGCTCGCTCGTCCCGGATGCGCTCGGCTTCATCTCCCGCGAGGAGCTGCACCGCCGCTTCGCGAGCGCCGCCGTCGTCGTCTGCCCGTCGATCAGCGAGGGCTTCGGCGTGGTCTGCGCCGAGGCGATGGCTCACGGCAAGCCCGTCGTCGCAAGCGCGGTCGGCGGCCTTTGCGGGCTCGTCGACGACGAGCGCACCGGCCTGCTCGTCCCTGCCGGAGACGTCGATGCTCTGCGCGCGGCGATCCAGCGGCTGCTCGACGATCCCGAGCTACGTGCACGGCTCGGCGCCGCCGCCCGGCGCAAGATCACCGCGATGTGCGGCTGGGGCAGCGTCACACAGCGCACGCTCGAGGCTTACGCGCTCGGCCAGGACGATTCGGCGCCGCAGGCGCTCCCCGCCGTCACCCTCGGCTAGCAGACTTCCGGCGTGAGCCGCGTCTGCGCGATCATCGTCACGTACAACTCGGCCGACGCGATCGAGGCTTGCGTCGCGCCCTTGCTCGACTCGGATGCGCACGTGATCGTCGTCGACAACGACTCGGCGGACGGAACGGCAGCGCTAGTCCGTGAGCGGCTTCCGCAAGTCGAGCTGATCGCGAACGAGGACAACCGCGGCTTCCCCGCGGCGGTGAACCAGGGCGCAGCTCGAGCACTTAGTAACAGTCTGTTACTTGTGAATCCGGACTGCGTCGTGCCCGCCGACACGGTTCGCGCCCTCGACGCGTTTCTCGAGGAGCATCCGGACGTCGGGCTCGTCGGGCCGCGGCTGCGCGAGGACGACGGCTCGATCCAGATCAGCGCGCACCCGCTCGGCTCGTTCTCGACGCTGCTCGCGAACCGCGCGCGGCGCGTGTTCCCGCGGGCGCTCTCCGACCGCTTCGGCGAGACCTACGACGTCTCCCTGAACGCCACCGAGCCGACGGACGTCGGGATGTTGATCGCGGCGTGCGTCGCAATTCGCCGTGACCTGCTCGAGAGGATCGGTGGGCTCGACGAGGGCTATTTCATGTACCTCGAGGACATGGAGCTCTGCTTGCAGGTGCGGCGGGCCGGCTACCGCGTCGTGTACCTCCCGACCGTCGAGGCGCGCCACGTCGGCGGCGCGTCGAGCGGCGACCGCTCGCACGTCTGGCCGCACCACTCCCGTTCCCTTTTACGTTTCCATGCGCGCCATCGGCCTCAGACGTTCCAGCTCGTGCGTGCCACGCTGGTCGCCCGGGCCGTCCTCGGGATGGGACTCGGGCTCGGCCAGGACGCGCTCGCCGCCGCTCGGCACCAACCTCCGCGCCGCAAGACGCTCGCCTGGGCGCGCGTTGCGAGGATCGCGGTTCGGCAGGGCCGCAGACGGGCGGCGGCGGACTGGCGGAAGGCGTGAGCGCGGCTCTGCGGCGTCGCCTCCGTTTCGGGCTCGCCGCGTGGCGATCCGTCGCAAGCCGCCTCCCGGCGCGGCCGCATGGGCCGTTCGCGCCGGACGTCCCGAGCTCGCTCACCGAAGCCGAGTGCCGGCTCCTCGCTGAGCTCGCGCGCGAAGGCGAAGCGCTCGAAGTGGGCTCGTGGTTCGGTCGCTCGACGATCGCCCTCGGTTCGACGGCCCGCGCCGTCCACGCCGTCGACTGGCACCGCGGCGACGGGCACACGGGCCCGCTCGGCACGCTGCATCCCTTCCTGCGCAACCTCGCGCGCTACGGCGTCCGCGACCGCGTCGTGGTGCACGTCGGGCGCATCGAGGACGTCGCGCCGGCGTTGCGGGACGGGCGCTTCGACCTCGTCTTCGTGGACGGGTACCACACTGCCGACGCGGTACGACGCGACGTCGACCTCGTGCTGCGAACGGTGCGCGACGGTGGGAAGCTCGCGTTCCACGACTTCGGCCGGCCGGAGTACGGCGTCAGCGAGGTCGTGCGCGAGCTCGGCGCCGACCCGCAGGTGGTGGACACGATCGCAGTCGTCGAGGTCACGCCCGAGATGAAGCGGCGGTGGTCGGAGCTGCGCGGCGATGCTGCGACGTAGCCCACTCCTCCGCTCGACCCTCGGCCTGTCCTTCGCCCGCGGCGTTTCGGGGCTGTTGCTCGTCGCAGCGACCGTCGTGCTTGCACGCGGTGCGGGGAAGCAGGAGCTCGGCCTGTTCGGGCTCGCGCTCGTCGTCGGCATGTACGCGTCGGTCGTGGCCGACTCTGGCCTGTCGCAGTACCTCCTCCCCGCGCTGGCGCGACGACCGCGCGAGGAGTGGCGCGACGCCTGGGCCGACGTCATGCGCTTCCAGGTGCGAAGCGCCGTCCCGTATGCGCTCGTCTTCGTCGGGCTCGTCTCGCTCGTGACACGCGGCGAAATGCGGTGGACACTGCTGGCGGTCTTGCCGTGGTGGCTGCTGATCCGGCTGAACGGGACGATGCGCTCGGTCTTCGTCGCGGCCGACTCGGTCTCGGCGGAGGCGACCGCGACCGTCGCGGAGTCTGCGATCACCCTCGCCGTCCTTGCAGCCGCGGTCGCAATCCACCCCTCGGCGCCGCTCGCCGTGCTGACGCTCAGCGTGGGCGCGCTCGTCGGCCTCGCGATTCGCTTTGGCGGGCTGCGGAAGCTCGGAGTCACCGGGGGCCACGCACGCTCACCGGTACGTGCGCTCGTGCGCGAAGCGCTCCCGTTCAACGCCTTCACGGTGCTGACGAACCTCTACCTGCGGATCGACGTCATCCTGCTCTCGATTCTCGCCTCGCAGCGCGCGCTTGCCCTCTACCAGCCGCCGATCCGCTTCGCCGTCGCGCTGATGATCGTCCCGGACGCGCTCGCGTCCCTGCTCCTGGGGCGATCGGCCAGCCGGCCCCGCGACCGCGGTCTGCACGTGCGGCAGGAACAGCTGCTCGCGCTCGGCTTTCCGCTCGGCCTGGTCCTCGTCGCCGCCGCGGCGCTCTTCGGACGCCCGCTGCTCGGCGCGCTGTACGGCGCCGACTTCCGCCACGCGGCCACGGCTCTGACGCTGATGGTCGCGACGGTGCCGGTCGCCCTGCTGAGCACGATGAACGGGAACGCGCTCACGGCGCGGGGGAGACAGCGTACGCGCCTTGTCTGCCTCGGCGTCGCAGCGATCGTCGCGGTCGCGTGCGGCATCCCCGCGATCGAGCGCTGGAGCTTCACGGGCGCGGCCGGGGTCAGCCTGCTCAACGAGGTGACTCTGGCGACCGCGTATGCAATCGCGATCTGGCTGACGATCGGCCGCGACGGGATCCTGCTGCCGCGCTTCGCTCAGAGCCGGTAGAGCGAGTAGCGCGCGTCCTGGTAGACGCGCCGGCCGCCCGGCTTGAACGTCGAGCGGCGCGCATCGATGACGACCCAGCGGGCGCCGTGTCGCGCGGGCACGGTGGCGTCGCGCCCGTGGAGGTAGAGCGCCACTTCGCGGGCGCGCGCCCTGGGCCGGTTCTGGCGCGTGTCGGCAACGTGCGTGGGCGGCGCGGCGACGAGGTAGACGGGAGCTTCGGCAGCGATGCGGTAGCTCGTCTCGGGATCAGAGACGACAACGTCTCCGCGCGGAACCTCCGCCCGCAGGGCGCGGACGAGCCCGGGGCTGAGGACCTGGCCCGACGGCGGAGCGGGTTGCGTCCAGTGCGCGAAGCCGTGGACCGTGACCGGGAGGACGAAGAGCGCTGCGGCGAGCGCGAGCACCGGGCCGTTCTCGTCCTCGAGGCCGCCGCGCCGCACGAACGCAGCGACGGCGAGCGCGAGCGCGCCGCCGATGAGTGCGATCCAGGCCGCCGCCGCGGGGCCGCCGTGCTCCACGCGGTAGCCGAAGTCGCCGGGCCAGAGCAGCTGAGCGGCGATCCCGCCCGCGAGCGCCGCCGGAAGCACGGCGATACGCAACAACCGCGCGGCGACGGCGAGCCCTCCCGTCAGCGCAAGCGCAAACGGGACGAAACCGGCGGCGCGGCGGGCCTGCGAGAGCGACACCGCCTCGGCGAAGCGCGGGAAGAGGAACGGGAGGAGCACCAGGGCGAGCACGACGAGCGAGCCGCCGAGCACGAAGGCCGACCAGAGCCGCCGCCGCGCCAGCGCCGCGAGCGGGACAACGAGCAGCGCAACGACCGCGATGGCGCCGCCGCGTCCGACGACCTCGGGCTTGACGCTGTAGCTCGAGCAGGACCGGACGTCCAGCTGGTCCCGATAGCGAAGCACACCGTGGGCGGCGCCGCACTGGTTCTCCGCCTTCAACGAGGCCGACTCCTGCGCGACCGGATACAGC
>DHWI01000210.1:10410-11520 GCA_002413095.1 Thermoleophilia bacterium UBA5186
GCCGCGGCGACCGAGGCGAGCGTGCCGGCAGACGGCTCGCGCACGGCTTGGAACGACAGCGCGAGTGCGCCGACTACGAGCAGCTGACGGGACGACGTCGCCGGGAGCGCGAGCGCTCGGTAGGCGCCGCCGTGTCCGGGCGCGAGCGCGATCAGCCCGACCTGAGCGGCCGCCGCGGCCGCTCCGGCCCACGGCGAGTCGAACAGCATCCGTCCCGCCTCATACGCGACGAGCGCGGCGAGCGGTGCGAGCACGCTGGCCTCGTAGCGGACGACGAGCGACGGATCGACGCCGGCCAGCTTGGCCACGCCCGCGAGGAAGCCGTGCCAGAGTGGGAAGGCGTAGCCGGGGTGCAGGCCGCCGTCCCGGAACTCGTCGACGGTGTGGATCCCGACGTGGTCGAAAGCGAGCAGCTTGCGCACGCGCGCCAGGTGGAAGAGCGCGTCGCCGTCCACCGGCCCAGCGAGCCGCCAGAGCGCGATCCCGAGCGCCGTCCCAGCCGCGAGCACGAGCAGCGGCGCGAGCCCATCCCTTAGTAACAGACTGTTACTTGGAAATCTGAGGCGCAGGGACAGCGCGAGCGCCACGGCTCCCAGCGCTGCCGCGATCCCGAGGGCGAGCAGCAGCGAGCCGTGGACGAGGAACATGACGCCCATGCCCGCCGCGAGCACCGCCAGCGCCCACGCGAGCGCCGCGGAGAGCGTCCGCTGCGCGAGCGCACGCGCGACGAGGACGCCGGGGAGCAGTAGGACCGCCGTCGCCGCGGCCAGGCGGAGATAGAGCCAGATCATCGGCGTGGGCCCAGCAAGGTCGGCACGTCGCCCGACGCCAGCCAGCGCGCCGCCTCCGCGTACGTCCGGCCGCGCTCGCCGCGGAATGCTGCTGCGCGGACCCGCAACGAGACGAGCAGCAGCTTCCGCGCGCGCTCGGCCTCCGCGGCGCCGCGGTGCTTCGCCAGGAACCGCAGGTGCCCACGCACCTGCTCGACGAACATCCGCCCGCCGTGGCCGGCCCCACCGACGTGCACGACCTCGGCGCCGGGGTAGAACAGCACCTGCCAGCCCGCGGCACGAAAGCGGAAGTGCCAGTCGGTCTCCTCGCTGAAGAGGA
>DHWI01000210.1:11676-11930 GCA_002413095.1 Thermoleophilia bacterium UBA5186
AGCGCCCGCTCGCCTCGCGCATGCCGCGGTTCCAGCCGGCCGCGAGCCCACGGTTTTCCTGCTCGACGAGCCGGGCTTCGGGAAACCGCTCGCGGACGAGCTCGACAGTCCCGTCCGTCGAGCCGTGGTCGACGACGACCGTCTCGTATCCGCGCACGCTCTCGAGACAGCGCTCCAAGTAGGGCAGCGCGTTCAGCGTTACCACGACGACGGACAGGTCCGCGCGGGCCATAGCTACGCGTCGCGGGCGCGCA
>DHWI01000197.1:0-2534 GCA_002413095.1 Thermoleophilia bacterium UBA5186
CTTCCTGAAGTAGGAAGGGGTCGAAGCTCCACCAGTAGGAAACGAGGCGCCGGCGGTCATCCGCCGGCGCCTCGTTCGTTTCAGCGCAGCACGGTCGGTTAAAGTCTTCGCCCCACCGAGCACGACGAGGAGTAGCTGATGGTCCGGTATCTCATCCGCAGGCTGATCTGGGCGGTCGTCCTTTTCTTCGCGGTCACTGTCGTCAGCTACGTCCTTTTCTTCATCATTCCGGCGAATCCGGCGAAGCAGGCTTGTGGCCAGGCGTGTTCGAAGGCGGATGTGGACCGGGTCGCGCACAATCTCGGCACCGACCGGCCGGTCTACTTCCAGTACTACAAGTTCGTCAAGAACCTGATCTGGGACCAGTCGCTCGGTTTCTCGTATTTCACGCGCCAGTCTGTGAACGGGATCGTCGGCAATGCTGCTCCCGTCACCGCCTCGCTCGTGTTCGGGGGCGTGATCCTCTGGATGCTGATCGCGATCCCGGTCGGTGTGCTCTCGGCGCTAAGGCCGCGCTCGCTCTTAGACCGGGTCTCGATGACGTTCGTGCTGATCGGGATCTCCGCGCACCCGATCTGGATCGGGCTGATCTTGGCGTACGTCTTCGGCTTCAGGCTGCACCTGACGCCGATCACCGGCTACTGCGACTTCATCAACCCGTCGACGGACTGCGGTGGACCGGTGCAGTGGGCCTACCACATGCTGCTGCCCTGGATCACGTTCGCAATCCTCTTCGCGGCGCTGTACGTGCGGATGATCCGGGCGAACACGCTCGACACCATGAACGAGGACTACGTGCGGACCGCGCGCGCGAAAGGTGCGCCTGAATGGCAAGTGCTGCGCTCGCACATCCTTCGGAACGCGATGCTGCCGGTGGTGACGATGCTCGGAATGGACATTGGGCTCGCGCTCGGCGGAGCAGTCTTCACCGAGACGGTCTTCAGCCTGCCGGGCCTCGGGAAGACGGCCGTCGGCGCGTTGTTCAACTACGACATTCCCACGGTTCAGGGCGTGATCGTCTTCGCGACGATCGCGATCATCATCTTCAACCTCGCCGTTGACCTGCTCTACGCCTGGGTCGACCCGAGAATCCGGCTGGCGTAGGCGAGCGCGCTCGATGGCCCTCCTCGAGGTCCGGGACCTCAAGACCCACTTCCGCACCGACGACGGCATCGTGAAGGCCGTCGACGGTGTCAGCTTCTCGGTCGAGAAAGGGAAGACGCTCGGGATCGTCGGCGAGTCCGGCTCGGGCAAGAGCGTCACCTGCCTGACGATCATGGGCCTGAACCCGAAGCGGAACACGATCTCGAGCGGCGAGGCGATCTTCAACGGGAAGGATCTGCTGAAGATGGGCTCGAGCGAGCTGCGCGAGATTCGCGGCGACGACATGGCGATGATCTTCCAGGANNATGCGCCAGCGCGTGATGATCGCGATGGCGCTCGTCAACAACCCGGACCTGCTGATCGCCGACGAGCCGACGACGGCGCTCGACGTGACGACGCAGGCGCAGATCCTGAAGCTGATGACCACGCTCCAGCACGAGGTAGACAGCGCGATCATCATGATCACGCACGACCTCGGGGTGATCGCCGAGATTGCCGACGACGTGGTCGTCATGTACGCCGCCCGGGTCGCCGAGCAAGGCCCCGTGGGCGCGCTCTTCAAGCACCCGCAGCACCCGTACACGTGGGGTCTGCTCGGCTCGCTCCCGCGCCTCGACGCCGACGTCGAGCGGCTCGTTCAGATCCAGGGGCAGCCGCCGTCGCTGCTGAACCCGCCGCGCGGCTGCCGCTTCCATCCACGATGCCCGTATGTGATGAGCATCTGCAAGACCGAGGAGCCGCGGCTGATGCCGGCCGACGACACGCGCGAACACCTGCAGGCGTGCCACCTCGACCAGACGACCAAGGACCGCGAGGCGGCGAAGCTTCTCGCGGGGACGATGGCGGAGGCCTCCTAGTGGCTCTGTCGGAGACCGAGGCGCCCCTCGAATCTCCCGGCGTCGACCAGAGCGGGCTGCTCGTCGTCGAGAACCTGAAGAAGCACTTCCCCGTCACGCGCGGGATCGTCTTTCAGAGGCAGATCGCGGCCGTGAAGGCGGTCGACGGGATCAGCTTCAGCGTCAGACAGGGCGAGACGCTTGGCGTCGTCGGCGAGTCTGGCTGCGGCAAGTCGACCATGGCCCGCTGCATCATGCGCCTCCTCGACCCCACCGAGGGCCGGATCGTCTTCGACGGGCAGGACATCACGCGGCTCTCGAGGGCAGAGATGCGGCCGTTCCGCCGGGAGATGATGATGATCTTCCAGGACCCCTATGCCTCGCTCAACCCGCGCAAGCGCGTCGGCTTCATCGTCTCGGAGGCGCTCGAGGTGCACAACATGGGCACCGAGGCCGAGAACAAGCGCCGCGTCCAGGAGCTACTCGAGGTCGTCGGCTTGAATCCGGAGCATTACAACCGCTTCCCGCACGAGTTCTCCGGGGGCCAGCGGCAGCGGATCGGCATCGCCCGCGCGCTCGCCGTCAACCCGAAGC
>DHWI01000197.1:2558-4335 GCA_002413095.1 Thermoleophilia bacterium UBA5186
TCCAGAGCACGTTCGGGCTCACTTACATCTTCATCGCGCACGACCTGAACGTCGTCCGCCACATCTCCGACCGCGTGATGGTGATGTACCTCGGCCACAACGTCGAGATCGCGCCTAGGTCACGGCTCTACGCCGAGCCTAAGCACCCATACACGGGCGCGCTTCTTTCCGCGGTGCCGGTGCCCGATCCGGAGGCCCGCGGGATGAAGAAAATCGTACTCGAGGGTGATGTTCCGAACCCGATCAACCCGCCGAGCGCGTGCTGGTTCCACCCGCGCTGCCCGCGCTTCAAGGAGGGGCATTGCGACGTGGAGACGCCGCCGCTCTACTCGTTCGGCGACGGCCAGTTCGCCGCCTGCCACTACCCGCTCGAGCGCTGGCCGCTCACCGAAGAGGAGATGCGGCGCCCGTCGGGCGGGCCGGTGAGCTAACCCGTGCTGCGGGCCGCGCTCCGCCGCTTCGCGATCCTCTTCGGCGCTGTTGCCTGCGCCACCTTCCTCGGCTCCGTCGCGCTCGGCGTTGCGCTGGGCGCCGGGTTCGGCCGCGCCGTCTCGATCGGCTTCTACCTCGTGGGTTCTTTCTTGATCGTCTGCGGTTTCTTCGTAGGGAACCGCGGCCCCGTCCGGCCGAAGGGCGTCGGGCCGCCCCTCTTCGGTGCGAGGTTCGTTCGCTGGGCGACGCCGCAAGAACGCGAAGAGGCCTTGAACGAGTCGGCGTTCTACGTCGTCGTCGGCTTCCTGCTCATCCTCCTCGGCGTCGCTGCCGATAGTCGCCATAGGTTGTTCTAGATTCGAGCCGTTTGATGCGCTAACTATGGATGGAGTTCGTCGTCAGAGTCGTTATGAGGTTGGTGCCGCTGAATAGCTTTCTCTGCGAGCGGGGACGCGAGTGGATCTCGCTGCGCCTGGACGGGGAGCTCTCTGAGCTCGCCCGAAAGATGCTCGACTCGCATCTCGCGCGCTGCGCCGACTGCAGCGCCTTCGAGCAGCAGGTCTCGGAGATCGCGCTCCAGCTTCGGACCGCGCCCGTCGCGCAGCTCGAGCGGCCGATCGAGATCGCGCACCGCCGCCGGCGCATGCCGGCGCGCGTCTGGAGCATGGGCGCCGCAGCGGCGAGTGTCGCCGCGGCCGCCGTGGGCGTCGTCGGCTTCCTGAGCCTCCCTTCCTCGACCTCGCTGCAGGCTGCGCCGCTCATCGTCGCGGCGGTGCCTTCGGGCAACGAGGATCTCCGCACCTTCCGCGAGATGCGGGCGGCCGGTCTCAAGCCGGTGCTGCTGCCGCCGCGGCGCGATCGCGGCCGCCAGCGCGCCTAGCTATAGAGGAAGGCTTGACGAAACGCCGTGCTGTGCCGCCGGGCCGCGCCGGCGCCCTTCCCGTACGGGGCGATCAGTCGATCACCTTGATCCCGGTCTCGAAGATCTCGATCGACGGCTTCAGGTACTGGAGTCCGGGCGTGCAGGATCTCCGGCAAGCTCGTCCGGGAAGACCGCGTCGAGCACGACGCCCTTGATCTCGATGATCTTGCCGACGTTCCGGCCGTTCTTCTTCGAGCCGTTCTTCCTCTCAGGCATAGGTCTCCCGGGGGATTGGTTCCGACGCAGGGCCGGCGACGCGAAGCGCCTGAAAAGCGCGCGCAGTTTCCCGAAGTCCGGTCGCACGAGACCGTTCCTGGCGAGCCTCGCGTCCTTCTCAAGCGCCGCCACCCGGGCGGCGTGGTCGATGCTTCAGCAGTAGGAGCTGAGGAGGGACGGGATCACGACATCCCTACCGTAGCGGAG
>DHWI01000197.1:4442-4718 GCA_002413095.1 Thermoleophilia bacterium UBA5186
CGAGCCCTTGATCGCCGTCTCGTACGCGGAGACGTAGTCCGCGACCATGCGCTCGGGCGAGAAATGCTCCTCGGCGAACCGGCGGAGTTCGAGCGGGTCGAGGTCGTCCGAGCGCTCGAGCGCGTCCGCCATCTCGCGGTAGGTCTCGACGATGATGCCGCTCCGCCCGTCCTCGATCACCTCCGGGACGGCGCCCCACCGCGTCGCGATCACGGGTGTTCCGCACGCCATCGACTCGACCATCACCAGGCCGAACGGCTCCTCCCACTCGATCGG
>DHWI01000197.1:4790-6205 GCA_002413095.1 Thermoleophilia bacterium UBA5186
CGAAGTAGTCGATCTCCTTCTGGTCCTGCTTCTTCCCCGCGAGCTTGAGCGGAAGGCCGGCCTCCATGGCGACGGCGATCGCGCGGTGGGCTCCCTTGTCCGGGCTCATCCGCCCGAGGAAAAGAAGGTAGTCGCCGCGGTGGGGCTTGCACGGATAGACGGAGAAGTCGAGCGCGTTCGGGCAATTCGCGATCCAGGGCAAGTCCGGCTTTGGCTTGCGCTGGTTCATCGAGATCGAGATCAGCCCGACCTGAGGGGCCACGCGTGCGAGCGACGCGTACATCTCGCCCGGCTCGCCGTCGAGCGGGCCGTGGACGGTGTGGACGACCGGGGTTCGGACGGCGCCGCCGAGGACCGCGCCGAGCATCCCGGTGTGATCGTTGATCACGTCGAAGTCCTCGGAGCGCTCGTAGCAGGAGAGCGCGTGGCGAAGCTCGGGCTGCGTGCGGCCGATCTGGGCGCTCGGCGCCTCGGGGTAGACGGCGGCGAGCTTGGCGTGCGTCTTCGAGTCGCCCGAGGCGAAGAGCGTGACGTCGTGGTCCGCAGCAGCGAGCCCGTCCGCGAGCAGGGAAACGACCCATTCGATGCCGCCGTAACCGGTCGGCGGCACCGCGAACCAGACCGGACTCAGGACGGCGATCCTCATGCCGGCTCGATTCTCACTCTCCCGCCGTCGACGTGCACGTCCCAGAGTCCGTCGAACGCGCGGATCCCGGTCAGCCGGATCGACCCCACCCAGGACGGCAGCTCCGTGGGCGCGTTGGTCGCAAGCACGTGACGGCGCCGGTCGGGATAGAGCCCAAGCAGCAGCTGGAGGAGGAGAACCGGCGTCCCCGCGGCCCACGCTTGCGGGCGCGCGGCGGTCGGGTACGCGATCGGAAACGGCGTGTCGGCGCGGCGCATCCCCGCAAAGACCTCCGGGAGCTGGTGGTCGAAGTGACCCGATGCGCTCAGCATCCGCTGGACGATCCGCTGGGCCTCCGACCAGCGGGCGTAGCGGGCCAGCCCGGCGGCGATCAGGGAATTGTCGTGCGGCCAGACCGTGCCGTTGTGGTACGAGAGCGGGCTGTAGCCGGCATCCGCGCTCGACATCGTGCGGACACCCCAGCCCGACCACAGCGGCTCTGCCATCAGCGCGTCGACCACCCGCTCCACGCGCTCGGGCTTGACGATTCCGCTCCAGAGCAGGTGTCCGATGTTGGAGCAGAGCGAGTCGACCTGGCGCTTCTCGCCGTCGAGCGCGAGCGCGTAGTAGCCGCCGCGGCGGTCGATCCAGAACGAGCGGTCGAAGCGGTCGCGGAGCTCATCGGCCTCCTGGTCGAGCCGCACGGACAGCTCGCGGTCGCGCCAGACCTCCCGCGCGATGTCGGCCAGTCGGCGCTTGGCGTCGTAGACGTAGCCCTGCACCTCGCAGG
>DHWI01000197.1:6490-6625 GCA_002413095.1 Thermoleophilia bacterium UBA5186
TCCGGGCGAGCTCCGGCCCGAAGAGCAGCGTCTGGAGGCACGTGATGATCGTGTCGCGGCCGAAGACGGTCATGAACCATGGCATCCCCGCCGCGGGAAGCTTCCCGATCCCTGCGTCGCCGTTCCCGTCGCCCG
>DHWI01000166.1:0-940 GCA_002413095.1 Thermoleophilia bacterium UBA5186
GGACGACACGCCTCCCGCCGAGAAGCGGGCCCAGGCGCTCTCGCTCGACCGCGACCTCCTCCGCGAGCTGCTCGGCCAGGAGGAGCTGCGCGACCTGCTCGACCCCGATGCCGTCGCCGAGGTCGAGGCCTCGCTCGTACCCGCGCCGCGGAATCCCGACGAGCTGCACGACCAGCTGCGCCTGCGCGGCGACCTGCGCACGGGTGAGTACGACGAGGCGTTCGCGGCGATCCTCGTCGCCGAGCGCCGAGCGCTCCTCGTGCGGTTCGCGGGCGAGGAGCGGCTGATCGCCGCGGAGGACGCAGGCCGCTACCGCGATGCGCTCGGCGTCATGCCGCCGGGCGGGCTCCCCGAGGTCTTCCTGGAGGGCGGCGACGACCCGCTCGACTCGCTCCTGCTGCGCTACGCGAAGGGTCGCGGCCCCTTCACGACCGCCGAGGCGAACGAGCGCTTCGGCAAAGACGTCGAGGCCGAGCTCGCCGCGCTGGAGCGGCGCGACCTGCTCGTCCGAGGAGAGCTCAGGCCCGGCGGAACGGAGCGCGAGTGGTGCGACCCGGACGTGCTGCGGCGATTGCGCCGCGCCTCGCTCGCCGCGCTCCGGAAGGAGGTCGAGCCCGCCGAGCAGGCCGCGTTCGGACGCTTCCTGCCGCGCTGGCACGGGATCGACCGGCGCGCCACGCTGCGGGAAGCGCTCGTCCCGCTGCAAGGGCTCGCGCTGCCGGTGTCGCTGTGGGAGTCGGACGTGCTCCCGCGCCGCGTTCATGGCTACCAGCCCGCGCAGCTCGATGCGCTGTGCGCCTCCGGCGAGGTCGTCTGGGTCGGCGCCGGACTCGACCGGGTCGCCGTGTTCTTCCGCGAGGACGCGCCGGTGCTCGGGCGTCCGTCCGGCACGGCTCCGCCGGAGGGCGAGGTGCACGACAAGATTCGCGAGGCGCTCGGC
>DHWI01000166.1:971-2204 GCA_002413095.1 Thermoleophilia bacterium UBA5186
CTGCCCGCGCTCTGGGATCTCGTCTGGGCCGGCGAGGTGACCAACGATGCGTGGACACCGCTCCGCGCGGGCCGCCGCTACCAGACGCCGCGCCCCGTCAGCCGCCGCGCGACCCGCTTCTCCCGCCGCCGCAGCGCGGGTATCACGGCAACGCAAGGCCGCTGGTCGCTGGCCGACCGCCTCTTCGCGGGCGCAACCGACCGCCGCGCGCTGGCCGAGCTGCTACTGGAGCGCCAGGGAATCGTCACGCGCGACAGCGTGCGCGGCGAGGGCATCCCCGGCGGCTACAGCGCGGTCTACGGCGAGCTGCGGGCGCTCGAGACGATCGGGATCTGCCGCCGCGGCTACTTCGTCGAAGGGCTCGGCGGCGCGCAGTTCGCCCTCGCGGGCGCGGTCGAGCGCCTGCGCGAGCTACGGGCCCGGGAGGACGAGGAGCCGGAGCCACTCGTGCTCGCCGCTCCGGATCCCGCACAGCCGTATGGAGCGGCGCTGCCTTGGCCCAAGCGGGCCGGAGCGCGTGCGGCTCGCGTCGCGGGCGCCCAGGTCATCCTGCTCGGCGGCAAGCCGGCCCTGTTCGTCGAGCGCGGCGGGCGCTCGCTCGTCCCGCTCCGGGATCCCGACGAGGAATGGCTGCGCCCGGCGCTGGCCGCGCTCGTCGAACACGTTCGAGCCGGTGGCGCCAAGCGTCTGGCCGTCGAGCGCTTCGACGGACAGCCGGTAGGGGAGACCGAGGTCATGCCGCTCCTCCTCGAAGCGGGCTTCGTCGCGGGGCCGCGGCGCGCCGTGCTTCGTCCTTGAACGCGCTCGTCTTCGTCCACGGGCTGTCGGGTTCTGGGCGCTGGTGGCGCCGCGTGCTGCCGTTCTTCCGGGATCGCGACGTTCGCGTTGTCGACCTGCCCCGGTTCGGCGCGGTGCAGGGGTTCGGGCCGCGCGACGCCGCCGGCTGGCTCGGAGACTGGCTGGACGACGAAGGGCTGGCCGGAGCAGACCTCGCCGGTCATTCGCTCGGCGGGCTGATCGCGGCCGAGCTGGCAGCGCGGCGGCCCGAAACGGTGCGCCGGCTCGTTCTCGTCGCGCCGGCCGGGATCCCGAGCGGTCGCGGCGTTCCCGGGCACGCCCTGCCGCTGCTCGCCACGATGCGCGGGGCGCCGCTGGCGCTCCTCGCGCACGCGGTGCGCGACGGCCTCCGCGCCGGCCCGGCGAGCCTGCTTCGCGGGGGTCTCTACGCGATCC
>DHWI01000166.1:2245-6325 GCA_002413095.1 Thermoleophilia bacterium UBA5186
CCCGCTCATCCCGCCCCGCCTCGCCGAGGAGTGGGCGCGCGCGCTGCCGGAGGTGCGACTCGTCGTCCTACCGCGAGCCGGGCACGTCCCGATGTTCGACGCGCCGGCGGAGCTCGCCGATCGCATCCGGGAGTTCCTAGCCGGAGATGAAGCGCTCGACGAGCGCGGCGACGGTGCCCGGAGCGGCGTAGTGGGTCGCGTGCGGCGCGCGGGGGACGACGGCGAGCTCCCCGCGGGGTAGCAGCTCCACCATCTCCTCGACCCAATCGGTCGAGACGAACGCGTCGCGCCCACCCTTGATCACGAGGGTCGGCGCCGAGACGCGCGGCAGCTTGTCCTCCGGGCGATCGCGCAGCGCCGCGCCTGCGGTGGCGACGAAGCGCCGCAGTCCGAAGCGCAGATAGTCGCGCACGATGATCGGGAGGAGCGACGGCGGCTCCCGGACGGCGTCGACGAAGAACCGCGGCGCATGCTTCAGCGGGGTGCGGTAGCGAGGATCGACCGTGGGCCCGATGAGGACGATCCGCTCGAATCGCTCGGGCTCGCACGCAGCGAGGTCGATCGTGTACTGGCAGCCGAGGGAGTTGGCGACGACGTGTGGGCGCTCGATCTTCACGGCATCCAGCCACGCCGCGAGCTGGTCCGCGAGCCCGGGGATGTCGAGCGCGCTGGGCGGGCTGTCGCTTCCGTCCCAACCGGGCAGGTCGACGGCGACCACGCGATGCCGCTCAGCCAGCAGTCGCGCGAGCGGCACGAAGTAGCGGCTCGAGACGCCGATCCCGTGGGCGAGCAGGATCGGTCGAGTCCCCGCCGGGCCGCCCACACGAGCGTGGACACGGAGCCCGCCGACCGTCGTCCATCGGCTCTCGAGCTCGTTCATCGCCTATGCCCAGCGGCCGAGCAGGTAGCCGAAGAGCGCGTGGCGCGCGCTTGCCTGCGCGAATGCTCGCGGGCTGCGCAGGAGCGGCGGCACGCCGGGTTCCCCGCGGGCCGGGTGATAGCGGTCGACGAAATACGCCAGCGGATAGAGCGTGACGTGCTCACCGAGCGCCAAGGCGAGTGCGAGCGGGCGCTTCGGCGCGCCGGTTCTCACCCGGAGTGCATCGAACACGATGCCGAACGCCGCTCCGTTGGCGGCGTGCACCGCGAATCCGATCGGCCGCCAGCCACGTCCTCTCGTCACGGCCTTGCCGAGCAGTGCGATGTCCGAGTAGTCGCGGCGGAAGAGCCGCCGGTCGAGCGGCTCGAGCAGGCCCCAGGCCGTCGCGGCCGCCGCGCCCGCGAGCGCGGCGCGCGTCCGCTGCGTCACCCGCCGAGCGCCCGGAGCTCCCGCACTGCGCTCGCGAGATTCGAGTTCACGTAGCGGGCACCCGTGGACTCGACCGCTTTCGCCGTCGCCGCGGTTCCGCCGACGACCACTTCGAACTTGTCGCGGCGCCCGAGTGCGTCCTTCAACGTCGCCATCGTGTCGGGCATCGTCGCGCTCAGGCAGAGGACGCTCGCGTCGAGGCGTGTCGCGAGCTCGAACGAATCCTCCAGGGGCGTGTCCGCGCCGAGGTAGGCGACCTGCCAGCCGTCGGCGCGCAGCATCACGGCCAGCATCAGCAGCCCGCAGTCGTGGCGCTCGCCGGGGGGACACGCAAGCACCGCGAGTCCGCGCACTCCGCCGCGCGCGTCGGCGAGCAGGCGCTCGATGCGCGCGCGAACCGCCTCGCTGACCAAGTGCTCCTGCGCGACGGTGAAGTTGCCGGCCTTCCACTCGTCGCCGACGCGACGGAGCAGCGGCTCGACGACCGAGGTGAGCGTCTCGACGAGGGGATGGAGCGCGAACGCCTGGTCGAGCAGACGCGCGACGGTCTCGGTGTCCGCGGCCCCGGCGGCGGCGAGCAGCGCGTCCCGATGCTCCTGCGGCGTCCGGCTCGTCTCGCCCGCTGTGCCGCCGAGGAGCGTGGCCGCCTCGCCGATCCGGTAGCCCTCGCCTAACCGCTCGACGAGCCACTGCACGCGGGCGACATCAACCTCGCTGTAGCGCCGCTGACCGCCGCTCGTGCGCGTGGGTGAGAGGATCTTGTACCGCTGCTCCCACTTCCGGAGCGTGTCCGCAGCAACGCCAGTCCGTTTCGCAAGAGCGGCGATGTTCAGTCCGGCAGAGCTCATCGCCTCGACAACAGCATGACAAATATCGGCTGAGTAGATTGAGCCGCCATGCCCGAAGGGGACTCCCTCCACCGCTCGGCACGGCTCCTGCAGCCGCTTGTCGGCGAGCGGGTGGAGGTCGTGACGCCGAATCCTCGCGCCGCCGTGAAGCAGATCGCCGAGCGGCTCGACGGCCGGACGCTCGAAAGCGTCGAGGCCGTCGGCAAGAACCTGCTGCTTCGCTTCGAGGGCGGCCTCGTCCTGCGCAGCCACCTGCGGATGACCGGTCGCTGGCGGCTCGACCGGCGAGGCACGGCCCGGCGGGGCAAGCCGTGGCTCGTCCTGCGCGGGTCGCAAATGGAGGGAGTCCTCTGGAACGGACCCGTGCTCGAGCTGCGGCGCGACTCGCCCATGCGGCGGCTGCTCGGGCCGGACATCCTCGAAGCGCCGCCGCGGATCGACGAGATGGTCGCGGGGATGCGCCGCGAGGCTCATGCGCGGCAGGTCGGGGATGCGCTGCTCGACCAACGGCTCGTCGCCGGAATCGGAACCGTCTGGCGGGCCGAGGCGCTGTGGGCTGCGCGCGCCTCGCCGTGGCGGTCGCTCGGCGACGTGAGCGACGAGGAGCTGCGGGCGGTGCTCGAGGAGGCCGCGCGCCAGATGCGCGCGTCGGTCGAGGGCGGTCGCGCCGCGCGGCAGGCGTACGGGCGGGCCGGCCGCGCGTGCCGGCGCTGCGGCACGCCGATCCGCTCGTGGCTGCAGGGCGAGGACGCGCGGCTCGTCTTCTGGTGCCCGGCGTGCCAACCCGGTCCCGAGCCCAGCGCTGGTCCGCCCAAGTAACAGTCTGTTACTAAGCCGGTTCGGGAGGAGTGTTGCCCGCCGCGGAGTAACGCTCAGCATGCGGGCTCCCGCCCTTCATCGAACGCTGCGCGCCTTCTGCCTCGGCGCCTTCCGCGTGCTCTGCGCCGAGCTCGAAGCCGGCGCCGAGCTGCCGTTCGCGTTCGAGGAGCACGGCGCGGCCGGCCGGCCGCCGCTGTACGAGTACCGCACGCTCGTCCGCCCCTTCCTCGAGGAGCGTGCCTCGCGGCTCGCGAAGCGCGACGACGCCCGGATCGCGCTCGAGGAGCTGCGCCGCGAGCAGGCGGCCGCGATCTTTGCCCGCGCGCACGCCGGCGCGCGCCCCTCGCCCGATGACGCGCTCTTCGCCAGCATCCTCCTGCCGCTCCTCGTCGAGACGGCCGAGATCTGCGGCGGGTTCGACTGGGACGACCAGGCTTTCGACCGGGCCTACGCGAAGCTCGAGCGCTCGCTCTTCGGCGACGGGCACTCTTACGCTGCGGTCGCGCCGCTCGTCGGGATCTCCGTCGGCACGCAGATCGAGCTCGGCGACGGGATCCGCGTGAGGGTCGCCGCAGCCGGAGAGCTCGCGCGCCTCTGGCCCGAGGCGACCGGACTCCTCCCGCAGGACTTCGGCCGCGAGACCGACCGGCTCTGCGTCCTCGAGCTCGAGCGCACGCTGGCGCCCGGCTCGTCGGAGCCTCCGGATGCGCCCGGCGAGCTCTCCGACGCCGTCACGGCCGTCCGGCTTGCGACCGCCGGTCCGATCGCCGCCGGTCCCGTCCTCTTCGAGCGGCTGGACTGGCGCCCGTACGGGATCCGGCCCGTCCTGCCGATCGCGGCGACCCAGCCCGGAGGGGAGCCGACGCGCCTCGACTCCTTCCGCGGACGACTCGCGGCCGACCTGCGCACACGGCTGGTCGCCGCAGACGAGGATCCCGAGCTCGGCGAGGCCCTCGATCGCTGGGAGCTGTCGCTCTTCCAGGCCGAGCCGTTCCGCTCCGAGCAGCTGCGGGAGTCGCTCGCGGCCCTGCTCGGCGGCACGGACGGGCTGTGGGCCGCCGCGATGCGGGCATCGGTGCTTCTTGGCGAGTCGGGCCGCGACCG
>DHWI01000166.1:6337-10317 GCA_002413095.1 Thermoleophilia bacterium UBA5186
CCGCAGCGCCGAGGAGGCAGTCCGCCGGAGCCTCGTCGAGGCCCTCGTGCACGGCGATCGCCGGACACTGGTCGAGTCGCTGGACGAGGCTCTGCTCGGCCTCCGTCCGCGGCCGGCCGGGTTCTACGCCGCACAGGCTAGTTAGACACAGAGCTGCGACATTCCGGGCGGCTGGGGCCGCTACCGTCGAGACATGGACGAAGCGCGCGCCGTGCTGGGCCGCCTCGAGCGGATCGAGAAGCTGGAGCGTGCGGGCGCCCCGCCGCCTGCGCTCCTCGGCGAGCTCCGCGCGCTCGTGCGCGAGGCGGAGGAATGGACGCGCGTCGACGGTGACGAGCGCGCGCGGGCGGCGGTCTCGGCGTGCGCAGACTCGCTCGCCTCGGAGATGATCGCAATGTGACGGCGACGGGATACCGGGAGGGCGCGCGCCTCATCGCGCCGATCTCGATCGCCGTCTTCGCCTTCGGCGCCACGTTCGGCGTGCTGGCCCGCGCGGCCGGAATGGGCATCGCGGCGCCGCGAGACGTCGCCTAGAGCGGGACCGCTGACGGACGACCCCCCGGTAAGGGAGCGCAGACGCAAGCGCGGGGAACCCGCGCTTGCTGCAACGGCGCCGCGAGACGTCGCCTAGAGTCGCCCGCGTGAGCATCGCTCACTGGGACGAGGTGGAGAAGCACCACCGCGCGAAGGGCCCGATGGACGCGACCTGGTCGCGCCTGGGTGACGCGGCGGGGGCGAAGGGCGTCGGCGTCAACAGGATCGAGATCGCGCCTGGCAAGCTCGCCACGCCGCCGCACTCCCACGGTGCCTCCGAGGAGATCTACTACGTCGTCGGCGGCTCCGGCCTCGTGTGGCAGGACGAGGAGGTCTGCGAGGTCGGCCCCGGAGACTGCATCGTCCAGCTCGCGAACAACTTCGAGCACACGCTCCGCGGCGGCCCCGATGGGCTGGACGTGCTCGTCTTCGGCACCAGGCATCCCACCGAGATCGGCTGGCTGCCGCGGTCGAACGCGATCCGGATCGGCTATCCGTGGGTCGAAGGGCGCGTCGACGACCCGTGGGATGTGGAGGAGCAGGTCGGCGAGCTCGAGTTCCCCGAGCCGGGTGCTCGTCCGGCGAACATCGTGGCTGGCGACGAGGTCGAAGAGCGGCACGGCGGCACGGCCAAGTACCTCGGCGCGGCGGCCGGGGCCGAGCACACGGGGCTGAACCTGCTCCGCCTCCACGAGGGCAAGCGGGGCGCGCCTCCGCACTGTCACTCCGCCGAGGAGGAGGTGTTCATCGTCCTCGACGGCCAGGGGACGCTCGAGCTGTGGCCCTCCGGCGCCCCCGGCTCGCCACCGGAGGTGGGAACCCACGACCTCGAGGCCGGACACATCGTCGCCCGCGTTCCGGGGACGGGTGTCGCCCACGGCTTCAAGGGCGGCCCGGGAGGGATGACCCTGCTCGTCTACGGAACTCGCGAGTCGAACGACATCGCCTACTTCCCGCGGTCGAACAAGGTCTACTTCCGCGGCATCAAGCTGATTGCCCGTCTGGATCGCCTCGAGTATTCGGACGGCGAGCCCGACGACTGACCGGCCGGCCGGGACACGCCTCGCGGGGCCAACACGTCAGGGGCCGGCCGCGAGCCTCCCTCCGGCCAGGACCCTAATCGGAACGGGCGCACGTGTCAGCGACGAAACCGTGCCGAAAGCGTGTTTTCTGGCGTGAAAAGGACTCTGGTAGCGTGAGCCGAAGTGGAAGCCCTGATGGGGCTGTCACGCCTACTTCCACGTCCCAATACACGGACCAAATCGACTAAAGGAGCGTCGTTGAAGAGGGTCATCGCGTTCGCCAACCAGAAGGGAGGCGTCGCGAAGACGACCACGACGCTCAACCTCGGCGTGGCGCTCGCGGAGAAGGGCCACAACGTGCTCCTCGTCGACCTCGATCCGCAGGGCAACCTGACGATGAGCCAGGGCTTCAACCCCGACGCGATCGAGCGCTCCATGTTCGACGTCCTCGTCCACAAGCTTCCGATCACGGAGATCGTCGAGACGGCTGAGGTGGACATCGCAGTCGCCTCGATCGACCTCGCCGGCGCCGAGCTCGCGCTCTCCAGCATGATCGGCCGCGAGCGCGCGCTCGAGAAGGCGCTGCTGCCCGTGCGCGAGGCCTACGACTACATCCTGATCGACACGCCGCCGTCCCTCGGGCTCCTCACCATCAACGCCTTCGTCGCAGCCGACGGCGTCATCGTCCCCGTCCAGTGCGAGTACCTCTCGCTGCGCGGGCTCGTCCAGCTGCAGAACACGCTCACGATGATCCGCGAGAACCTGAACCCGAACGTCGACATCGTCGGCATCCTTCCGACCATGTTCGACAAACGGGTCCTGCACTCGCGCGAGGCCGTCGAGATCCTGCAGGAGAACTTCGGCGATCTCGTCTTCAAGACGCGGATCCGGAAGACGATCCGCTACGCGGAAGCGCCCGTGAAGGGGCTCTCGGTACTCAAGTACGATCCCACCGGCGCCGCCGCCGAGGCTTACCGCGACCTGGCGAAGGAGGTGCTCCATGGCGCGAAAGCGCGCGAGCATGCGTGAGGGCCCCCTCGCGGAGCTCTTCAAGGCCACCGAGGCCGCCCAGCGCCAGGCCGAGGGCAAGCCACTCGAAGCCGTGCCCGCGGGCGAAGAGCCCGCCGAGTCCACCGTCGAGCACGTCCAGAGCTGGGAGGAAGAGCGCGCGCCGGTCCAGGAGGCCGTGCCGCACCTCGATCCGCCGCCCACGCCCGAGCCTCCGGTTCCGGGCCCGCCCGACCCTGGGCCGCCGGTGCCCGAGCCGATCCCCACGCCATTCCCCGAGCCGCCGCAGCCGCAGCCGGACCCGATCCCGGCCGCGCGCTACCTCGAGGCCCTCCCCGAGCCGCCGCCCCGGCTCCATCGCGTCCCGCGCGCCGATTCGGCGTCGTACCTCGCGGTCATCCGCGTGGTCGGAGTCGGCGGCGCCGGCCTGAACGCGATCAACCGGATGATCGACGCCGGGATCAGCCAGGTCGAGTTCGTCGCGGTCAACACCGACATGCAGCAGCTGCAAATGAGCGACGCGCCGGCGAAGATCCACATCGGGCGCGACCTGACGCAGGGTCTCGGCTCCGGGGCCGACCCGGAGATCGGCCGCAAGTCCGCCGAGGAGGGCTACGACCAGATCAAGCACGCCCTCCGCGGCTCCGACATGGTCTTCGTCACCGCGGGCGAGGGCGGCGGGACCGGCTCGGGCGCCGCACCGGTCGTCGCGCGGATCGCGCGCGAGATCGGAGCGCTGACCGTCGGAATCGTGACCACGCCTTTCCGCTTCGAGGGCACGCGCCGGCGCGCACAGGCGACCGACGGCGTCGCGGCCCTGCGCGAGGCCTGCGACACGACGATCGTGATCCCGAACGACCGCCTGCTCGAGGTGCTCGACAAGTCCACGTCGATGCTGGACGCGTTCAAGATCGCCGACGACGTCCTCCGGCAGGGCGTCCAGGGGATCTGCGACCTGATCACGATGCCGGGACTGATCAACCTCGACTTCGCGGACGTCCGCACGATCATGAGCGACTCCGGCACCGCGCTGATGGGGATCGGCTTCTCGTCAGCCGGCGACAATCGCGCCAAGGAAGCCGCCGAGCGCGCGCTGCGCTCGCCGCTGATCGACACCGAGCTGACGGGCGCCAAGGGGATCCTCCTGTCCATCGCCGGCGGGGACGACCTCACGCTGATGGAGGTCAACGAGGCCGCAGGCGTCGTCCGTCAGGCTGCGACCGACGACACGAACATCATCTTCGGCGCCACGATCGACGATCGGCTCGCCGGCCAGGTTTGGGTGACCGTGGTCGCGACGGGCCTAGGCGGCGAGCGAGGCCGCCGGCCGTTCGCATCGACGGGAACCGGGCCCGACCTGCTCGAGCCGCCTAGCTTCCTCGAAGACCTCAGCTAGACGTACTGGAGGAGCACCGT
>DHWI01000166.1:10440-10643 GCA_002413095.1 Thermoleophilia bacterium UBA5186
CGCACCGACGGGAACCGGGCGAGCATGAGGGCTCCGACCGAGCCGAGCACGACGCTTGCGGCCGTCTCGACCGCGTGGAGGGCGATCCCTGCGGAGAGCGCCGTCGTGAGGTCGACGCCGCGCGATTGGAGCGCCATGGCGATCGCTCCGCTCGTGATTCCGATGTTGCCGGGCGTGAGCGGGATCGATCCCGCGATGTCGAG
>DHWI01000166.1:10759-11411 GCA_002413095.1 Thermoleophilia bacterium UBA5186
ACGCGTGCGACCATCGAGACGCTGCACCAGCCGACGATCCGCGCCGCCTGCCGCGGAGAGCGGCCGAGCGCGCGAAACGCGTCGAGCACGTGCCCCACGTGCCGGTTGGCGTGCCGGTCCCGGGTCCTCCATGCGACCAGAGCCGCCAGGGCGACCGCGCCGGAGAAGACGAACACCGGCCAGAGGGGAAGAGCACCGGTCGCGAACCCCGCCGCGACCATGAGCGCCTGCGCAACGGCGCGTGCCGCCGCGACCGCGGCGAACATGCCGCCGGCCTTCCANNGCGTGGCCGAGATCGGTGATCGCCTTCGAAACCTGAGGCCCGAGAAGCCCTGGCGCGCCGGCGACGACTGCGAGAGCGACGGTCAGCAATCCCACGGCTGCAAGGACGCGCCGGCTGGGGAGGTGCTTCGCGGGGAGAAGTCTTTCCAAGGGGTTCTTACGAGGGGTCTTAGGTGTAACGGCGGAGCGGCTGTCTGCGGTACGTATCGGCGGTTACGCTCCTCGGCATGAGAGGCGCGATCGCCGCCGGCCACCCGCTCACCGCCGAGGCTGGCGCACGCATGCTCGCCGCAGGCGGAAATGCCGTGGATGCATGTATAGCCGCAGGCCTGGCGTCGTGGGTGACCGAGTCGCCGCTCACCGGTCCGGG
>DHWI01000166.1:11538-12487 GCA_002413095.1 Thermoleophilia bacterium UBA5186
ACGCTCGCGGAGCCGGCGCTCGAGCTCGCGCGCGATGGGGTCGAGCTCACGCCGGCGCAGGACTTCCTGCACGACATCCTCGACCTGATCCTCCGCCACAACGACGACGGCCGCGCGGTCTACGGCGTCGAGGAACGGCTCGTCGCGGGCGACCGGCTCGCAATCCCCGAGCTCGCGACGACGATCGAGCGGCTCGTGCAGAACGGCGCAGACGATCTCTACCGTGGCGGCGAGCTCGGCCGGGCCGTGGTCGAGCACGTTCGCGCCTCCGGAGGGGAGCTGACGGAGCGCGACCTTGACGAGTACCGCGTGATCTGGCGACGACCGGTCCGCTCGCCCTTCCGCGGCACCGAGTTCGTCTCGAACCCGCCTCCTTCGTCCGGCGGTCTGCTGATCGGGCTCGCGCTGCGGCTGCTCGACGGAGGGCCTGCGACGCGCCCCGGGAGCGCGGAGGCGATCGCGACGCTCGTCGAGGTGATGCGCGAGATGACCCGCACGCGCCAGGGGAGCTTCGCGGCGGAGCTGTACCGCGGCGGCCTGCCGGCCCGGCTCTACTCGGATGCCGCGTTGGCCGCCGCTCGTGCACGAGTGCACAAGCATCAGCCGGGTCTGGCTGAGGCCGCCGCGCCGGGAGGGACGACGCACATCTCGGTCGTCGACCAAAGCGGGAACGCGGCCTCGCTCTCCGCCTCGACCGGCTCGGGCTCTGGCGTCATCGTCCCCGGGACGGGGATCCACCTGAACAACATGCTCGGCGAGTACGACCTCGCCGGCGGGCTCCCGGTCAAGCCCGGTCGCAGGCTCACGAGCATGATGGCGCCTTCGATCGCGCTCGCTGACGGCGCGCCGCGGCTCGTTCTCGGCAGCGCCGGCTCGATCCGGCTTCGAGGCGCGATCCTCCAGGTGGCGCTCAACGTGCTCGAGCATGGCCTGCCGGTCGAGGAGGCGA
>DHWI01000125.1:0-4013 GCA_002413095.1 Thermoleophilia bacterium UBA5186
CCGAAGTTGCGCTTGAACCGGATCGCGCGGACGCGCTCGTCGGCCGCGTGCAGCCGCTCGATGCGCGTGAACGTCCCGTCGAGCGAGCCGTCGTCGACGAAGATCAGCTCCCACGAGCGCGGGCCCGCGTCGAGCGCGGTCGCGACGCGCCGGTAGAGCTCGTCGACCGAGCCCTCCTCGTTCAGCAGCGGGACGATCACCGAGACGTCCGGCGCGGGCGTATCCGCGAGCCCGGCGGGCGACGGCAGCACGTCCGTCCGCTCCATGTGCCGGAACTTACAGAATGCTCGCATCGCGCCGTTAGCTTCGAAGCGGTGCGGCAGGTCGGGGATCCGGTGTTGCTTCGCGAGCGCATCTGGTACGCGGCGAGCATGATCGCGGTCCGTGACGACCCGGACGCGCTCGTCCTGTGGCAGCCTCGGGAGGCTGCACACGTCAAGCCGATCGGCGAGATCTTCGGAGATTTGGGAGCTCCAGGAGGGCTTACCCGGTGAAGAGATGTGAGGTTGATGCCGCGCGGCCGTGCGCACGCGATCCTCCACTTCTTCGGACCTGACGGCTTGCTCGAGGGCTGGTACGTGAACCTCGAGGAAAGCCGTCGGACGCCGCTCGGACTCGACGTCGACGACCACTTTCTCGACGTCTGGATCACCTCCGACGGCACCGTCGAGTGGCTCGACGAGGACGAGCTGGCCGAGGCCGTGGAGCGAGCTCTCGTCTCGCAAAGCGATGCCGATGCGGTCCGCGCCGAGGGCGAGTTCGTCGTCGCCGGAATGGCCGTTCCCGACCGGCTGGGAGGACTGGCGTCCGCCGTCCGAGTGGAAGCCGCCGGCGCTCCCGGAGGGCTGGGAGTGGTCAAGCCATGTCCGGGGTCTGCCCCTGGACATGCCCGGGAGATGCACCCGTCCGGTTCGACTGGACGGTGGGAGTGGCGCCGCCAGCTCCGCAGCTATCCTGGCCGGAGGGTGGCGAGGCGCTCCGTGGCAACGATTACGCTCGGCCTGGCGCTCGCGCTCGGAGCTGCGGCCGCTGCCGGGACGTTCAAGGGCGTTAACTTCATCAGCGTCTGCGGCTTCAGCCATCGCGCGGCGGACGATCCAATCGTCTACCCGGGCCAGCCCGGCGTCTCGCACGACCACAGCTTCGTCGGGAACACGTCGACCGACGCGAGCTCGACGCCCACCTCGCTCCGCAAGGCCGGCGCGACGACCTGCAAGCGCGCTGGCGACACGGCCGCGTACTGGATGCCGACGCTTTTCATCGCCGGCCGGCCGACGCCTCCGGCCGGCGCGACCATCTACTACCAGCGCAATGCCTTGAAGCGGCTACGACCCTTCCCCGCGGGGCTCGAGATGATCGCCGGCAACCGGCTTGCCCGCCGTCCGCAAAGCCTGCTCGTGGCGAGCTGGGACTGCGGCGACCTCGAGAACGTTCCGCGCTCGAGCGACCCACCGACGTGTCCGGACAGGTCGGGCCTCCGGCTGCGCATCAACTTCCCGGACTGCTGGAACGGGAAGGCCCTCGACTCGCTCGACCACAAGAGCCACATGGCCTACTCGGTCGGCGGGCGCTGCCCGCGCTCACACCCGGTCGCCCTGCCGGCGCTCAGCATCACCTATCGCTACCCGACCACGAACGGCCCCGCGGTTTCGCTCTCCTCCGGCTCGGTCTACTCCGCGCACGCCGACTTCGTCAACGCGTGGGACCAGAAAGTGCTGGCCGAGCTCGTCTCGACCTGCCTCAACCGGCTCCGTCACTGCGGGACGGGGTCCTAGCCGCAGACCTTCCGCATCAGCAGGGCGGCGCGCTCCACGGTGCGGCGGCCGCCCGAGGGGCCGATCTGGAGCGGCGACATCGTTTGCGTGGCGTCGGCCCCCGCGAGCGCGGCTTTGAGCCGCTGCGCGTCGGCGAGCGCACGCTCGTACGCCCCCACGAGGGCGGGTCGCGCCTGTGCCGCGCGGAGATCGTCGCGTGCGCGCCGCTCGATCCGGATCACGCGGTCGATCGCCTGCTGCGCCTGAGCAAGATTGCCGACGGGCCCGATCTCCGCGAGCGCCGAGCGCTGCCGATCGCAGCTCGAGGCAAGACTGCTGTGCGCCGCTCCCCCGCAGCCGACGGCGAGGGCGAGCGCGAGCGCGGCGGTCCCCCCGCCGAGCCGCCTCAGGACAGCCTCAGCGTGACGGTCCCCTTCCACGCGAGCGTGTCGTCGCAGTCGTAGAGGTACACGACTCCGTCGTAGATGTGCGGGAAGGCGGAGCAGGAGCGCCGGGCGAGGTAGCTGTCCCCGGGACCCGGGTGTGCGGTCCCGACGGGCACGGAGGCCGCCTTCCCCCCTGCCAGTCGCGCGAGCGCGGCCTGCGAGATCCCTATGTGCGCGACGAGCTGGTCGTTGCGGACGGCGAGCTCGCACGGCTCCGGCGGGCTACCGTAGATCGGGCCGCGGAGCGCGAGGACGCCGCGGCTCAGCTCGGCCCGGCCCTCGAGCTTCACCGGCAGCGGGCCGGAGCAACGTTCGGAGCCGATCCAGCTCGCGTCGATCTCGTCGTCGGCGACGTCACAGCCATCCCGCACGGTCGTGCCTTTGATCGAGCCCGCGACGGCCGGGCGGGCCGGAACGAGTGCACTGAGCACGTAGCCTTTCGAGGTGCGGACGACCGATCCGCTCCAGCTCAGCTTCCAGGAGACCGCCACAGTCTCGTCGGAGGTCCTGCGCGCGTAGCAGTCTCGCGTGTCGTCGCGAAGCCAGCGCGTCACGTCGACGTAGCGTCCGCCGCCGGTTCCGGTGAACACGATCTCGACCCGGCGCGCGGAGGTCGAGCCCGCGGAGGCGGTCGCGAGCCCCACCGCGGCGGGGGCCGCGAGCACGAGCGCGGCTAGGGCCGCGAGCGGCCTGAGAGTGAGTCCTCGCCGACGCATCCGGTACACGTTAGACGCGCAGAGCGCCCGATTTGTTCGGGCGAGGGGCTATTCCGAGGCGAAAGCGGCGACTGCCTCGACGACGCGGTCGAGCTCCCCGTCGGTCAGCTGCGTGTGGAACGGCAGCGCCATCGCGCGATCGAAGGCCGCGGAAGCGCCGAGGAACTCTCCCTGGTCGCGAAATGCGGCGAGGCGGTGCAGCGCGTAAGTGCCGATCTGCGCCTCGATCCCCTGCTCTCGCAGCGCCGGAATCGCCTCCTGCGCGCGGTCGAGCCGGACGACGTAGGCCTGCCAGCCGTGCGTGTCTCCCTTGTCGGCCGAGGGCAGGTCGACTCCCTCGATCTCGCGCAGCCGCTCCTCGTAGCGTTCGGCGACCGAGCGCCGAGCCGCCAGCAGCTCCTTCAGGCGCCGCAGCTGCGGGATTCCCACCGCGCACAGGATGTCCGAGAGCCGGTAGTTCAGGCCCGGCTCGGCGATCTCGAAGTCGCCGCGAGGCTCGATCCCGTGGTGGCGCATGCGGCGGATCGCATCGGCAAGGTCGTCGCTGGACGTGGTGACCGCGCCGCCCTCGCCGGTGGTGACGATCTTCCGCGGGTGGAACGAGAGGCAGCCCATCTCGCCGAGCCCGCCGCACGGCATCCCGCGCCAGCGGGCGCCAAGGGCTCCCGCCGCGTCTTCGAGCAACCGCACATCGGGCGGCAGCGCGTTCTGCAGCTGTTCCCAGTCGAGCGGCCGACCGAAGAGGTGCACCGCGAGCACCGCGCGCGTCCTTGACGTGACCGCGTCGTAGACCTTCGCCGGATCGAGGTTGAGCGTGCTCGGGTCGACGTCGACCAGCACCGGCCGCGCGCCTGCGAGCGCGACGACGTTGGCGGTCGCCGGGAACGTGTACGCCGGGACGAGCACCTCGTCGCCCTCCTCCAGCCCGAGCGCCAGCACCGCGAGGTGCAACGCCGCCGTCCCCGACGACACCGCCACTGCTTGCTCGACGCCGCAGGCCGCGGCGAGCAGCTCCTCGAGCTCGGCCACCTTCGGGCCCATGGTCAATTGGCCCGACTCGAGCACCTCCTGCACCGCGGCGAGCTCCTCCTCGCCGA
>DHWI01000125.1:4161-7377 GCA_002413095.1 Thermoleophilia bacterium UBA5186
GTCCGCGCCAGGCCCTCGTCGAGGTCGACCTTCGCCTCGAAGCCCAGCACCTCGCGGGCCTTCTCGACGTTGGGGATCCGCAGCTCGACGTCGGCGTAGTGAAGCGGCTGGAACACGATCTCGCCGCGCGCGCCCGTGAGCCGCTTGATCCGCTGCGCAAGGTCGTAGATCGTCACTGTCGCGCGCGGGTTGCCGACGTTGAAGGTGTGGCCTACGGCGCCGGGATGCTCGAGGCACAGGAGGGTCGCCTCGACCATGTCGTCCACGTAGCACCACGCGCGGATCTGCGAGCCGTCCCCGTGGATCGTCAGGTCGCGCCCCGCGAGCGCTGCTTCGATGAAGGCCCGGATCGCGCCGCCACCGATCTGGCCCGGCCCGAAGACGTTGAAAGGGTGGACGGTCACGGTGGGCAGGCCGAGCTCATCGTGGTAGGCGTGGGCCATGTGCTCGCCGGCGAGCTTCGAAACGGCGTAGGTCCAGCGCGCCTCGCCCACCGAGCCGATCGTCGAGACCTGCCCCTCCTGGACGTTGAAGGCGTGCGTGCCGAAAACCTCGCTGGTCGAGAAGTCGACGAGCCGCTCGAGCGTCGGCAGGGTCGAGACCGCGGCCTCGAGGACGTTGTAGGTCCCGATCAGGTTCACGCGCATCGTCCGCACGGGGCTCTCACGGACGGTGTCGACGCCCGCGATCGCCGCGCAATGGACGATGTGCGTCACGTCTTGCGCGAGCTGCTTCATAAGGTCCGCGTCGAGGACGTCGCCCTGTTCGAAGGTCAAGTTCGGATGCTCGGCGAGATCGGTTCCCGTGAGGGCGTCGCGGTGGAGGTTGTCGACCGCGACGACCTCGTTCGCGTCGACAAGCCGGCGCGCGAGCGTCGTGCCGATGAAGCCGGCGCCCCCGGTGATGAGAATGCGCTTTCCGCTCAGAGCCACGCGCCGAGTCTATCCGCGCCGGATTTCCTTTCCCTCGCTTACCAGGGTCTTTACAGAAGGCGGCTAGCCTCAGACCGTGAAGATCCGGCTGGCGCTCGTCACGCTCGCCTTCGCCTCGCTGGCCGGGGTTGCCCGTGGCGGGATCTCGGTGCCGCCACCTCCTGGTGACTCCCAGCCGACGTGGTCACCCGACGGCACCGCAATCGTGTTTTCGAGCACGCGCGCGCCTTACACCCTGCGCGTCATCCGACCCGACGGCGGCGGGGAGCGGCCGCTTCCTGTTCCCTCGGGAACGTTCCCCTTGTTCACTCGGTTCGCGTTCTCTCCCGACTGGTTCTGGATCGCGGCGCCCACGGATGCGGGTTTCGTGGTGATGCGACCGGACGGGTCGGATCGCCACAACCTCGGACGAGGCTACGAGCCTTCCTGGGCGCCCGACAGCCGCCGCGTTGTCTTCCAGGTGCTCGACCAGATCTTCGTCGCGAACGCGGACGGGTCGGAGCGGAGACAGATCGTGGCCGTCGGTGCAGCTCCACGGTGGTCGCCGGTCGGAGATCGCATTGCCTATGTCGCACCGCCGTTTCCCAACGGGTCGCTGCAACTCGTCCTCCCAGACGGCACCGGGACGTCCCAGATCGTCCCACCGGGCCGGATCGTTCCCGACCTCCTCCGCTGGTCTCCCGACGGCAATCGGATCGCGTTCATTTCGCCCGGCAGTGCAAATCAGCCCGGTCCGCTTTCCGTCGTCAGCGCGTCGAGCGGCGAGGTCCGCACGTACCGCACCACGCCGTCCGACTTTGAATGGGCTCCGGACAGCCAGCGGATCGCGGTCCTCGTGGGCACCGAGCTCCGGATCCTCGACACGGCGACCGGCGCTTCCAAGCTGTTCGCTCGCGGCGCTTACGACCCCGCCTGGTCACCAGACGGGTCACAACTCGCGTTCGCGGCCGGCGGGGTTTGCCGGGACCGGCCGGGGATCTATCGCGCGCAGGTCGTACCGGCTCCCATCCTCGAGCGCCTGACGAACGACTGCCACATCTACGGGACACCCGGCCCGGACGTTCTTCAGGGGACCGGCCTGACGGACGTGATCGTCGGCTTCGGTGGCAACGACCGGCTCACGTCTGTCGGCGGCGACACGCTGGAAGGTGGCGACGGAAACGACGTCCTGATCGGAGGCTATGGCGGGGACATCCTCGACGGCGGCCCCGGGAACGACATCCTGCGGGGAGACATATCAGCCGACACGCTGACCGGCGGCCCCGGCCGGGACTCGATCTGGGGCGGCGGCGGCGCAGACGTCATCTACGCGCGGGACGGCACGCGAGACGTCGTCTCCTGCGGAACCAACGCGTCTAGGACAACGGCCCCGAGCGAATCGGATATCGCCTACGTCGACCGCCTCGACGTGGTCTCGAAGGACTGCGAGTACGTCTACCGCCCCGGCTCGGTTCCTCCGCCCAAGGGCAGGATCAGCCTCACGATCACGGTCAGCCCGAACAGCGCCAAGCCACGCGCCGGCCGCCGCACTTACACGCTCCGCTGCCGTCCGGCCGCAGGCACGCTGCCGCGTCGGGCGAGCGCATGTTCACAGCTCCTGCGGGTGCAGAACCCGTTTGCACCGGTTCCGCGGGATCAAGCGTGCACCATGATCTATGGCGGCCCGCAGCAGGCGGTGGTCATCGGCATCTACGGCGGTAAGCCCGTGCGAACGACGTTCACGCGCACGGACGGCTGCCAGGTCGCGCGCTGGAACCGCGTCCGGTTCCTTTTCCCGATCGCAACGGGAGTCCAGTAGCCCCGAGTAGCATCGCTCCGCTGTGAAGACGGTGCTCTTCGTCGGGGCTGGACGCCACCAGCGCCGCGCGATCCTGCGCGCGCGCGAGCTCGGCCTGCGCGTAGTCGGGGTCGACCGGAACGCGGAAGCGCCGGGGCTGGCCGAGGCCGACGTAGCCGAGGTGGTCGACTTTGCCGATGTCGACGCGGTCACCGAGGTCGCCCGGCGGCACTCCGTAGACGGTGTGCTCACCGTGTCGGCAGACCGCGCGGTGCCGGTCGTGGCCGCGGTCGCCGAGGCGCTCGGCCTCCCCGGGATCGGAACGGAGACAGCGCATCTGATGACGCACAAGGTCGCGATGCGCCGCCAACTCGCGGAGATGGGCGTCCCGCAGCCGCGCTTCGCCGCAGCGCGAACGCTCGCCGAGGGCCGGCTCGCGGCGGAGACCGTCGGCTTCCCCTCGGTGCTCAAGCCCGCCGACTCGGGCGGCCAGCGCGGCGTCTTCCG
>DHWI01000125.1:7399-12708 GCA_002413095.1 Thermoleophilia bacterium UBA5186
CTGGAGCTGAACGGGCTCGTGATCGCGCGGAACGGCGAGGCGATCCCGTTGACGCTCTCCGATCGCCTGCGCCCGCCGGGAATCGGATTCGGCGTCGGCTGGATCCACGTGTATCCCGCGACGATCTACGGGCACGCGCTCGAGGAGGCCGAGCGGGTCGCGATCGCCGCCGTGCACGCGCTCGGGCTCGAGAACGGGATCGCGTTCCCGCAGCTGATCGTGTCGGACTCAGGCGAGGTCACCGTGGTGGAGGTCGCCGCGCGCATTCCCGGCGGCCAGATGGCCGACCTCGCGCGCCACGCCGTCGGCGTCGACCTCGTCGAGGTCGCGCTTCGGCAGGCGCTCGGCGAGGAGATCCCGGACGAGCTCGTCTTCCCGCAGTTCAGACAGCCGCTCGCGATCCGCTTCCTGACTGCCGAGCCCGGCCCGCTCCCGACCGGCAAGGTGCAGCGAGTCGGGACGCTGGACAAGGTCCTTGCCTTCCCCGGCGTGGTGCAAGCGGACGTGTTCCTTCAGGAGGGTGAGACGATCCGTCCCGTGCGACTCGACGGCGACCGGCGGGGCTACGTGATCGCGACCGGCGACACGAACCTGCTCGCGCTCGAGCGCGCGGAGGCGGCTGCAGGACTGCTCGACGTGGAGGTCGAGCGATGATCTGCGACTTCTCGCTCCAGCACTACGGCGAGCTGCTCGAGGCGGCGCGGGCTGGCGGCTACCGCTTCGAGGCGTTCGACCACGACCCGGTGCCGGGCGACCTGTTCCTCCGCCACGACGTCGACCTCTCGCTGGAGGCCGCGGTCTCGGTCGCGGAGCTCGAAGCGGAGGCCGGCGCGCGCGCGACCTACTTCCTGATGACCGAGTCGGTCTTCTACAACCTCGCCTCGACAGCCGGCCGGCGAACGCTGGAGCGGCTGCGCGACCTCGGCCACCGCGTCGGCCTTCACGCCGTGTTTCCGCGCGCCGACCTCGATGACCGCTTCGAGCCGGTCGTCGCCTGGCACAACCCCGACCCGGAGTACATGTCTCAGCCCATCGAGGGCGCACAGAACGTGATGGCGCCGCCGTTCTTCCGGCCGGAGTCGTACCGGTCGGATTCGAACCAGCGCTGGCGGCACGGCTGTCCGCACGAGGAGCTCGCGGCCGGCACGTTCGAGTGGCTGCAATTGCTCACCCATCCTGAGATCTGGGCTTTCCCGGGGGCGACCATGCGGGAGACGATGGAGGCGATGCTCGAGGCCGACCGCGAATCGCGGCTCCGGCAACTCGCCGAAGACCGGATCGACCTGTCGTGACCACCCCGAAAAATGCTGCGCATTTTCCGGGGTACGAGTGTGTGCCTTCGCTGCGCTCGGCAGATTTGGGAAGCCGATCTCCCGAGCCATGCTGAGACCCCTCACCATCCTGGTGTCCGCCTCGGGCGCGCCTGGAACCGCAGCGCTCCTGCGCGCGCTGCGCGAGAACGGCGAACGGAAGGTGCGGCTCGTCGGAACCGACATGGCCGATCGCTCGATCGGCCGCCACCTCTGCGACGCGTTCCACCTCGTTCCGGCCGGCTCCGATCCCGGCTTCGCGGATGCCCTGCTCGAGCTCTGCCGGACGGAGGGCGTCGACGCCGTACTGCCCCAGTCCTCGTTCGACCTGCTCGGTCTCGCGGAGGCCAAGGAACGTTTCGAGGGGATTGCCGTGCTCGTGTCGAGCCCCGACGCCATCCACCGCTCGAACGACAAGGCCGAGACGTACGAGCTCCTGCGCCGAATCGGAGTGCGCGCGCCGGAGTTCCGCCGCGTGAACGGCGCGCGCGAGGTCGCGGCGGCGGCCCAGGAGCTCGGCTATCCCGAGCGGCCGGTGTGCTTCAAGCCGGTGTTCAGCTCGGGCTCGCGCGGCTTCCGCGTGCTCGACCCGACGGTCGACCGGGCACACCAGCTGCTGCACGAGCGACCGGGGTCGGTCGCGATGCGGCTCGAAGAGGCGATGGAGCTGCTGCCGGAGGAGGGCGGGCCGGACCTGCTCGTGATGGAGCTCGCGACGGGCGGCGAGCGCACGATCGACGGCTTCGCCGAGGGCGGCCGGATCCTGCTGAGCCACCCGAAGACGCGCGAGGCGATGCGCGCCGGGCTCGCGATGTTCTTCGAGACGCTCGAGGACCCGGCGCTGATGGACACGGCGGCGAAGATCGTCGCCGAGCTCGAGCTCGACCACTTCTTCAACATCCAGCTCGTCGGCGAGCACGTGATCGAGATCAACCCGCGGATCTCGACGATCGTCTACCAGGAGGACCTGAACCTCCCGTACCTGGGCGTCAAGCGGGCTCTGGGCGAGCTACCGGACGACGAGCTGCCGGCCCTCCAAGCGCGAGTCCGCCCCGGCCGGAAGGCGCTGCGCTACTTCGACCAGGTCGAGTGGGACTGAGCGTCCTCCACTGCCCGGTGAACACCGCCGGCGTGCCCTGGCAGAACGTGCAGGCCCTGCGCCGGAAGGGCGTCGACGCAAAGCTCGTCGTCTTCGAGCGCTACAAGCTCCACCCGGAAGCGGACGTCGACCTCGGGCTCGCGGGTCGAGGGCTCGCCGCACGCCAGCTGCGCCAATGGCGGGCGTTCGCGAGCCTGCTCCCCCGTACCGACGTCTTCCACTTCTACTTCGGGCTGACCCTTGTGCCGAAATCCCTGCAATTCCCGCTGCTTCGTGCCGCGCGGAAGCGCTCGGTCTACCACTTCCTCGGATCGGACATCCGCGGCAAGTCGCCGGCCGAGCTCGCATACGCGCAGCGCGCCGGCGCGCGGATCGTCGGCTCATACGACGCGGCGCGCTGGGTGCCGGACGCCGACGTCGTCCCGCCGGGGATCGACCTGCGGGACTTCGAGGCCGCGGCACCTTCGGGCCGCGCTCGGCCTCTCGTCGTCCACGCGCCTTCGAGCCGCGCCCGCAAGGGCACCGAGCACGTGATCGCCGCCTGCCAGCAGCTTCCAGTCGATCTCGAGATCGTCGAGGGGCTTCATCACGACGAGGCCCGAGAGCGCTATCGCGCGGCGGACATCGTCGTCGACCAGCTCAACGCGGGCTGGTACGGGCTGTTCGCGATCGAGGCGATGGCGCTCGGCAAGCCGGTCCTGACGTTCTTGCACGACGAGGCCGTCGCCCGCACCGAGGAGGCCTTCGGCGTCCGCGTGCCGATCGTGTCGGTGACGAGGGAGACGCTGGCCGACCGGCTCGCGCCGCTGGTCGAGTCGCCGGAGCTCCGCGCTGAGACGGGCGCCGCGTCACGCGCTTACGTCGAGGCCGTCCACGACCTCGACGTTGTCGCGCAATGCCTGATCGACCTCTACGCGCGCCTGTAGCTACTGAAGCCAGCCGACGAGGCGGCGGCCGAGCCTCTCGACCGGCGCCGGGAGCAGGCCGCGCCGCTTTTTCAAGAGCGCGCTCCCGGACGCAAACGTCTCCTTCAGCGCGAGCACGTAGAGGTTCTTGACCCGGTCGGTGCCGGAGTTCTCCGCGACCTCCCGCGCCATCGTCGTCGACCCCACCACGAAGCGGGCGTCGTTGAAATGGCGGGAGCGGAGGATGCGCTCGTTCGCGACGCGCCGGGGGCCTTCCGCCCAGCTCGTGTCGTGCAGCGCGACGATTCCGCCCTCGAGGACTTTCGGCGTCCATTTCTCGAAGTCCTCGAGCACGAGGCGGTACTCGTGCGCGCCGTCGATCCAGAGCAGCTCGACCGGCTCGTGGAACTCGTCGGCGTAGGGCTGCGAGAGCGACGACACCGGCGTAACGAGATCCTCGACGCCGGCCCGCTCGATGTTGTCCTTGAAGTCGCCGAAGCGGTAGTCGGCGTGGGGGTCGACCGCGTACACGCGCGCGCCCGCTCCCGCGCGCGACCCGAGGGCGAGGCAGATCGTCGACTTGCCCTTCCACGAGCCGATCTCGACGATCGCGCCGCGACCGCCGCAGGAGCGCGCGGCCTCGTAGAGCGCCTCGGCCTCCTCGTCGGTCAGCCAACCGGGGACGTCACGGATCAGCTCCTTGAGCTCGGGCGGGGCGGCGATGGACCGGATCCTACTTTCGTACGGTCGCTGTCCGGCTGGCCGTCCGTCTACCCTCGTGAGCGTGAGCGCGGAGTACCAGCTCCGGATGTACACGATCGAGCACGGGCGGCTTCGGCAGTTTATGGAGGAATGGCAGCGGCTCGTCGTGCCGCTGCGGCATCGGTTCGGGTTCGACGTCGTCGGCGCGTGGCAGGTGCCCGCGGACGACCTGTTCGTCTGGATCGTGCGCTACGCGGGACCGGAGGGCTTCGCTGCGGCTGACCGCGCCTACTACGACTCACTGGAGCGCGCGGCGCTGAACCCGAACCCGGCGCGGCTGATCGAGCGCGCCGAGACGCGCCTGATGCGGGCGGTGCGCGAAGGCGCGGACGAGGCCGAGCCCGCCTAGATGCTCGGCGTACAGCTCAAGCGGCTCCTGCGCCACTCGGCGATCTACGGCCTCGGCGGGATCGTGTCGCGGCTGCTGGCGGTCGTCCTCCTGCCGCTGTACACGCGCTACCTCGACACCTCGGCCTACGGAAAGATCGAGACGCTTCTCGCTGGGTCGATCGTGCTCGGGATCGTGCTGCGGGCGGGGATCTCGAGCGCGTTCTTCCGCTTCTACTTCGACTCGCCCGAGCGAGAGGCGCGGCTGCGGGTCCTGCGCACGTCCTTCTGGTTCACGATGGCGAGCGCGACCGCCGGGCTCGTGGCAGGGCTGGCGCTCGCGCCGCAGATCTCGAGCGCGCTGTTCGGGAACGCCGGCTCGGCGGACCTCGTCCGCGTCGCGTCCGTCGGGCTCTGGGCGCAGATGAACTACGAGCAGCTGACCTCGCTCTTCCGGGTCGAGGAGCGCTCGACCGCGTTCGTGATCGCGAGCCTGGCGAACATCCTGGTCACCGTCGCGGCGACCGTCCTGCTCGTCGTCGTGTTCGACAAGGGGCCGCTGGGCGTGATCGTCGGAAACTTCACCGGGACGCTCGTCGTCTATCTCGCGCTGCTCGGCTACCGCCGCGAGCAGCTCGGACTGCAGTTCGACCGCGGCCTGCTGCGGCGGATGAACCGCTTCGGCTGGCCGCTCGTCCCGTCCGCGCTCGCGCTCTGGGCGACGAACTTCAGCGACCGCTTCTTCCTCGTCAAGCTCTCGAGCGTCCAGGAGGTCGGCCGCTACTCGCTCGCCGTCCGCATCGCGTCGGCGATGGTGCTGCTGCTGACCGCGTTCCGCACGGCGTGGCCGGCCTTCGCGTACTCGATCGAGGACGACGACGAGGCACGCGGGACATTCGGCTACGT
>DHWI01000125.1:12815-13487 GCA_002413095.1 Thermoleophilia bacterium UBA5186
GCCGTGCTGAACGTCGCGCTGAACCTGATCCTGATCCCGCGCTACGGCATGCTCGGCGCGGCGATCGCCACCGCCGCGGCCTACGCGCTGATGTTCGTCGGGATGACCGTGAACTCCCAGCTCGTGTACCCGGTGCCGTACCAGTGGCGGCGCGTCGTGACCGTGATCGCCGCGGCGGTCGGCCTGACCCTGCTCGGGAAGGCCCTCGACGTCTCGCTCCCGATCGCGCTCGCACTCGTGGCCGCGTATCCGCTCGTCCTCGCGCCGCTCGGGTTCTACCTGCCGGCTGAGCGCGCGCGGCTGCGCGGGTTGGTCTTCAGCCGCGTCTAGCGTTTCGCGGGCGATGAGCCATCCCGATCTCCCAGCCGAGCAGGCGTACGTCGATCACGCCTACGAGTGCCTCGACCGTATGGCGGAGGTGGTCGCGCGGGCGGGCGACGCTGCGCACGGGGAGGTCGTGCAGGCTGCGCTCGACGCGTGGAGCGCCCGCCGGCTCCAGACGCTCTCCGACGCCCAGCGCGGGCTCTGCTTCGGCCGGCTCGACTTCGAGGCTGTCGAGCAGCCGCTCTACGTGGGGCGGCGCTGGGTGCACGACGACGCGCACCGTCAGGTCGTCGTGAACTGGCAAGCACCCGCGGCTCGCCCGTTCTACACCGCGACGCCGGTCGACCC
>DHWI01000125.1:13731-15535 GCA_002413095.1 Thermoleophilia bacterium UBA5186
CTCGGCGAGGACGCGGTCGAGCAGCGCGCGGCCGGCGAGCTCGTCGATGCGGTGGCCGCGGAGCGGCGCGATTCGCCCGAGGTCGCACGCCTGAAAGCGGACCCGCGGATGGCGGAGGTGATCGCGCACGCGGTCGAGCTGCGGCTCGAGTCGCAGCCGCAAGAGCTCGTCGCGCGCCTCGAGGGCGCATACGTGCGCGTGCGCCAGCGCGAGGTGGTCGAGCTGCTGGAGCGAGCTCGTGAGGAGCTCGGCGCGACCGCGGCCGCCCGCGAGCGGTTCCGCATGGACGTCCTCCGGCGGTTCTACGAGGACTACGGGAGCGTGCACGGAGGCGCTGCGTTCCGCAACTTCGAGGAGGTCGAGCGCGCGCTGCGGGCGAACGGCTACCTCGACCGGGTGCTGAAGGCGGCGTGGCCGGTCATCGCGCCGGAGCGGCTCGTTCGCTCGCTCCTGTCGTCGCGCTCGGCGCTCGCGGAGGCGGCCGAAGGGATCCTTTCCCCGGAGGAGCAGAAGCTGCTCGTCGGGCGGCGCGGCGGCTGGAGCGACGGCGACGTGGCGCTACTCGACGAGGCGCACACGCTGCTCGTCGCGCCGCCGAGGGCCTTCGGGCACGTGATCGTCGACGAGGCGCAGGATCTGACGCCGATGCAGCTGCGCATGATCGCGCGGCGCGCCCGCGGTGGAGCGCTGACGATCCTCGGAGACGTCGCGCAGGCGACGGGACCGATCGCGTACCGCAGCTGGACGGAGGTGCTGCGCGAGCTCCCTGGCGGCGAGAACGCGACGGTGGAAGAGCTCCGGCACGCCTACCGCGTCCCGCGCGAGATCATGGAGTTGGCGCTGCCGCTGCTGGACGAGATTGCGCCCGACGTCGAGCCTCCACTTTCGTACCGAACGGGCGCCGCCCCGCCGCTGATCCGGCAGGTCGAGGAGGAGCACCTGCTGGCCGAGGCGTATCACGAAGCCGAGCGGCTGGCGCAGGAGGAGGGCCTGCTTGCACTCATCGTCCCAGAGGAACTGGCCGAAATCGCGGTCGAGGACGAGTCGCTGTACGAAGGCGTCCCGGTACTGACGCCGCGCCAGGCCAAGGGCCTCGAGTTCGACCACGTCGTCGTCGTCGAACCCGCGCTCATCGCCGAGCGCGAGCAGGGCCTCAGGCATCTTTACGTCGCGCTCACCCGCCCGACGAAGACGCTGATCGTTCTGCACTCGCGCCCGCTGCCGCGAGGGTTGGCGTACAGCTGAAGCTCTCGAGCGATTCGACGGGTCACGTCCAGTCCTTTGACCGAACGCCGACTTGTACCAATCGTCGCTATCTGCGATAGTCGCGGCCGAACCGGACGTGGACCCCGCTCCCGTTCGAGGGAGGACAAATGCGATACAAGCGTCGGTTTGCTGGTAGCGCGCTTGCGCTAGCGATGCTGGTGGCCTGCGTTCTCGTCGCCGCTGCGGCGGCGAGGAACATCGTCGGCACAGCTCGGAGCGATGTCCTGCGGGGGACCGCGAAGGCGGACACGATCTACGGCAAGGCCGGCAATGACCGGCTCTTCGGCTTGGGTGGAAACGACCGCCTTTACGGAGGAGCAGGAGCTGATCGCCTGTACGGAGGCCCAGGAGCTGATCGCCTCTCGTGCGGACCCGGCAGAGACATCGCGTTCGCCGATAGCAAGGACACGGTGTCGCGCGACTGTGAGGCCGTTCGCGGACTGAAGCCTCCGCCTCCGCCTCCGCCTCCGCCACCACCTCCGCCGCCTCCGCCTCCACCACCTCCACCTCCACCACCTCCTGTCTCTTATACACATCT
>DHWI01000129.1:0-5718 GCA_002413095.1 Thermoleophilia bacterium UBA5186
CTGCGCACGATCGTTCGCCTCTCGCCGCTGCCTGTGATCGCGGACATCCACTTCAACGCGTCCCTCGCGCTCAAGGCGATCGACGCCGGCGTAGCGGCGGTGCGCATCAACCCCGGCAACATCGGCGGCCCCGACAAGGTCGCGCTCGTCGTCGAAGCCGCGCGCCGCGCGGGGATCCCGATGCGGATCGGCGCCAATTCGGGGTCGCTGCCGAAGCACCTCGACGGGCTCGCGCAGCATGACCAGGCAGAGGCGCTGGTCGCGGCCGCGCTGGAGGAGGTCGAGCTGCTCGAGAAGCTCGGCTACTACGACTTCAAGATCAGCGTCAAGGCGACGCACGTGCCGACGATGATCCGCGCCTACCGGATGCTCGCCGCGAAGGTGCCGTATCCGCTCCATCTCGGCGTCACCGAGGCCGGGACGCCCTTCGCCGGCTCGATCAAGAGCGCCGTCGGCATGGGAGCCCTCCTGACGGACGGGATCGGCGACACCATCCGCGTCTCGCTGACCGCCGACCCGGTCAAGGAGGTCGAGACCGCATGGGAGATCCTCAAGGCATTGGGTCTCCGCGAGCGCGGCCCGGTGATGATCTCGTGCCCCTCCTGCGGCCGCGACAACGTCGGCGTCGAGAAGCTTGCCGTGAAGGTCGAGGAGCGTCTCCGGTCGTACCCGCAGGCCTTCGAGGTCGCGGTGATGGGCTGTGCGGTGAACGGACCGGGGGAGGCGGGCGACGCGGACTTCGGCATCGCCGGCGGCCGCGACGTCGGCTTCATCTATGCGCACGGCCGTGTGCTGAAGAAGGTCTCCTCGGACATCCTGATCGACGAGCTCTTCCACGAGATCGACGTCTGGATCGAGGGCGGGATGGTCCGCCCGAAGCGCCTGAAGATGGCGAAGCCTGCGGCCCTCGCGATGGCCGAAGCCAGCTTGATCCCGCTGGAGTAGTCTGCGCGGACAACGATGATTGCCCGAGCCTCACAGCTCTTCCTGCCGACCCTGCGCAACGCGCCTGCCGAGGCCGAGGCCGCGAACCACAAGCTGCTGGTCCGCGGCGGGTTCATCCGCCAGGTCAGCGCGGGAATCTGGAGTTTCACGCCGCTCGGCTGGCTCGTCCACCGCAAGATCGAGCAGATCATCCGCGAGGAGCTGGCCGCGATCGGCGCCCAGGAGTGGTTCGCGCCCGTGCTCACGCCCGTCGAGCTGTGGCAGGCGACCGGCCGCGACAAGATCCCGGTGATCATCCACGTCACCGACGGCCAGGGTCGCGAGTTCGTCCTGCCGATGACCCACGAGGAGACGTTCACATTCCACGCGCGCGAGCTCCAGAGCTACAGGCAGCTCCCGCAGGCCTGGTACCACTTCCAGACCAAGATGCGCGACGAGCCGCGGCCCAAGGGCGGGCTCATCCGGCTCCGCGAGTTCGTGATGAAGGACTCCTATTCGTTCGACCGCGACGCCGACGGGCTCGATGCGAGCTTCGAGCGGCACCGCGGCGCATACAAGCGGATATTCGAGCGAATGGGGATCGAGGCCTACGACGTCGAGGCCGAGTCGGGGATCATGGGCGGGAGCGCGTCGTTCGACTTCCTGGCGCCTGCGGAGTCAGGCGAGAACACGCTCATCACCTGCGAGAACGGCGACTTCGCAGCCGACATCGAGGTTGCGCGGACGGTTCCGCGTCCTCCCGAGCTCCCCGCGCGGCTCGATGCGCTTGAGGAGGTCGAGACGCCCGGCGCAGCCACGATCGACGACCTCGCCCGCTTCCTGTCGATCGACGCGACTGCCACGTCGAAGGCGATGCCGGTGGTGAAGGACGACGGCACGCTCGTCCTCGGACTGCTCCGCGGCGACGACCGTCTCGAGGAGATGAAGATGGTGGACGCGCTCGGCTCGGGCTACCGGCCCGCGACCGAGGACGAGATCCGCGCGGCGTTCGGCGCCGATCCCGGGTCGCTCGGCCCGGTCGGCTACGACGGTGAGGTCGTTGCCGACGAGGCGCTTCGCGAGGGGCAGTTCGTCGCCGGCGCGAACCGAACCGGCTGGCACCTCCGCGGTGTCGAGGCCGGACGCGACTTCCAGCCGCGCTTCGCCGATCTCCGGCAGTCGAAAGAGGGAGACACGTGTCCTCACTGCGGCGGAGCGCTGCGGTTCGAGACCGCGATCGAGGTCGGCCACATCTTCAAGCTCGAGACGAAGTACTCCGCGCAGCTCGGCGCAACGTTCGTCGACGAGGACGACGCCGAGCGGCCGCTCGTCATGGGTTCCTACGGCATCGGGCTGGCGCGTGTGATGGCCTCGGCGGTCGAGCAGCACCATGACGAGCACGGAATCGTGTGGCCGGAGGCGATTGCCCCTTACGATGTGCACGTAGTGTCGCTGTCGGGAGCGGAAGACATTGCGCAGCGTGCGGCCGTGAGGATGGACGAGCGTGGCTACAGCGTGCTCCTCGACGACCGCGATTCGCGGCCGGGCGAGAAGTTCGCGGACGCGGATCTCATCGGTGCACCGGTGCGCGTGACCGCGGGGAAGAAGAGCCTCGACGACGGCGCGGTGGACGTCCGTGACCGTGCAACTGGCGCCGAGCGGCGTGTTCCCGTGGAGGAGATCTAATGGCCCGCAAGCGCCGCTTCAGCGAGGACCCGTTCGGCCCGACCGTCGAGCGGCTGATGAACGAGACCGGTGTCACCTACCGCGCGCTCGCCGACAAGACGAAGCTGTCCGCGGGATACCTCAACCACCTCGTCCACGGCAACCGGCCGGTGCCGTCCAACGACGTCGTCGAGACGCTGGCCGCTTCGCTCGGCGTCGAGCCGGAGCACTTCCGCGAGTACCGCCTTCGCGTGATCACGGACAAGCTCGAGGCGATGCCCGAGTTGATCGACCGCCTGTATCGACGCCTCGGCTGAGCCCCTGACACCCGCGGAGCTTTATCTCGACCTGCTGAAGCGGGACTTGACGGGCATCGCGGACGAGGTCGAGTACCGGCCGCTCCAACCGGCGCCCGGTGACCCGAGGCGGTTCGTCCTCAAGCCGCTGTCGAGTCTGCTCGACAGGCTCGGCCTGCGCCTGATGCGCTGGGCCAAGGTCGACCGGGAGCGCCGGGCNNATCCAGGCCTGCGTCGAGCGCATCGTCGAGGAGGACGTCCCCGGTGACCTGATCGAGACGGGCGTCTGGCGCGGCGGCGCGTCGATCTTCATGCGCGGGGCGCTCGAGGCCTACGGCGATCGCGAGCGAACCGTCTGGGTTGCCGACTCGTTCCAAGGGCTGCCGAAGCCCGACGCGCAGAGGTATCCACGCGACGAGGGTGACCCGCTTTGGCGGTTCCGGGAGCTCGCGGTGCCGGTCGAGGAGGTGCAGCGGAACTTCGAGCGGTTCGGCCTGCTCGACGACCGCGTCCGCTTCCTCGTCGGCTGGTTCAAGGACACGCTCCCAGACGCGCCCGTCGAGCGGCTCTCGCTGATCCGCCTCGACGGGGACATGTACGAGTCGACCTCCGTTGCGCTGGAGTCGCTGTACCCGAAGCTGTCCCCCGGCGGGTTCGTGATCGTCGACGACTACGGCGTTCCCGGCGCCCGTGCGGCAACGGACGACTTCCGCGCCGACCACGGGATCGAGGAGCCGCTCGAGCAGATCGACTGGGTCGGCGCGTTCTGGCGCAAGTCGAACTGAATCCGGCTCGAGAGCGGTATCGTGTCGCCCCACGGGGCGTAGCACAGCCTGGTTAGCGCGCTTGTCTGGGGGACCTGAGGCGTCGCTTGCGACGCCGCGCTGAGGCCGCGCGGCTTTGCCGTGCGGCCGCTACTCTTGGCCCCCACGGGGCGTAGCGCAGCCTGGTTAGCGCGCTTGTCTGGGGGACAAGAGGTCCCCGGTTCAAATCCGGGCGCCCCGACTAGCTAGGCGGTTGTGTAGACAATCGCAACCGGCGGGACAATGCAGCGGTGTCCGTCCTCGGCATCGGCGCCGCGATCGTCGCTTCCGTGCTGTTCAACGTCGGCGTCGCGCTCCAGGCGCTCGACGCACGGGAGGCGCCGCTCGAGGAGGGCCTGCGGCTCTCGCTGCTCCGCCGGCTGGTCCGGCGCCCGCGCTGGTTGCTCGGCCTGGCCCTCGGGATCATCGGCTTCCCGTTCGAGGCGCTCGCGTTCGCGTGGGCGCCATTCGTGATCGTCCAGCCGGCGCTCGCGGCCGGCCTGCTCCTGCTGCTCGCGCTCGGCGTGCGGACTCTCGGCGAACGGGTCGGAGTCCCCGCGCTGCTCGGTGTCGTGGCGCTGATCGGCGGGGTCGCCCTGATCGCATGGGGTGCGCCCTCGCACACGGAAGCCCACCGCGGCTGGGCACCGGTCATCGCGGTAGTGGCGTTCTTATCGCTGCCCGCCGCGGCGCCGTTCGCGCTGCGCGGGACGCGCTATGACCGCGGGATGCTCGTCGCGGTGGCGTCCGGCTGCGGGTTCGCCGCGAGCAACGTTGCGACGAAGCTGATGAGCGACAACGTCAACCTCGGCCACTACATGAACGCCGTCCTGTGGGCGGCCGCCACGGCCGTCACCGGGGTCTTGGCGGTCGTGACGGAGATGACCGCGCTCCAGCGCCTGGCCGCGACGACAGTCGTGCCGCTCTCGTTTGCCGTCCAGACGTTCCTGCCGGTGCTGCTCGAGCCTGTCTTCCTCCGCGAGCACTGGAGCAGCTCACCCTTCGACGGCGCGCCGATCGCGGCCGGGCTCCTGGTTGTGCTCGTCGGCTCGGTACTCGTCTCGAGGACGCGCGCCGTCAGCACGCTCGCGGCCGGCGGCTAGCTGCTGGCCGCGTTGGGGAGCGGAGACGCCGTTATCGGCGCCTCCGCCGCCCGAGGCCGATCAGCCGAGCTGCGCGCGGATCGCGCCGGCCGGATGCTCCTTCGTATGGACATTCACGTAGAAGTTGGCCGGGTTGCCGATGATCTCGTCGATCAACGCGGCCGTGGAGGCCGTGCAGCCGCTCGAGTTGCCGTCCGCTCCCGGAGCGGTGAACGGCACGACGACCGGGCCGCTGACGGTCGGTCCGCCGCGATGGATGTGCGCGGCCACGGTCGGCAGCGTCACGTTCGCTGCGTGCAAGCGGTAGCAGACGAGGCCGGCGGCCTTGCGGATCCGGACTACGGCCGTGCCGGTCGCATTCGGCTCGGTGGAGCCCTTCAGGGTAATCGCGCGGACCCAGCCGAAGTCGTCGGTGGACGTTCCGGTCAGCTGTCCGCGAATCGCTCCGCCCGCGAATTCGCCGTTATGGACGTTCACGTAGTAGCCCGCAGGCGACGCGAGGATCGCTTTCACGACGCTGCGCGACGCGCCTATGCAGCCGCTGGCAGTACCCGCCGCGTTCGGCGTGAAGAGCGGTATGACCACCGGGCCCGAGGCTCCTGCGACCCCACGATGGATGTGCGAGGCGTTCGCGGCCGGCAGATTGTCGGCGGCCAGCTTGTAGCAGACCTGCCCCTGTCCGGCCCGGAGCCGGACCGTCGCGGTTCCCGTGGCGACGGGATCGCCGGCGGGACTCTCGGACTCTCCGGTCAAGGCGATGCCGAACGCCTGTCCGCCCGCATTCGGCGTCAGGACGCTGCGAGGACACCCGCCGCTGGGGGCGGGGATGATGTCCGCCGCGTGGCGCAGGTGCCCCTGAAGCGCCTTGCCCGAGACGCGGATCTTCACGTACGGCTTGCTCTTCGAGGTCGCGCGGTGGCAGATCGT
>DHWI01000129.1:6014-6449 GCA_002413095.1 Thermoleophilia bacterium UBA5186
AGCCGTTCGCCGCTCGACCGGCTCTCGACGAGCGCGGCCGCAAGCTGCTCCTCGGTGATGTAGCCCTTGCTGACGAGGAGATCGCCGAGTCGAGGGGGCGGGGAGCCCTGCCGCGGATGCTCTCGCGGAAGGATCTCGAAGATGTCCGCAGGCGCGTTGACCGGCGCAGATGCAGCGCCTAGGACGACCTGCGCGGCCGTGCCGTTGACGGCCACCCACTTCTGGAGGCACTGCTCGGCGTTCATCTCGTCGTTGAGCGCGTCCTCGGGGAACCGTGCATCCACGACTCCGTCGGCCGCCACACTGGCCTGTGCGCCGAGCCGGAGGAAGAAGTCGCGCACCTGGTCGGCGCGGCCGGGATCCTTCAGCTCGATCCGGACGGCGGCGACCATCGTGGCTACGCCGCCTCGCGCGCCGCGCGCCTCAGCTCGGCGA
>DHWI01000129.1:6472-7473 GCA_002413095.1 Thermoleophilia bacterium UBA5186
GTCACGAGCTCGATGAACGCACGCTGCCGCTCGCGGAGAAGTGACTCCACCGCTCGCAGCTTTGCCTCGGGATCCTGTGTGCCGACCGCCTCGGCGACCGAGGGGAACTCAGGCGTGGTCAGGGGCGGGGCAAACGCCGACGCGTCGACGAACTGCTCGCGGGCGGCCTCGCTCCCGGTGGTCTGGTCCGCGATCGCCTGTGCAAGCGAGAGCCAGGAGATCCGGCCTGCCTCGATCAAAACCTCTCCGAGCCGCTTCCCGGACTGCCCCTGCTCGTGGAGCGCTTCCTGGAGCTCTTCCCGGGTGATCGCACCGGCCGCGACGAGCACCTCGCCGATCGGACGCCACCGCGTGTCCTCCTGCCTGAACGAATCCAGGTCGAAAGGCGCAGGTAGTTCCGAATGGGTCGTCGCCTCGCCGGGCGCAACAAGTAGATTTGTCATCGGTTCTCCGCAGTGTCCGCAGGTGTGAGACGGCCGCAATGCGTCTCTCGTTCCACATCATCGGATCACATATTGCGTAGGGCAATCCCACTGTTGAGGGACTGCGCCCGCTCACTTTCGGCTTGAACAAACAGGTCGACCTCCCGTGGCGAGCGAAGGCGCACCCAGCGGAGCCCCGAATGGTGACTCAGGCGCTCCGGTTCGGTCTTGCGATGCCTGCGGTGACTGCGAATCGTCCATGAGAACAGGGACGGCGTGTACCGCCATTTCTCCTTGTTTCCGCTCCAGAGCTCGACGTCGTCGCGGATCCGCCGCCACGAGCGCCTCCAGATGCGCAGGAGGATCACACGGAGGGGCTGGTCGAGCCAGACGGCCAGGTCGGCTCGCTCGAGGACCACGTCGCCGATCTTGCGCCCGTAGTTGCCGTCGACGACCCAGCCGTCTCTGGCGTCCAGCGCGGCGACGACGCGCGCTGTCAGCTCCTCCGCGCTCGCCTCCGTCCAGTTCGGACCGTGGTGAAGGGCGTCGAGCTCGATGTACTGGACGCCGTGGATCTCC
>DHWI01000129.1:7573-8101 GCA_002413095.1 Thermoleophilia bacterium UBA5186
GCCCGCCTCAGCGGAGGCTGTGCCGAGCAAGCCGCGGGTCGGGATCTTCTACTACTCGTGGTACAGCACCGAGCCGCGTGACGGCGCGTACGGGCACTGGGCGCAGAACAACCGTCCGGCCCCGTTCCAGATCGCGTCGAACTTCTTCCCGGCTCGCGGGGTCTACTCCAGCAGCGATCCCGTCGTGCTCCGCGCACAGATGCGCGACATCCGCGGCGCAGGCGTCGACGAGGTGATCGTCTCGTGGTGGGGGACAGGGTCGGTCGAGGATCAGCGCCTCCCGGCGGTGCTGAAGGCGGCCCGGGCCGAGCGGCTCGCGGTCGCTCTCCACATCGAGCCCTACGCCGGACGCAGTCCTGCGAGCGTGGCCGCGGACATCGAGCGCGTTCGCGCACTGGGGATCACCGACTTCTACGTCTACGAGCCGCTTTTGTCTCCTGCGGCCGACTGGGCGGCCGCAAACGCAGGACTCACGGGCGTTCGGATCTTCGCGGGCACCGGCCTGGCCGGATTCGCGGCCGCCGGACG
>DHWI01000129.1:8191-8521 GCA_002413095.1 Thermoleophilia bacterium UBA5186
GTCCAGCATCTCCTCTGCGCGCCGTCGGTCGGCCCGGGCTTCGACGCCCGCCGCTCGACGGGCGCGACCACGCTCGAGCCGCGCCGGCGCGGTCAGACGTACGACCGGATGTGGCGCGCTGCCCTCGACGCCGCACCCGACATGGTCACGATCACCAGCTACAACGAATGGCACGAGGGCACGCAGATCGAGCCCGCCAGCGTCGAGCCCACGTGGGAGGGCTACGCGAGCTACGAGGGCGCGTGGGGCCGACACGGGCGAGCCGCCCAGACCGCGTACCTGTGGCGCACGGCGATGTGGAGCGCGATCTTCCGCTCCTAGGCGTCGACT
>DHWI01000129.1:8641-9011 GCA_002413095.1 Thermoleophilia bacterium UBA5186
CCAAGCGCAAGCGGCGCTTCCGGTCCTAGGCGCGGACCAGGACGTCGGCCCCGCAGCCCCAGACGAGCGCGCTGAAGATGTCCCCTTCGACGCCGCGCAGCGAGCGGTGCTCCAGGTTCACCGCGACGTCGGCCCACGATTCGAGCCCGAGCGCGCCCGCCCCCTCGTCGGCGCCGTAACAGAGGAGCCGCTCCGCCGAAAGCACGTTTCGCCGGCCTGACGCGCGCCGCGCGATGCCCTCCAGCTCCCGCAGCTCCTCCAGAGGGTCGATGCGGACGTTCGAATCGGAGCCGATGCAGATCCCGATCCCGCGCTCGCAGAGCCGCTCCGCCGGAGCGAACCCGTCGCCGAGGTTGGCCTCGGTCGTCGG
>DHWI01000129.1:9103-12198 GCA_002413095.1 Thermoleophilia bacterium UBA5186
ACGCCGTGCTCGGCGAGGCACTCTTCGATCTCGCGCGGCTGCTCGTCCGCGTGGACGTGCAGCGGCAGGCGCTCTCGCTCCGCGTAGCGACCGAGCTCCTCGAGCCAGTCCGCCGGACAGGCGCGGACGGAGTGGGGGGCAAGGCCGACCGCGATGCCGTCCGCGCGCAGCTCCTCGAGCCCGCGCAGGTACTCGGCGACGCTTTCCTGCCTGAAGCGATCGATCCCGCCGCGGGCGTACGCGGCATACAGGACGACGAGCCCGATCCCGGCCTCTTGCGCCGCTGCGGAGGCCGCGCGCGCCTCGCCGAGACCGAGGTAGTGGAACTCGCCGACCGCCGTGTAACCCGCACCGAGCATCTCGTCGTAGGTCGCCGCGTAGTCGCTCCGGACGCTGTCGACCGTCTGCCGCTCCGCCTCGGCGAGCATCGTCTCGCGCCACGCCCAGAAGTCGCCGCCCTCCGTCCGTCCGCGCAGGGCGCGCTGGAAGGTGTGGCTGTGCGCGTTGACAAAGCCAGGGAGCGGAAGGAGCTCGGCCACCCGCGTATCCTTCCACCGTGGCCGCCCGCGCCGTTCCCGCTTCGCTCCAGCAGCTGCCGAACGCGCTCACGCTGCTGCGCCTAGCCCTGATTCCCGTCTTCGTCGCGCTCCTGCTCGTGGCCGACGAGGCGTACAGCTGGCCCGCGGCCAGCGTCTTCGCGGTGGCCGGCGTCACCGACCAGGTCGACGGCTTCCTCGCACGCCGCTGGCAGGTCGAGTCGGCGTTCGGGAGGATCGCCGACCCGCTGGCCGACCGCCTGATGATCGACGCCGGGGTCATCCTCCTCTGGCACGCCGGACGGCTGCCGTGGCTGGCGCTCGCGATCCCGGCGCGCGACGTCGTCCTGATGGCCGGCTATCCGCTGCTCGCGGGGCGCGGCTACGACTTCGAAGTCAACCTCGCCGGGAAGGCCGCGACGTGGCTCCTCTACGCCTCGCTTGGCTTCACGATGGTCACCGCGCAGTCAACCGCCTGGCCGCGCTGGCTCTTCTGGATCGGCTTCGCGCTCGCGGCGCTGGCCGCTGCGCAGTACGCGCTGAAAGCTAGGCGCGAGGTCAAGACATGAAAGCGGTAGTCATGGCGGGCGGCGAGGGGACGCGCCTGCGCCCGCTGACGTCGAACCAGCCGAAGCCGATGGTCCCGGTCGTCGGCAAGCCGTGCATGGAGCACATCATCGAGCTCCTGCGCACGCACGGATTCGAGGACGTCGTCATCACTGTGGCGTTCCTGCCGCAGGCGATTCGCAGCTACTTCGGCGACGGCGAGAGCATGGGGCTGCGGATCGAGTACTCGGTCGAGGAGTCGCCGCTCGGCACAGCCGGGTCGGTGCGACTCGCGGCCGGGAAGCTCGACGACACGTTCCTCGTCATCTCGGGGGACGCGCTCTGCGACGTCGACCTCACGAAGCTCGTCGAGTTCCACAAGGAGCGCGAGGCCTCGGTCACGATCGGGCTCAAGTCGGTCGAGAACCCACTCGAGTTCGGCATCGTCGTCACCGACTCGGAGGGCCGCGTCGAGCGCTTCCTCGAGAAGCCGTCCTGGGGGCAGGTGTTCTCCGACACGATCAACACGGGGATCTACGTGCTCGAGCCGGAGGTGCTGAACCATGTCCCGACGGATCGTCCATACGACTTCTCGAAGGAGCTCTTCCCGCTGCTGCTCGAGATGGGGCGACCGATCTACGGGTTGCCGCTCGAGGGCTACTGGCAGGACATCGGCGACCTCGACCAGTACCGCCAGGCGAACTTCGACGCGCTCGACGGCCACGTGGACCTCTCCATCCAGGGCGTGCGGCTGCGCGGGAACGTCTTCGCGGGCGAGGGCGTCGAGTTCGACCTCGACGCGGTCGAAGGCCCTGCGTACATCGGGAACTACTGCCGGATCTCACCGGAGGCCACGGTCGCGCCGTACTCGATCCTCGGCAACAGCGTCACGCTGCGCGACGGCGCCCGCACGAGCCGCACCGTGATCGACTCTTCGACGCACGTCGGGACCAGCGCGATCGTCGAGGGCGCCGTGATCGGCCGCAACTGCGATCTGCGCGCGCACGTCCGCATCCACGAAGGCGTCGCGATCGGCGACGAGGTGACGATCGGCGCCGAGGCCGAGGTCATGCCCGGCGTCCGCATCTACCCGTACAAGGAGGTCGAGAGCGGCGCGCACATCCACGAGAGCCTGATCTGGGAGTCGCGCGCGACCTCGCGCCTGTTCGGCAAGGACGGCGTCGCCGGGCTCGTCCAGGTCGACGTCACACCCGAGGTGGCCGTCCGCCTCGCCGCTGCCCTTGGGACGGCGCTCAAGCGCGGCGCCCGCGTGGTCGCGAGCCGGGAGTCGCCCGCGGCCTGTCGGATGATCAAGCGCGCGATGGTCTCCGGCGTCAACTCCACGGGCGTCGACGTCGCCGACCTCCGCGTCCTGCCCGCCGCGATCAGCCGGCATCTCCTGAAGACGCACGGCTACGACGCCGGCTTCCACGTGGGGACGTCCGAAAGCGATCCCGAGGTCGTGCAGATCCGGTTCTTCGAGCAGCCGGGGATCCCGCTGACTCCCGCGCTGCAGAAGGAGATCGAGAAGCACTTCACCCGCCACGAGCTGCGCCGCGTCCCGTATGCCGACGTGGGCGCGGTCACCTACCCGGCGCGCGTGCGCGAGAGCTATGCCCAGGACCTGCTCTCGGGGATCGACACCGAAGCCGTGCGCGCCCGCAGCTTCCGGATCGTGGTCGACTACTCCCACTCGGCAACCTCGTTCGTGCTCCCGCTCGTGCTCGGACCGCTCGGGGTGGAGGAGGTCTCCGCGCACGCGTTCACGGATCGCGGCGGGGGAGGCGTTCTCACCGTCGACGAGTCGCTCGATCAGGCGAAGCGCCTGGTGCGCGCGATCGGAGCCGATCTCGGCGTCGTCTTCGACCGCGCCGGCGAGCGGCTCTACCTCGTCGACGAGGAGGCGAACGAGATTCCGGTGGAGCAGACGCTGCTGCTCTTCCTGAGCCTGCTCGGCTCCGACGGCCGCGCCGGAAAGCTCGCCCTTCCGATCACGGTCACGAGCCAGGCCGA
>DHWI01000204.1:0-338 GCA_002413095.1 Thermoleophilia bacterium UBA5186
CCGAGCCGGCGAAGGCGAGCGCAAATGTGCTCGCGCCAACCAGCGCGACGAGTCGTAGAGCTCTGTGCATTACCCCTGTCCTTTCGTGAGCTTCAGATGTGAAGCAGTAATTCGATAAGACGCCGGAAGGCCGGCGCGGTTGGGGAACATTAGTCCCGCGCCACCGCAAGCGGGCCGAACGGAACCCAGTGCGTCCCGCGGTACCGCACGAAGCGAGCCTGGTCGATCGGGAAGTAGTCGGAGGGCGAGGTTCGGATGCGAATGCCGGTGAGCATGAAGGGATTGCGCTCGTTCAGATGCGTCGCGGCGCGCAGCAGGCTCTCGCGCGTGAGGTTGCG
>DHWI01000204.1:388-3264 GCA_002413095.1 Thermoleophilia bacterium UBA5186
TCTTGAGGATCGAGGCGTAGAGCTTCATCACCGGGTCGCGTCCGTAGCGCGCGCGGTCGGTCGGATCCTTGACGAAGGCGATCGAGAGCGCGCCCTCGGTCGTCCGGCCCTGGGTCGAGGCCCGCGCGATGTCCATGATGTTCGGCGAGATCGACACCGAGCTGACGAAGATCTGCGGCCGCCAGCCCAGCTTGTTCACGGCGATGAACGCGAGGATGGCGAACTTCGGCGTCGCGAACATCATGAACGTGTCCGCGCCCGAGGCCTTCAGGCGCGCCATCTGCGAGTCGATCGTCGCGTCGGTCGGGTCGTAGGCCTGCGTCGCGACGATTCGCGCCGCCTTCGCGCCGAGGCCCTTGCGCAGGCCGGCGGTCAGGTCGGTGCCGTAGTCGCTGTTCTCGTAGAGGACGGCAATCTTCGCCTTGGGCTTCGTCTTGACGATGTAGCGGCCGTACATCCTCCCCTCGGCGACGAAGCTTGGGAGATAGCCGATCGTCCAGGGGTACTGCGCGTGCTCGCGGCCGATCTTCGACACGCCGGTGCCGACGAAGAGCTGCGGCACCTTCGCCTGGTTCAGGAAGGAGCGGACCGCGAGATTGTTGTCGGTGCCGACCGTGTTGAAGATCGCGAAGACGTTGTCCTGCTGGACGAGTTGCCTCGTCGCGAGCACCGTCTGCGACGGCTCGTAGGCGTCGTCCACGTACTTGTAGTCGACCTTCCGACCATTCACGCCGCCGTGGGCGTTCACGTACTTGAAGTACGCGTCGGCGCCGCGCGCGACCGAGCCGAAGGCGGCGGCCGGGCCGGTGAGCGGGACGCTGCCGCCGATCGTGACGGTCGTGGAGGTGACTCCCGGTGTCGCCGAGCCGCCGGCCGTCGCGCTCGGCACGGCGACGAGCGCGAGCAGGATCGCCAGACTCCGCTTCATGCGGCTCGACGCTCCCGCTTGAGCGCCTCGGTCAGGGAGCGCAGACGGGCTGGCGGCAGAGCCACCAGCCCTGAGACGGCGCCGAAGAGTCGGCGCCTCACGACGAGATGCGGGTCTTCAGGAGCGGGAGGCTGACGCTGAGGTTCTTCACAGTAAGGCGGCGCGACGGTGGGACGGTGTTCAGGTAGAGGAGATTCGCCGGGTTCTGCGCCGTCGAGTTGCCGGCCAGCGTCAGCGTCAGGCGCGCTCCGCGCGGGATCTCGACCGCCGTCGAGATCAGCTTGATCGAGACGGTGTGCGGCTTCGTCGAAGTCCGGAGCGCAGTCCCGCCCTCGCTGACGATCGTGCTGCCGGCGGTGAGGACGGCGACGACATGGTCGAAGTTGCCGGACACCATGGCGCGCACGACTGGCGCGCCGAAGGTCTCGGAGGCCGCGAACCCGACCTTCGACGTCCGGACGATCGTGGTGTCGCCGCGCATCGTGCTGCGGCCCTTGAAGGGGATTGTCAGCATCTTGGTCGGCGGCAGGCCGGCAAAGCTCGCGGTCTTGCCGCTCCACGGGTCGGCGGCGACCTCGACCGGTGGCTTCATGTCGATCCCGTTCGGAATCCCCTTCAGGAAGCGGTCGAACCACTGAACGCACTCGTTGAGGTAGTACGGCTGCTCCGCGGCAGGGTTCTTGGCGGGAGCGTGCCCAAGGTCGCCGACGTAGAGGCGCTTCGGACCTCCCAGGCGCCGGAACGCGGTCGCAGCCTGGTCGATGTCGAACGCGTAGTCCGTGCGGCCCTGGAGCATGAAGGTGGGGACGAGCACCCGTGACAACCCGTCGGCACGCACCGAGCGCGCGTCGAACTGCTGCTTGATCGCCGCCAGGTTGCGGTTCGACAGCAGGTCGGGCAGGAACGGCGCCAGCGTCGGGTCGATCTTGCCGGCGACGCTGTTCGAGAACTGGAACACGGCGCCCGTCTTCACGAGGTCTTGCGGCACCAGCGCGCTGTAGAGATCCGTCCAGGTGATCACCGGCTCGAGCGCCGCGAAAGGAATCCCAACGGCGGCCGAGCGCCAGACCGCGCCACCGCCGAGGGAGAGCCCCCACGCGCCGATGTGTTTGCTGTCGATGCCTGGGCGCTCCGCGAGCAGATGCGTGTAGAGCTGGGCGATGTCCATGAGCTCACGTGTGCCATCCAACGAGAACAGCCCGCCGGAGAGGCCGTGGGCCCGAGCGTCGAAGCTGAGGACGGCGTAGCCGTTCGCCGCGAACGTCTCGGCGACCGGCGCGACCGACGCACGGCTCCCGCCGAGCCCGTGGAAGACCATCACGGCCGGAAAGCCCGCGGCCGGACGGGTCACGTCGGTCGGCTCGTAGTAGCTGACCGCGAGCTGGACCCCGTCGTCCGCGGTGAAGAACGAGTCGGTCTTCGAAAACGCTTTCGCGCCCGCGGGGCCCGCCGCGGCCAGTGCGAGCGCGACGAGCGAAAGGAGGACGAGCCACCTGCGCACGGCCCTGAGCCTAGCCGGAACCGGCGTCGCTTCTACAATCGCCGGAATGGATCCTCGGCCGGTCGGAGTCTTCGACTCGGGGGTGGGCGGGCTGACCGTCCTCCACGAGTGCCTCGTGACGATGCCGCACGAGGACTTCGTGTACCTCGGCGACCATGCACGACTGCCGTACGGGCCGCGTCCGCTCGACGAAGTGCGCCGGTTCGCCCGCGAGATCGCCGGCTACCTCGAGGGCCGCGGCGTGAAGCTGATCGTCGTCGCGTGCAACACCGCCACCTCCGCGGCGCTGCCGCAGCTGCAGGAGGAGCTGCGCGTGCCGATCGTGGGCGTGATCACGCCCGAGGCGCACGCGGCCGTGCAGGCGACGCGCAACCGCCGGATCGGGCTGCTCGCGACCGAGGGCACGGTGGAGTCCGGCCGCTATGCGGAGCTCGTCCGCGCGCTCGA
>DHWI01000204.1:3421-4312 GCA_002413095.1 Thermoleophilia bacterium UBA5186
GTCTTCGGGCGCGACGTGACGCTCGTCTTCTCGGCCGAGGAGACGGCGCGCGAGGTCGCCGAGACGCTCGCGCGGAAGGGCTTCGAGAACGCGAGTGACCGCGAGGGCACGTACCGCTTCCTGACCACCGGCGATCCGGCCGCCTTCCGCGCTATGGGCCGGCGCTTCCTCCAGCTGCCGATCGGGGATGTCGAGCGTGTGACTGTTGCCGAGCTTCAGGGAGCTGCCGTATGAGGCGCCGCTTGCGGTGCCGACCTCAGGACGGACGGGCTTTGCCCGTGCGTCCGTCTGAAACGACCGGTCGACACGCTCGAACGAACAAGGCGGCCGCGTGAACCGGCGGGGCGACGGCCGCCGGCCCGACGAGCTGCGGCCGCTCGAGATCGTCCCCGACTACCTCGAGCAGCCGCACGGCGCGGTCCTGTATTCGCAGGGGAAGACGAAGGTGCTCTGCACGGCCTCGATCCAGGACGGCGTCCCGCGCTGGCTCAACGGCAAGGGGCGCGGCTGGCTGACGGCGGAGTACTCGCTCCTCCCGGCGTCGACCGGCGATCGCACGGAGCGCGAAGCGTCGCGCGGGAAGCAGGGCGGCCGGACGGTCGAGATCCAACGGCTGATCGGGCGGGCGATCCGTTCGGTGACGGACTTCGAGGCGCTCGGCGAGCGGACGCTCTGGCTCGACTGCGACGTCCTCCAGGCGGACGGCGGTACGCGCTGCGCTGCGATCTGCGGCGCCTACGTCGCGGGCCGGCGCGCGCTCGACCGCTTCGGGCTCGGACGCGTCTTCAGCGACTCGGTCGGCGCCGTCTCGGTGGGGGTCGTCGGCGACGTGCCGCTCCTCGACCTCGACTACTCCGAGGACTCGACGGCGGAGGTGGACATGAACGTCGT
>DHWI01000204.1:4378-8023 GCA_002413095.1 Thermoleophilia bacterium UBA5186
CTGGGCGCGGCTGCGGGTCTCGGCATGGCGATCGGGATCGAGCGCGAGCTGCGCGACCGCGAGGCAGGGCTGCGGACGCACGTGCTCGTCTCGGTGGGGTCGGCGCTCTTCACGATCGTCTCGGCCTACGGCTTCCACGACTTGCTCGCGAACGGCGGCCCCGTCATCCGCGCGGATCCGACGCGAATCGCCGCGCAGATCGTGACGGGAATCGGCTTCCTCGGCGCCGGAGCGATCATCCGCGAAGGGCTCTCCGTGCGCGGCTTGACGACCGCGGCGACGCTCTGGGGAGTCGCTGCGATCGGGATGGCCTCAGGCGCGGGCTACTACTCCGCGGCCGTCTTCGGCACCGTGATCGTGATCCTCGCCCTCTGGCCGTTGCGCGCGCTCGCATTTCGCGTGCTCGAGCGCGCCCGTCCGGAGGAGCAGCGCATCGTCGTCGAGCTCACGGGCGCGACGAGCGACCTGCTGGCCGAGCTGGAGCGCCGCGGGGCAAAGGTCACTCACTTCGAGACCGCGGAGGAATCTGACCGCAACGTCGTCACGCTGGAGCTCGACCAGGTGTCGGAGGAGCTCGCGGCGCACCTGGCCGACCTGGACTACGTAGTGGGCGTCCGCTGGCGCAAGTGATCGCGAAGCTCGCTTCGCAGAACGCCCACAAGCTGGAGGAGCTGAGAGCCGCGTTGCCCGGTTGGGAGCTCGAGCTGCTCGGCGCGGCGGAGTTTCCTCCCGAGGAAGGCGACACGTACTACGAGAACGCACGCGGAAAGGCCGAGTTCGGACGGTCGCTCGCCGGGCCGGAGGCGTGGACGATCGGGGAGGACTCGGGGATCGAGCTGGCCGCGCTCGGCGGCGCCCCCGGGATGCGCTCGGCACGATGGGCCGATGACGGCGTGGCGCGGGCGCTCGAGGAACTTGCGGACGTCGACGACCGGCGCGCGCGTTATGTGTGCGAGCTGGTCGCGCTCGCGCCGGCCGGGGAGGAGCGCCGGGGCACAGGGATCCTCGACGGCACGATCGCGGAGGAGCGGCGCGGCAGCGAGGGCTTCGGCTACGACCCGATCTTCATCCCCGACGGCGAGGCGCAAACAGTCGCCGAGCTCGGCAATGCCTGGAAGCGCGAGCACTCCCACCGGGCGCTGGCGGCGCGAGCCTTACGTAGCGCTTTCCGGACTTAGTGGCTCAGAGCCACAAACTCCTAGCTGCGCCCGACCCGCGAGTTCGCGCCTCGCATTCCTCCATGCCTCCTGTGACGAGTTCGTGACGACTTGCGCGCTGAATGCGAGATAGTGGCTCAGAGCCACAAACTCCGTTAGGCGAGCCCGACCGCCTCCTCGCCGATGGGTTCTTCCTTCTGGTACGAGCGCCACCAGTTCAGCTCGGCGCCGAACACGATCACGTTCGACATCACGTAGAGCCACACGAGCAGGATCGCCGTTCCCCCGAACGTGTGCAGCGCCGGATTGACCTTTGCGAAGCGCACGTACAGAGGCAGCGCCTGGAACGTCACCTGTAGGAGCACCGTTGCGAGCACCGCCCCTGGGAGCACGTTCCGCACGGACAGCTCCACGTTCGTCAGGACGTAGTACGCAGAGACCAGGAAGGCGAACACGCCGATCGAGGACACGATCAACGAGATGACGTAGGCGCTGATCCCGTTCCCCACGAGCTCGGGCGCGTAGCGGCGCAACGCCTGCGCCCCCAGCGACCCCGCCAAGAGCGCCAGGAAGAGCGTCACGAGCGAGCCGATCATCAGGAGGAGCGCCAGGCCCTTCCCCCGCAGGAACGAACGGTTCGGCCGCCCGTAGACGATGTTGAACGCCGACTCGAGCACGCTGAAGAGCGAGAGCGACGTCCAGATGAGCGCCACGCCGCCGATCACGCCGAGCGTCGCCGCGTCGCCGCGCACAGCGTTCACGAGCTCGACGATCCGCACGATCGGCACGCCGGGCAGCGTCTTCCGGATCTCCCCGACGAGGAAGCTCGACTCGTCGGCGCGCCCGCTCACGCCGAGCAGCGACAGAGACAGGAAGGACAGCGGGACGAACGAGAGGAGCGCGAAGTACGCGATCATCGCCGCGAGGTGCGTCCCGCGATCCGCGAAGAACTTCTGCAGCAGCCGCCGCTTCCGCTTGCGCCTCACGAAGCGCAGTATCACCGCGTGTTAGCGTCCTGAACCGATGGATGCGCCCCAGGCGATCGCCGACCTCACCGAGATCTCCTCGCAGATCGAGAGTGTCGTGCTGCTCGACGGCAAGGGCGCCGTCGCCGGCTCGACCTTCGCGGACGACGCGGCTGCGAAGGGCTTCGCGGACGCTGCCAAGGCGCTCCTGGATGCCGCCGAGAGCCTCCGCGATGGCGAGCCGCTGACGCAGCTCGAAGCCGAGACTCCGGAGGGCAGCGTGTTCGTGCTGCGCGAAGGCGACCGGCTGATCGCCGCGACGACGGTGCCGGATCCCACAGTCGGGCTCGTCTTCTACGACCTGAAGAGCGCGCTCCGCGTTGCGGCGGACGCAGAGGACGCGAAGCCGAAGCGCAAGCCGCGCGCCCGCGCCCCGAAGAAGGCGACGAAGGCGGCGAAGGACGATGCGTAGGCTGACAGTGCTGCTCGCGTTCGCCGGCGGCTTCTTCGCGGTGGCCGCGCTCCTTCGCCGAACGACCGGCCGCGGGCGCGAGCGCGTCGACCTGTACTACGCCGACGGCTCGATGCAGACGCTCACGGAGGGCTCGCCCGACTTGGCCCCGCTCCTCGGCCTCGCGCGCGAAGCGATCCACGCCGCCCGCGCGTGAGCCTGACCGACGACGAGCTCCGCGGCGCGATCCGGGAGCACGCGTACCTCGAGGGCGACTTCGTCCTGCGCTCGGGACGCCGCTCCCGCTACTACCTCGACAAGTACCGCTTCGAGACGCGGCCCGAGCTGCTCGGTGCACTCGGGGAGCGGATCGCGGCGCTCGTCGAGGAGCACGAGCCGGAGGCGACCCGGCTTGCCGGACCCGAGCTCGGGGCGGTCGCGCTGGCCGCTGCGGGGTCTCTGGCGTCCGGCCTGCCCTTTTTGATTGTCCGCAAGGAGGCGAAGGAGTATTCGACGGGAAACCGCATCGAGGGAGTGTTCGAGCCGGGGGAGACGGTCTGCCTCGTCGAGGACGTCGTCACCTCGGGCGGAGCGCTCCTTGCCTCCGTCGAGGCTCTTCGGGAGGCGGGCGCGGTCGTCCGAACGGCGGTCTGCGTTGTCGACCGGGAGGAGGGCGGCACCGACGCCCTCGCACGCCAGGCAGTGCGGCTCAGGCCGATCTTTCGGGCCTCAGAAATCGCGCAAAGTGCGAAAAGTGCCGCAAACCCGCATGGTTGAGCCAAATGCAGGAGCCTGGTAGGGTCAACATCGGCTTTTCTGGCGATCCGCGATCAGGAGGAGAGGTAGTGACGAAGCAAGAGTTCGTGAATGATCTAGCGCAACGGTCGGGTCTGTCGAACCGCGACGCAGCCAAGGCTGTCGACGCGTTCCTCGAAGGGATCACAGACGCCCTCAGCAAGGGCGACAACGTCCAGTTCACCGGGTTCGGCCGGTTCTCTGCGCAGCATCGCGCCGAGCGCCAGGGCGTGAATCCGCGCAATCCCAGCCAGAAGGTCACGATTCCGGCTGCGCA
>DHWI01000204.1:8135-14592 GCA_002413095.1 Thermoleophilia bacterium UBA5186
AACGGCTACTAGCGCACGTCGCGCCTCTCCCTAGCGCTTCGAAGGCCGCCCGCGGGCGGCCTTCGACGTCTCAGGAGCCCTATCCGTCTGGCGCAGTAGCCTTGGAGGAGATGGCACAGGAGCTGCGCACGGAGCCCGCGCTTTCGACGACGTACTTCGGCGACCGGCTCGCAGACGCGGTCGAGCGCAAGCGGAGTCAGCTCGTCGTCGGCCTGGATCCGCAGGTCGATCTCCTGCCGGTCGAGCTCCGCGGGGACGTGCACCTCGGGCGCGACCACGCGGCAGAGGCCTTCGGGCGGTTCTGCCGCGGGGTGATCGACGCGGTCGCCCCGTACGTCGTCGCCGTCAAGCCGCAGTCCGCGTTCTTCGAGGAGCTCGGCGCCGACGGCGTCCGTGCGCTCGAGGACGTGTGCGCGTACGCGAGGCAGGCGGGGCTCCTGGTCATCCTCGACGCGAAGCGCGGCGACATCGGCTCGACCTCGCGCGCGTACTCCGCCGCGTTCCTCGAACCGCGCGGCAAGGATGGGCCGCTCGCCGACGCGCTGACCGTGAACCCGTATCTCGGCCGCGACGCGGTCGAGCCGATGCTGGCCGCGTGCAAGCGCGACGGAGCCGGGATCTTCTGCGTCGTCAAGACGTCGAACGCGGGCAGCGCCGAGGTGCAGGACGCGATCCTTACCGACGGGAAGCCGCTCTGGCAGCACGTCGCCCGGCTCGTGCGCGAATGGGGCGAGGACATCGTCGGCGCGCGGGGCTTGTCGAGCGTCGGCGCGGTGATCGGCGCGACGCATCCGCGCGCGGTCGGCGAGGCGCGCCGGCTCCTGCCGCAGTCGATCCTCCTGCTGCCGGGCGTGGGCGCTCAGGGAGCGACGCCCGCCGACGTCGCGCGCGCCTTCACGAGCGGGCCCGCGAGCGCGCTCGTCACGGTCTCGCGCGCCCTCATCTACGCGTTTCGCGTCGACGGCGGAGAGTGGCGCGCCGCCGCCGGTGCCGAAGCGGCGCGGCTGCGGGGCGAAGTGTGGAGCGTTTCCGGCTGGTGAAACGGCCTCCGCCGGGCCGGCGGAGCGGGCTCGCGCGGTATGCGGCGCCGGCGGCGTTCCTGCTCGCGGCAACGATCGCCGTGCTCCTGATCCGCTCCGCACTCGACGAGAGCGGCCCCGCGCCCGCCACGACGAGCGCCGCGGCCACGACGCACCGGACGACAACCGCGAAGACGACGACGGCGACGACGACCACGACGAGCGCGGCGCAGTACCACACGATCGTCAGCGGCGACACCTTCCAGCAGCTCGCGTCCGCCAACAACACGACCGTGGACGAACTGATCCGCCTGAACCCGGGCGTCAATCCGTCCGCGCTGACGGTCGGCCAGAAGATCAGGATTCGCTAGAGACCTGGCGCCTTGCCTCGGCGCCTACGGAACGTCGCCGCGCAGGATTGTCGCCAGCTTGTCCGGGTCGATGTTCCCGCCCGAGACGATGCAGACGATCCGGCCCTCGCCCGCACGGCCCGAAAGCGCGACCGCGGCCGCCAGCGCACCCGCGCCCTCCGCGACGACGCGCGCGCGCTCCGCGAGCAGTCGCACCGCGCCGGCGGTCTCGTCGAGTGTCGCGACCTCCGAGCCGTCCAGGAGTCCCTGCGCCGCCTCCCACATCCGCGGCAGGATCGCGCGGCTCCCCGACCCGTCCACGAACGACGGCTGGTAGTCGACGCCCTGCGGCGAGCCGGCCGCGAGCGACGCGGCGAGCGGCGCGCCCGTCTCCGGCTCGACCGGCACGATCCTCACCTCGGGTCGCAGCGCCTTGACCGCGCTCGCGATCCCGACGGTCAACCCGCCGCCGCCCCAGGGGATCAGCACCGTGTCGAACTGGTCAAGGTCGTCCACGAGCTCGAGCCCGATCGTCCCGTTGCCCGCCATGACGAGCTCGTTCTGGACCGGATGGACGAAGAGGCCGTCGGCGCCCTCGAAGCGGCCTTGCTCGATCGTCTCCCACCACTTCTCGAACGGCACCTTGATCACACGGCCCCCCAGCCGCTCGATCGCCGCCAGCTTCGTCGCCGGCGCGTGGTCGGGCACGACGATCGTCGCGGGCACGCCGGCCTCGCGCGCCGCCCAGGCGACTCCCTGCGCCATGTTGCCGGCGCTCGCGGTCACCACTCCCGCCTGCAGCTCGTCGGGCCGCGCCTGCCTGATCGCGTTCGCGGCGCCGCGGATCTTGAACGAGCCGATCGGCTGCAGGTTCTCGAGCTTGAGGTAGATCTCGGCGGGCGACTCGGGGGCGTCGAGCCGCACGAGCGGCGTCCGCACCGCCGCTGACGCGATCGTGGCCTGCGCGAGCAGGATGTCCTCGAGCGGGATCAGAACTCGACCTCGGTGCCACGGCCGAGCTCGCGGGCGCGCCGCAAGAGGAACTGGGCGCAACCGAGGTCCTCCACCGCGAGGCCGAGCGACTTGAACACGGTCAGCTCGTCCGGCGAGCGCCTGCCCTCGGCGCTCCCCGCGAGCACTTCGCCGAGCTCCGCGCGGATGTGCTCCGGCCCGATCGCGCCCTCGCCGGCGGGGAAGAGGTAGTCGCCCGCCTCGTTGAGCGTCGACTCGCGCCGGTCGACGAACAGGGCGGCATCGGCCATGGTCGCGGTGTCGAGCTCGCGGGTCGTCGGGATGCTCGAGCCGACCGCGTTCACGTGCGCGCCCTGCTTCAGCCATGCGCGGTGCACGACGGGCTCGCGTGATGTCGTGGTCGTGCAGACGACGTCGGCGGCGCGCAACGCCTCCTCGGCGGTCTCCGCGACCTCGACCCCGAGCTGCTCGGCGTGCTCGCGCGTGCGGCTCCAGACGACGATCCGCTCCCAGTCGTGAAGCGCCCGCATCGCCTCGAGGTGGGACTTTGCCTGCACCCCGGCGCCGAGGATCGCGAGCGTCTGCGCGTCTCCGCGCGCGAGCGCGCGCGTGGCTACTGCGGAGACCGCGGCCGTCCGGATGGCGGTGATCGCGGACGCGTTCACGATCGCTCGGACCTCGCCGGTCTCTCCGTCGAATAGGACGACCGCGCCCTGATGGGCGTCGAGCCCGCGGGCCGGGTTGCCGGGGAAGATGCAGACGACCTTGAGCCCAAAGGCGGGTGTCTCGCCGCCCCGATGCGCGGGCATCAGCCCCATGAAGCCGTCGGCGCCCGGGGGCCGGACGACGCTCCGCAGCGGCTGGTAGAGCTCATCCCGCGCCAGTGCGACGAGCGTCTCCTCCATCAGCTCGATGCACTCGGGCATGGTCAGCAGCTGTTCCACCTGCGCCTGGTCGAGGACGAGCGTGCTCATCGTGGGAACAGTTCGGCCAGCTCGGCCCGCTCGGATTCGTCCAGCTCGAGCTCGAGCGCCGGCAGGATGCTCTTCAGCTGCTCGGGCCGGCGTGGGCCGATCACGGCCGCCGTTACGCGCGGGTGCGAGAGCGCCCACGCGATCGCGAGCACCGCCGGCGACACGCCTCGCTCGCGGGCGGCGTCGAGGAAGCGATCGACCGCGTCGTAGGTGGCCCCGGTTTCGAAGGCGGAGTAGGCGTCGGGGCGCAGGGCCATCCGCGAGCCCGGCGGCGGCGGCGTGTCGCGTTGGTACTTGCCGGTGAGCCACCCGCCGGCGAGCGGGCTGAAGGGCGTGAACCCGAGCCCGTGCCGCTCGCAGAGCGCGAAGACCTCGTCTTCCGGATCGCGATGGAGGAGCGAGTACTCGTTCTGCACCCACTCGAAGCGGGCGAGACCCTGCTCGGCGCTCGCCTCCAACGCCTCCTCCAGCTGCTCGGCTGAGACGTTGCTCGCCCCGATCGCGCGCACCTTCCGGGCTTGCACGATCTCGTCCAGCGCGCCGAGGGTCTCCGCGATCGGCGTGTCGACGTCCCAATCGTGCGTCACGTACATGTCGACACGATCGACGCCGAGCCGCTCGAGGCTCGAGTCGAGCTGGCGGAGGACGCGCGCCGGAGCGAGTCCGCGATCCTCGCCCTCGTCCATCGGGTTGTAGACCTTGGTCGAGAGGAGCGGACGTCGCTCGGGACTGCGCGCCGCGAGCCACCGTCCGATCATCGTCTCGCTGCGGCCGCCTCCGTACGCGTCCGCGGTGTCGAAGACCGTGATCCCGGCTGCGATCGCCGTGTCCATCAGCTCGAACGCGGCTTCCTCAGACTCGCCTTGGCCGAACAGCTCGGGCGCGGATCCGATCCCGCCGAAGTTGCCGCAGCCGAGGAGGAAGCGCGAGACGGCGAGGCCGCTACGGCCGAGGGCGCGTGTCTCCATCGGGAGACGATAATCCCCGGCCGATGGAGCAAGCGGTCTTGACCGGACACGCCGAGAGCGAGTACCGCCTTCGCGGCGCGGCCAACGGCGATGCTTCCGTGGCGATCGCCCTGTCTGAAGAGGGCCGGGCTCAGGTGCCGCGGCTCGTCCTGCCTGAGCTCGACGAGATCGGCTTCGGCGAGTATGAAGGGCTGGAGGACTGCTGCGCCGCGCCGGCCTTGTGACCCTCGCGGGCGCCGGCGCAGCCCTCTGGGTGGGCCGCTGGGCCGCTCGCGTCGCCGCGGCGTACGCCGCCCGACATTGGGCAACGCGCCGAGCCCCCTGAAACGGGTGATAGTGCCGGGGAGACGCGGCCGCCGATGACACTGTCGTGCGTGGCCTCTCTGCGGCGGCCCTACCCCTTGTTGGCGTGTGCCTGTGCCTGCTCGCCTCCGGCTGCGCTCAGGCATCGGCGTCGGCCCACACCTGCTCGGCGACAGACCGAGACTTCATCCAGACGGCCCAGCTGAACATGACCGCCCTCAACGTGTGGGCGGACGGTTACCTCCACGGCTCCGTCAAGCCGCTCGTCGTCGTCAAGCAGGCGCGGGACGCGGCGAAGATCATGAACGGCACGAGCCCGAGCGACCCGTCGCTCGAGAAGACCAAGTATCTGATGAACGCGATGTTCAACGAGTACGCGACCGCGGTCCTCGTCAAGTCGGAGCACAAGGATCCGGGCCGGCACATCTACCGTGCGTACGGCCTGGCGAACTTCGCCCACGACGTGCTTTCCGAGGCTCAGCCCCAGCTCGTTCAGCGCGGCTGCGACGTCCGCTCTCTGCTCTAGCCCACCCGTCTAGCCTGTACGCATGGACACGGCGGCCGTGCTGGCGCGGATCGAGACGCACGTGCGCGAGCGCGAGTTGATTCCGCCCGGGGGCGACGTGACGTGCCTCGTGTCCGGCGGGGCCGACTCGACGTGTCTCTGGCACGCGCTGCGCGCCCTCGGCTATCGCGTTTCGGCGCTGCACGTCGACCACGGTTTGCGCGGCGCGGAGTCCGACGAGGACGCACGCTTCTGCCGCGAGCAGCTCAGCGCGGAGGTCGTCGACGGTCGCGGCGGTCAGACGGAGGAGGAGCTGCGCCGCATCCGCTACTCCTTCGCGACCGATCGCCTGCGTGCGACCGGCCACACCGCGTCGGACCAGGTCGAGACGATCCTCTTCCGCCTGGCGACGAGCGGCGCCGCCACCGGGATCAAGCCGAAGCGCGAGGACGGCGTCGTTCGTCCGCTACTCCCGCTCTGGCGCCGCGAGACCGAGGCGTACTGCCGCGCCGCGGGTCTCGCCTTCCACACGGACTCCTCGAACGACGGCACCAAGCGCGGACTCATCCGCCGGGAGATCGTGCCCGCGCTGCGCCGGCTCCATCCCGCCGCGGAGGCGAACCTCCTGCGGGCGCTCGAGGAGCGCGCAACGCTCTCGCCCGCGCTCGCCGAGCTGCTCGCGTCCCCAGAGGGTTCGAAGCGCGTCGATCTCGGCAGCGGCATCCAGGCCGTGCGCGAGTACGACCGCCTCTGGCTCGAGCGCGGCCCCGTCGCGCTCGGCAGCGGTGAGGTGCGCTGGGGCGAGTGGCGCATCGACTCGGAGCTCGGAGGCCTTAAGGTACGAGCCTGGCGCGCCGGCGACCGGCTGGCGGGTCGGAGGAAGAAGATCCAAGACGTGTTCGTCGACGCCAAGATCCCCCGTTCCGACCGCGAGACGTGGCCGCTCGTCGTGCGGGGGGACGAGGTCGTCGCCGTCCCGGGAATCGTCGAGGCGCCGGGCGTGAAGGCGGAGCGTGTCGTCGGGGACTGAGCTCGAGGCCGGGGTCGGCGAGATCCTGATCGAGCCGGATGCGCTGCAGGAGCGCGTCGCTGCACTGGGCCGCGAGGTCTCGGCGGACTATGCGAGCCGCGATCTGCTCCTCATCGGCGTCCTCAAGGGCGCGGTCTTCTTCATGGCCGACCTGATGAGGCATGTCACGGTGCCCTGCGAGGTCGACTTCATGGCCATCTCGAGCTACGGCGCGTCGACCGACTCTTCCGGCGTCGTCCGCATCCTCAAGGACCTCGACATCAACATCGAGGGACGCCACGTGCTCGTTGTCGAGGACATCATCGACTCGGGCCTCACCCTCTCGTACCTGATGCG
>DHWI01000171.1:0-3557 GCA_002413095.1 Thermoleophilia bacterium UBA5186
ATGTGGCCGGTGATGGTCTTCTTCACGAACTCGACGATCCACATGCTCGCGCACGGGTCGTGGGCGCAGGCGCTGATGCTTGCGGGCGCGGCCGAGCTCGGGCTCGCGAGCGGGAAGCTGACGAGTCGTTGGTGGTACCTCTGCTCGGCGATCGGACTCTCGGTCGGCGGGATCGCGTTCCTCATCCACGAACAGAATCCGTGGCTCTTCCAGCGCTCGTCGTTCCTCCATCACGCGCTCGGCCTGACCGCGCTCTTCGTCGCGATCTTCCCGCTTGGGAAGGCGTTCCGGCCGCGAGCGCTCGGATGGAATGCAGGCTTCGCGCTCGGCTTCGTGGTGATCGCCGTGTTCCTGTACTCGGATCGCGACCTCGCGCCGATCTTCGGCCATCTGTCGCCGCTCGCAGGGACACCGCACCGATGAGACGGGTCTTTGCGCTGGCCGTGCTCGTCGCCCTGGCGGCGCCCGGCGCCGCGTCCGCCCACGCCACCCTGCGGCAGACGATCCCGAGCTTCGAGCAGCGGCTGCAACGCGCGCCCGCTCAGGCATTGCTCCGCTTCGATCAGCGCGTCACCGCGCTGCCGGGCTCCATCCGCGTGTACTCCGCCGCCGGGAAGCTCGTCTCGGGCCCGGCCCGCAGCGCGCCCGACACGCGCCGTGTCGTCGCCTCCCTGCCGCGGTTGCCACGCGGCGCGTACACCATCCGGTGGAGCGCGATCTCGTCGGACGGGCACGTCGTCTCGGGCGTCTACACGTTCGGGATTCGCGTCGCGGCGCCGCCTCCGACCGAGGCGTACGGCGCCGGTGGGCCGACCCGCGCCGAGCACCTCGTGCGCTGGGCGTACTTCCTTGCGCTCGCCCTGGTCGTCGGCGGGCTCGGTTTCCGGCTACTCGTCATGCGCGGCCCGCTGCCGCCGGGGGCGGAACGGCGTTTCTGGTGGGTGACCGGCATCGGTGTGGTCGCGGCGCTCGAGGTCGGAATTGCGGCGTTCATCCTGCGGGCGGAGGACGCGCTGCAGCTGCCGTTCGGGCGCCTGCTCTACGGCGATCTCTCGCCGATCGCGAGCGGGACTCGCTTCGGCGCAGCGTTCATCGCGATGACGCTCGGGTTCGCGCTCGTCGCGGCGTTGCTCTTCCTCGCGTGGCTGACCGAGCGTCGGGCGCTGCTCTGGGCCGCCTTCCTCCTCGGGCTCGGGTTCGCCTCGGGGCTCTCGCTCTCGGGCCACTCGGCCGCGGACGCGGGCGCGGGTCGGCTCTCGGTGCTGGCGGACTGGGTGCACCTCTCCGCCGCGTGCCTCTGGGTCGGCGGACTCGTGCAGCTCGCGTTCGTCGTGTGGCCGGCCGCGCCCGAGTTGCGCCGCGAGTGCTTCCTGCGCTTCTCGCGCGTCGCAACGGTGCTGATCGGGCTCGTGCTCTGCGCGGGCGTGTATCTCAGCATCCTGCGCCTGCCGCACGTGGCGGATCTCTGGCGCGAGCATTACGGGCACGTTCTGCTCGTGAAGCTCGGTCTTGTCGGGCTCGCGCTGACGTGGGGGGCCGTGCACCATTTCGTCGCCCGGCCGGCGCTCGAGCGCGGCGACACTGGGATCCTGTCCCGCTTGCCGCGGAGCCTCGTTGGCGAGAGCGCGGTCGCGGTGGCCGTCCTGCTCGTGGCCGCGGTGCTCGTCGACTCGAAGCCGCCGCCCCGGCCCGCGCCCGAGCCCGCGAAGGCCGCTTCGCTCGACCGGTAGCGTGTCGCGGATGCTGTGGGCGATCACCGGCGGCGCCGGCTTCCTCGGACTGCACCTTTCGCGGCGGCTCATCTCCGACGGGCACGACGTCCGCTCGCTCGACGTGGCGCCGCTCGACGACGCCGACCTCGAGCGGTCGGTGACCGAGCTGCGCGGAGACATCCGCGAGCTCGCGGGCGTGCAGGAGCTCTGCGTCGGTGCCGACGTGGTCGTGCACGCGGCCGCCGCGCTGCCGATCCAGGCCACGCGCGACTCGATCCGGTCGGTGAACGTCGGCGGAACGGAGAACGTCGTGCTGGCGGCGCGCGAGGCCGGTGTGCGTCGCCTCATCCTCGTCTCGTCCACGGCCGTGTACGGCGTCCCCGAGAAGCATCCCATCGAAGAGGACGACCCGCTCGTCGGTGTCGGGCATTACGGCGAGTCGAAGATCGACGCGGAGCGGCTCGTGCGGGTCGCGAACGGCGGCGGCTTCGAGACGGTGATCATCCGGCCGAAGACGTTCATCGGCGCGGAGCGGCTCGGCGTCTTCGAGATCCTCTTCGATTGGATTCGGGAGGGGCGGCGGATCTACGTGCTCGGCAGTGGCGAGAACCGGTACCAGCTGCTCGCCGTCGACGATCTCGTCGATGCGATCGTGCGTGCCGGCGCTGCGGACGTCGCCGGGGAGACGCTGAACGTCGGCGCGATGCGGTTCGGCACTGTGCGGGGCGACCTCCAGGCGCTGATCGACCACGCCGGCTCGTCGAGTCGGATCACCCCCGTCCCGGCTCGCCCGGCGGAAGTGATCCTGCGAGGGCTGGAGCTCGCGCGTGTCTCGCCGCTCGCCGAGTGGCACTACAAGACGGCGCATCGGGACTCGTTCGTCGACGTCTCCAAGGCGGAGCGGCTGCTCGGGTGGGCGCCCCGGCTGTCGAACGCGGAGGCGTTGATCGAGACGTACGACTGGTACCTCGCGAACCGCGGTCGACAACGGGCCCCCGGCGTCACCCACCGCGTCCCTTGGAACCAGCAGGCGCTCGGGCTGCTGAAGCGCCTCTCCTAGGCCGCGCAGCCGCGTCCCTCCGAGCGCTGTCCGGGGTCTGACCCCGGACATGCCACGCAGAGCGTCCCCGCCCGTCCAAGGCCACTCGTCCGCGCGATCGCAGAGCCCTGCTCGCACCGGGTTCATCCGGACGTAGGTGCAAGCCTTCTCGAAGTAGTCGTCCGTCTCGATCGGCCACGATCGGAACCGACCTTCGAAGACGTGGCCGCGCCGCTCGCGGATCTCGTTGAACCACGCGCCGTACAGGCCGTTCAGGCGCTGGATTCCAGCGGACAGGTTCGGATCGCGGATCTGGACGATCAGGTGGAAATGCGTCGTTAGCAGGGAGTACGCATGGCAGATCCAACGGTACTGGTCGAAGGTTCGCTCCATTAGCCGCACGTAGAGGCCCCGCGCGTCGTCGTCCGGGAAGACCGCCAGTCCGGCGACGCCGCGGGCCGTAACGTGGTAGATGCCGTTCGGCTCTTGGACGCGGAGCAGGCGAGGCATGTGGCGAACGTAGCGGCAGCACGGCCTCCCGAGAACCGCCCGGGCGACGCTGGCACACAATCGGCACGCTGGCCACGTCCGGGGTCTGACCCCGGGGTTCGCTGCGTTGGACATGGCCGCCGCGCCTTGAGCCGAGCGTCTCGGCCGCTACGATCGATTGCGTGGCCGGGCGCGAGGACGCGACATTGCCGATCGCCCGACGCCCGAGCGCCAAGCAGGTTCTCATCGCCGTCGCGATCGGCTTCGTGCTGCTCTTCGGCGCCGGCGTCGCGTTCCAGGCGGCCACCACCGGCGCC
>DHWI01000171.1:3643-3995 GCA_002413095.1 Thermoleophilia bacterium UBA5186
AGCCCGGCGTCATCTTCGTGCTCGAACACGACGGCCGGAACGCGGTGCTCTACGGTCTGCACAAGTGAGCGACCTCGCCTCCTATCGCGACCGCTATCCCATCCTCGCCGAGACGACGTACCTCATCAACCACTCGCTCGGGGCCATGCCCGCCGCGGCGGAGGAACGCATCACCGAGTACGCGCGCACGTGGCGGACCCGCGGGATCCGCGCCTGGGGCGAGGGCTGGTGGACGATGCCGCTCACGGTCGGCGACCAGGTCGGTCGCATCATCGGCGCCCCGCCCGGCACGACCGTGATGCACCAGAACGTCGCGATCGCGGAGGCGATCGTCCTGTCGTGCTTCCGCCCG
>DHWI01000060.1 GCA_002413095.1 Thermoleophilia bacterium UBA5186
GGAGGTAGCAGCGTTGCCTCCATGAAACGAGTCTATGCGCGGGGCTTCCAGCCACCGGTCGAGGCCGTAGAATCATGCGCTTGGCCGTGGCCGAATACGCCCTTTCTATCGTCGTCGGCTCGAACGGTGCTGCGGGATCGGTTGAGGGATTGCTCGAGACGCTCGAGCCCCAGGTCGACGGGGCCGAGGTGCTCATTTGCGAGCCGAAAGCGAGCGCTCGGGAGGTGCAGCAGCGCTTCCCCTTCGCACGCTTCGTAGAGCGCGCGGACGCGCTCGTCCCGGTGCTCTGGGCCGAGGGCATAGCGGAGAGCACGGGCCGCGCCGTGGCGCTCACGATCTCGCCGATGCGGCCGGCCCCCGACTGGGTCGCAACGATCCGGGCCCAGCTCGAACGCGTGGACGTTGTCGCGGGCGCGATCGACCCCGGCCGCGGGCTCCGGCTGAGCGATTGGGCGGAGTACTTCGTCCGCTACGCGCGCGACATGCTGCCCTTCGCCGGTCACGAGTCCGTCGACCTTCCGGGCGACAACGCGGCGTACAGGCGTGACGTTCTCGAGCACGCTCGGCACCTCTACCGCGATGGTTTCTGGGAGCCGGACGTCCACCGCTTCCTGCACCAGCGCGGAGCGGCGCTCTGGCATGCGCCCGAGCTCGTCGTTCGGCAGGGCAGGTCGGCCGGAGCTCGTGCATTCGCACGGCAGAGGCTCGCGCACGGTCGGGTCTACGGAGCTCAGCGTGGTAACGCCATGAGCGCGACGCGGAACCTGGCCGGCGTACTCGGAGCGCCGCTCGTTCCGCCGCTCCAGATCGCGCGTGTCATTCGCGAGACGCAGCGTCGCCGGCGACTTCGCGGACGCCTGATTGCTGCGCTGCCTCTCATCGTGGTGTTCGACTTCGCCTGGGCCGCGGGCGAAGCTCTTGGTCATCTCGACGCCTTGCGGCGGCGATGACCGACCCAGGGCTATCCGTCGTCGTCGCGTCCGTCAATGGGCTGCCCTATCTCGCTGATTGCCTGACCGCGCTCGAAACGCGCGCCCAAGACGCCGAGATCGTGGTCGCCGACTGGACGGACGATGCGACCCGTGAGACTGTGCGCCGACGATGGCCGCGCGTCCGCCTCCTCTCGTTTGACGAGCCGAAGACGGTTCCCGAGCTGCGCGCGGCCGGAATCGCCGACACGACGAGCTCGTATGTAGCCGTGATCGAGGATCACTGCAACGTGCGGGAAGGGTGGGCCGACCGCATCGTTGAGCTGCATCGTGCGGGCCGCCCGGTCGTTGGCGGACCGGTTTACAACGCCGCGACCGCGAGGAGCCGCGATTGGGCCGCTTTCTTCTGCGAATACAGCGCGTCGATGGCCCCGGCTCCCGTGGGTGAGGTCGAGACGTTGGTCGGCATGAACGTCTCGTACGACCGTCGTGCGCTCGACGCCATGCGGCCGCTGCTCGAACAGGGACGCTGGGAGAGCGACCTGCACCCGCATCTTCAGCGCAGCGGCCTGCCGTTGTTTGCCGACGATGCTGTCGCGCTCGATCATGCGAAGGACTTCGGATTCCGCGAGTTCGTGTCGCAGCGCTACCACTACTCGCGGTCGTACGCAGGAATGAGGCTGGAGTCGCTCGGGGCACAGCGCTGGGTCCACCTGCTTGGCTCGCCGCTGCTCGTGCCGGTCCTCTACGCGCGGATCGCCGGCAACGTGTTCCGCCGGCGCGTCCACCGGCGGGAGCTTCTGAAGGCGACCCCACTGATTGTTCTGTACCTCTGTGTCTGGAGTTTCGGCGAGGCGGTCGGATATGCGTTCGGCGGCGGGCGAAGCCTTCTGAAGGTGCGCTGAGCCGTGCGGGTCGGTGTCGACGCGACGAGCTGGTCGAACCGTCGTGGGTACGGCCGCTTTGCACGGAACGCGGTCGGCCGGCTCGTCGATCTCGACGCTGGGACGCGGTACGTCTTCTTCGTGGCCGCCGAGGAGGAGGCCGCTCTCGAGCTGCCAGAGCGCGCCGAGGTTCGGCCCGTGCGAGGAGTGAGGGCGTCGGTCGATGGCTCGAGCCGCAGCTCCATTGACCTTGCGCGTCTGACCGTGGCTGCGAGCCGCGGCGGTCTTGACGCGGTGCTCTTCCCCTCGGTGTACACCTATTTTCCGGTCGTCGGAGTGCCGAGTGTGGTCGGGCTCCACGACATAATCACGCGTCAGTTGCCCGAGCTCGCCCTCGGCGGGACGAAAGACCGAGTCCTCTGGCGGTTGAAAGAGCGAGTTGCGATCAAGCGGGCCACCGTACTCTTCACGGTTTCCAAGGCGTCACGGCGTGAGCTTCTGCAGGCCGTTCCAATCGCCGCCGAGCGGATCGTCGTAGTCCCGGAGGCTCCTGACCCCGCTTTCCGCCCGCGCCAACGTGATGAGGCGGAGGCGGCGGTCGCGAAGCTCGGGCTCCGGCTCGACGAGCCCCTGGTCGTCTACGCCGCCGGACTGAGCCCGCACAAGAACGTCGAGACTCTTGTCGAGGCTTTTGCGGCCATCTCGACCCCCGCGCGGCTGGTGCTCGCGGGCGACCTCGACGGCGGTCCGTTCCTCTCCGCCGTCAGCTCGATCCGCGCGCGGATCTGCGAGCTGGGGGTGGAAGAGCGCGTCGTGCTACCCGGCTTTCTGAGCGACGACGAGCTGGCCTGCCTCTACAGCGTCGCGGCCGCGGCTGTCGTCCCGTCACTTGCGGAGGGCTTCGGGCTTCCCGCCGTGGAGGCCGCAGCCTGCGGGGCCGCCACAATTCTCAGCGACCTGCCGGCACATCGGGAGACGCTGGACGGCGTAGCACTCTTCTTTGAACCCCGAAACCGCGCCGCGTTGACGGCGGCCCTCGAACGCATTTTGACCGAGGAGTCGACCCGGCTGGACGTTGGCGAGCGAGGTCGCGAGGCTGTCTCCCGCCTGTCTTGGGACGCTTCGGCGGAAGCCCTGCGCGACCTCGTCTCCGCAGCCGCGAACGGACGAGGACGCCGTGCCTGAGCGGAGCCTCTCGTTCTGCATGGTCACCACGTTCTATCCGCCGTATCACTTCGGCGGTGACGCGATGTACGTCTATCGGCTCTCGAACGCCTTAGCCCGTGGCGGACACCGCGTCACTGTCGTCCACAGTGTCGATGCGTATCGCGCGCTCTCCGCAGAAAGCCCAGAGGTCGGATTCCCGCAACAGCCGGGAGTCGAAGTGGTGCCGCTTCGCAGCGGTATCGGCTCGGTCTCGCCACTTCTCACCTATCTCAGTGGGCGGCCTGCGCTGACGGCGGCGCCGCTCAGGAAGATCTTCAGCGCCGAGGACTTCGACGTAGTCCACTTCCACAACGTGTCGCTGGTAGGAGGACCGGGCGTCTTGTCATACGGCAGCGGCGTCAAGTGCTACACGATGAACGAGCACTGGCTCGTATGCCCGATGCACGTGCTGTGGAAGAACAACCGGGAGCCCTGCGTCGATCCGAGCTGCTTTCGCTGCTCGCTCACGTTCAAGCGACCGCCGCAGCTCTGGCGCTACACGAATCTCCTCGAGCGTCAACTCGAGAACGTCGATCTGTTCCTGTCGCCGAGCCGGTTCACCGTTCAGGCGCACCACGACCGTGGTTTCCGCCGATCGATCCATCACCTCCCCTACTTCCTGCCCAAAGGGGAGGGCGACGGGGTCCCGGAGCTCGAGTCTCCCAAGCGTCCGTATTTCCTCTACGTCGGCCGTCTCGAGAGGCTCAAGGGCGTGGAGACGCTGATCGAGCGCTTCCGCGACTACCGGTCAGCGGATCTCGTGATCGTGGGCGACGGAAGCCAAGAGCCCGGGCTGCGGAGACAGGCCGCTGGCCTCGATCACGTCCACTTCGTCGGTCGCGCCCTGCCGCACGCGCTCGCAGGGCTTTACCGGGACGCGATCGCGCTCATCGTCCCGTCGGTCGGCTTCGAGGTCTTCGGCATCGTCACGCTCGAAGCGTTCGCGCAACGCACGCCGGCGATCGTCCGCGACCTCGGCGCGCTGCCCGAGCCTGTGACGGACAGTGGTGGCGGGTACGTCTACGGCACCGACGCCGAGCTCCTCGAGGCGATGGAGCGCCTTCGGCTCGACCGCGCGCACCGTGACGAGCTTGGCGCGCGCGGTCACGACGCGTGGCTCGAGAAGTGGTCCGAGGTCCCGCACTTGGACGCGTACCTCCGCCTGATCGCGAACGTCGAGACGATCAAGGCGTCGTGAATGCCCTGATCCTCACCTACCACGCAGTCGAACCTGGCTCTTCGCCGCTCCACGTGGCCCCCGAGCTGCTCGAGGAACACCTCGATTGCATCGTCGCTGCCGGCGCACTGGTGTTGACCGTGGCCGCCCTGGCCGAGCAGATAAGGAGGGGAACGCTCGACCGTCCCGCGGTCGCGATCACTTTCGACGACGGGCTCGCGAGCGTGGGGGAGCATGCTGCGCCACTGCTCGCGGAGAGGGGCCTCGTGGCGACGATGTTCTGCGTTGCCGGGCGGCTCGGCGGAACGAGCGACTGGCCGTCGCGCACCCCCGGTACACCTGTCTTTCCGCTCGCAAGCGCGCGGGACGTCGCGGCCCTCGCGGCGGCAGGATGGGAGGTCGGCGCCCACGGCCTCCAGCACGACCCGCTCGATCAGCTTCCGTTCGACGGTCTGGCGGTCGAGCTTGCAGATTCGAGGAGCCGGTTGGAAGACGCCGCCTGCGTGGCCGTGCGTTCGTTCGCCTTTCCCTATGGGGCCGTTCCTGCAGAAGCGCCCCGGGCGTTGGTGGCGGCGGGCTACGACGCCGCGTGCGGCGGGCGTCTCGCTCTGGTCACCCAGGGTAGCGATCCGCTCGCTCTCCCACGTGTCGACGCCCACTATGTCCGCCGCCCTGCGCTGCTCCACGCGGCACTCGACCACAAGCTCGGCACGTACCTCGCGGCGCGCCGCTTGGCCGCCCGCACGCGACGTGCGGTTCGCAAGGACTATGGAATGGTCGCCCGATGACCGAGCCGCACACGGAGCCGCTTCCGATCGAGGTGGAAGCCGCAGCGGCGTGGCGTGGTCTCGTCAAGAATTTCGGCACGCTCCTGCTCGGCGAGGGCGCGGCCGCGTTCTTCGGTCTCGTGACGTTCCTCTTGCTGGCGCGCAATCTCGGTCCGGCGGGCTTCGGCCTCGTCAGCGTCGGCATCGCCCTGGTCGGCTGGCTCTCGCTCGGAGTCGACTCGGGCACCGAGATCCTCAGCCTCCGCAACGTAAGTCGCGACCCGGCCGGCTTCCGCGAGCTCGCGGAGAGGATCCTCGGCCTGCGCATCGTGACGTCCCTGACAGTGGCGGCTGTTTACCTGGTGATCATCGGCATCGGGACCCGCTCCCCCTCCAACCGCGCGGTGTACCTCGGCTTCGTCGTCGCACTGCCGGCGATCGCGCTGAACCTTCGCTGGATCGTCCTCGGCATCGGAGGCGCGCGCGCGGTCGCTGTGGGAAACCTGGCCGCGCGCATCGTTTTCCTCTGCGGTGTCGTCTTCGCGGTTGTGCCGCACCACGCGGTCGCGCGCGTCCCGTTCGCCTACGCCACCGGGGAGTTCGTCTATGCGGGAGCGATCTTCCTGATGGTGGCCCGGCGCTTCGGCGTGCTCGTGCCCCGGATTGACGTCGCCTTCTGGGTCGCGACGCTCCGCGAGAGCATCCCCGTGATGATCTCGTCGTACGCGCGCGGGATCCAGTTCTCGTTCGACGTCCTCCTGATTGGGTTCGTGCTCGGCCCGCGCGATGCGGGCTTCTTCAGCGCCGCGCAAAAGCCCGTTCTGTTCTTCGGCACCGTGATCGGCCTGTTCTACGTGTCGTTCGTCTCGTCTTACAGCGCCGCAGCCTCCGAGTTCGCGTCGCTTGTTCTCCGCCGAGCGGTGCGGACGTCTCTCGTCGTGACGCTCCCGGTCGCGTTCACCGTTGCCGCGGTGGCGGAGTTCGTCATCCCGATCGCCTTCGGCCACCGCTACGAGAATGCCGCTCCGGTGCTCGCGATCCTGGCCTGGAAGATCCCGTTTTCCGCGCTGACCGCGCCCTTCAGCGGGCTACTCATCGGGACGGGGCAGACGGTGGTTCTGATGCGGAACAACGTGATCACCGCCGCGGTGACCGTGTTGGGCAATCTCCTCGCGGTTCCGCTAGTCGGGATCCCCGGGGCGGCGATCGTCGGCGTCGTGTCTTCCGCGACGATCCTGACCCTCAATTACCGGAGCGCGGCGTCACGGAAACTGGCGCCGCCGCTGAGGGCGCTGCTCGCTCGGGCCTGAGTCGTGCGGCGTCGAAGCCGCGCTTGAATGTCCACGTCATCCGCGCGTGGGAATAATTGCAAGGGTGTGTGACACGGTCTCGACGCCGACGGTACCTCCCGATTACTATCGCGCGCTCTACGAAGCGGAGGAGCGCCACTGGTGGCACCGGGGGATGCGAGCCATCACCGTTGCGCTCCTCGGCTCGCGGCTCCAGCGGCCAGGGTTGAGACTCCTCGACGCCGGCTGCGGAACGGGCGGGATGCTCGCGTGGGCCATCGAGCGTGCGCAGCCCGCGGAGGCCGCGGGCGTCGATGTGAGCGAGGAGGCGCTCGCGCTGGCGGCCAACCGTGCTCCTGGCGCCGACCTTCGCCGCGCGTCCGTCGCCGGCCTTCCGTTCGCCGACGAGTCTTTCGATCTCGTACTGATGAACGACGTGTTGCAGCATGTCCGCGAGGACGAGGTGCAGTCCGCCCTCGGCGAGCTTCGCCGCGTGCTGGCGCCGTCGGGCAGCTTGCTGGTCAGGACGAATGGCGGCCTGCGGGCGCGCCGAGCCTCGGCGGAATGGCGCGTCTATGACCGCGCCAGCCTCGCCATCGTGGTCACGACTGCGGGACTTTACTGCCTGCGTCTGACCCACGCGAACGTCCTGGGCTCATCCTGGGCGACGCTGAGCGGACACTCGCCGCAAGAGCCCGGTGAAGGGATGCACGGAGTGCCCGAGCCCACCGAAGGGCGCGCGGATGCGCTCATGGAGCGGCTGCTCCACTTGGAGGCACGGTACCTAGCCAGGCCGGGCCGTTCCCTTCCCTACGGGCACACGCTCTTCGCCCTGGCCGAACGCGCATGACGCCCGAAGCGCTGTTCGACCGAGACGCCTCTTGGTACGACGCCGCCCACGACAGCCACAGTGTCGACGGGCACGCCCTGCGCGCCAGGCTGGAGACGGTTATACGCCGCGTCGGCTCGGGGCCCGGGGATCTGCTGGACGCCGGCATGGGGCCCGGCCGCTTACTCGAGCGTCTCGCGAGCCGTGACTGGACGGTCTCGGGAGTGGACCTCTCCGAGCGGATGATCGAACATGCTCGGCGGCGTCTTCCGCAGCACGCGAACCGCCTCCTCCAAGCCCCAGTCGAGGCTTTGCCGTTCGCGGACTCGACCTTCGACATCGTGGTCGCGACCGGCGTACTCGAGTACGTGTCCGACCCAACCCTGGCGGTCGGGGAGCTGGTGCGCGTACTGCGCCCGGCTGGTCGCTTGATCGCAAGCCTTCCGAACCGCCGCTCCATTCATGTGCTGTCCAAGCGCGCGTACTATCCGCTCGTGCGCGCGGCGAAGCGGGCGCTGGCTACCGAACGGCCGGCGCCGCCGCGGCAGAACGGCTTGACTCCCGACGCTCTCGAGCGTCTGCTGCGACACAACGGGCTCGATGCGATCGCCTTCGAGCGCACGAGTTTCGCGATCGTGCCCACGCCGCTCGATCTCATCGCCTCGCGCACGGCTGCTCGCGCGGCCGACGCGCTCGAACGAGGCCACCGGTTCGGGCGGCTTCTGGCCACTCAGCTCGTCATCGAGGCGCGCCGCCGATGACCCGGAAGCTCGCCGCAGCCACGGCGGTCGCGCTCACGCTCGTCGCAACCACGCCCGCGACGACCTTCCCGGGCGGCTCGATCGAGACCGTGGCGGGAACCGGGCTGCCCGGGCACTCCGGCGACGGAGGAAAGGCGACGGCCGCGACGATCAACCATCCCCGCGGGCTGACCATTCTCCGGGACGGGAGCTTCCTCTTCGCCGAGCCCTACAACAACACCGTTCGGCGCGTGGCCGCCGGCGGGACGATCTCGACAGTTGCCGGCAACGGCACGGCCGGCTTCGCCGGCGACGGAGGCCCGGCAACTGCCGCACAGCTCAACTTCGTCCACGGGGTTGCGCGAATGCCCGACGGCGGGTTCGTCCTCGCCGACATGTTCAACAACCGGATCAGGAGGGTTTGGGCCAGTGGCCTGATTACGACCGTCGTTGGGACCGGGGCCCGGGCCTTCGGGGGCGACGGTGGGCCCGCCACCGACGCTGCAATCGACTTTCCCCGCGGGATCGCTGCGTTGCCTGACGGCGAGCTGCTGATCCCCGACTCGGGCAACCAGCGAGTTCGTCGCGTGGGGCTCGACGGAATGATCCGAACGGTCGCGGGATCCGGAGTGCGAGGGAGCGGTGGCGACGGCGGCCCAGCAACGTCCGGGCAGCTAAACCTGCCGTTCGGGGTTGCGCCCCTGCCTGACGGCGGGTTCCTGATCGCCGAGCAGGGCGGGAACCGAATCAGGCGAGTCTCTGCGCTGGGCATGATCAGCACGGTCGCGGGTACCGGGGCGGCCGGGTTCGCCGGCGACGGAGGCCCGGCGACCGTCGCGACGCTCAACGGTCCTCACGCCGTCGTCGCCGTTCCGGACGGCGGCTTCCTTATTGCGGACACGCTCAACAGCCGCGTCCGTCGCGTCTCTGCGGCCGGAATCATCACCACGATCGCCGGGACCGGCACGGCCGGATTCGGCGGCGACGGCGGGCCCGCGACCGCGGCTGCGCTCGACCAGCCCAAGGCGCTCGCCGTCCTGCCGAGCAATCGCGGCGTCCTCGTCGCCGACGCGCTCAACCACCGTGTCCGCCTGCTGACCATCGACTTTCGTCCGGCACTCGTGCTCCGGATGGAACGCCGGTCGCTCACGAGCTCCGGTGCGGTGCGACCGGCCGTTCCGTTCTTCCTGTCCCGACCAGCCCGGATCTCGCTGACCATTCGCCGCGGCACCTCGGTCGTCGGCCGCGCCGGCCGGGCGTTCGGGCCGGGCAGGAGCACAGTCCGGTTGGCGAAGCGACTCAGGCCGGGGGTCTACGCACTGCGGCTCCAAGCCACAGCGGCGGACGGTCGCGTCGCCTCGGTCCCGGGGTCGCTCCGGATCACGCCCTAGCGGGCGATCACGACGCGCTCGCCGGTCTCGGCCGAGCGGTAGGCAGCGTCGATGATCTCGAGGCCGTCGCGAGCTTCGCGGGCGCTCGACGGCGGCTCGACGTTCTCTCGAAAGGCAGCGTCGATCTTCCTGAAGAGCGTCCCGGTTGCGACGACGCCGGGGTTCCGAGGGCTGCGCGCCAGGGTCCGTCGGCTCGTGCCGCGCTCGACCCACGCCAGGCCGCCGAGGCCGAAGAGCAGTCGCGCCCCCGGCCGCTCTGCTCGCTTCATGCCGAGCTGGAAGAGCACCCGGCCGCCGTGGGACGCGCGCAGAGACGCCTGCTCGCAATCGGCGCGCAGCTCGATGTAGCGCGTGCCGGCGCGACAGAGCCGGTCGATTGTGATCTGCGCGAGGCGGTTGCCCGGGAACTCGATGGTCAGCAGGTGGATCGCGTCGGCGTCGCGCTCTGAATCGAGCCCGGCCGAGCGGCGCGCGAACACGGCCTCCGCGGGCTCCTCGTACAGCATCAGCAGCAGATCGACGAGGTGGACGCCGCCCTCGAAGAGCGTCCGGTTCGGCATCGCCCGGCGCCAGGGAACAGGCTCATCCCACGGTGCGAGGTCCATCAGCTGGACGATCTGCGTGAAGACAAGGCGGCCGATGTCCGGCGCGCCGATCCGATCCTTGACGGCGCGGAAGATCGGCTTTTCGCGGTACTCATGGTTGACTGCAACTTGTCGACCTGCCTTCGCCGCGGCCTGCATGGCGGCCTCAGCTTCGCCGCTGTTCGAGACGAACGGCTTCTCGCAGATCACATGGGCACCGCGCTGCACGGCGGCGACGCAGAGGTCAAGGTGGGAGTCCGGAGGTGTCGCGATCACCACGACGTCCGGGCGGGCCCGCTCGAACAGGTCGTCCACCGACGCGAACGTCGCTATCCCCGTTTCCCGTCCGAACGACTTGCGCTGCTCGTCCGAGCTGTCGGTCCCGCCGACGATCTCCGCGTCCGCAACCGTCTTCAGGGCGGGGAGGTGAAAGGCTCGCGCCGCCCACCCGAGTCCGATGATCCCATAGCGCATGGGGCGCGAGCCTACAGAACGCGACTCAGCAGGCGAGCCGGTCCGCGACGATCTCGAACAGGCGGCCGAAGGTCTGTTCGATCGTCAGTTGGCCCGTCACGAGGTCGTGACCGGATTGAGCGATTCGGCGCCGCTCCGGCTCGTCAGTGAGGTAACGCTCGATCGTTACGGACAGGTCGTCGAGCGGAGCCTCCACGAAGTGCGCACCTGGAACGTATGGCGCCGAGTCGAACAGCGGGTCCGAGACGACGAGGGCGTTGCAGGCCATCGCCATCAGGAACCGCGCCGTTGCGAAGGTTCCGGGAAAACGCGAGATGCTCAGCATGATCTTCGTGCGGTTGATCAGCCGCGTACGATTTTCTCCCCAGAGCGACGGATCGAAGTAGTCACCTTTCGCCTCGATCTGAATCCCGGCGCGTCGCAACATCCGCAGCGCTCGCTTTCTGCTGCGCAGTCGGTGGGCGCCCAGAAGTAGCACGTCGATATCCCGCTCGAGTCCCAGATCCTCCCCGTCCATCTCCTCGGCGCCGTCCGGAACGAACTCAGCAGCGATTCCGCGCTCCGTGAGGAATTTCTGCCGCTCTCGCGAGGTGACCGCAATCACGTCGGGAAGCCCTGCGCGGACGAGCTTCCGGATCTCCCAGTAGTTCGTGTAGACGTCGCTGGCTCGGACGTCCCGGAGCAGGATCTTCCCGAGCTCGCGCACCGTCGGTGTCGGCCAGCGCAGGCTGGCGGCCCGCGGGGGCGGCAGCGGCTCTGAATGCCAGAGCACGACGGCGGGGCGACGAGCGGGCGGCAGCTTTGCGATCGAGTCGAATACCTTCGGGAACCAGGCGGCGTTGCCCCAGACCCAGATGACCTGGTCCGGCGACCACGCCTGCGGGACGTCGTCGATCTGGTCGGCTTCGAAGCCTCGCTCGCGGAGCTGTGCGGTCACACGGGAGACGCGTCCCGGATAGATCTCCATCTCGCGATTCAGTGTGATCGCGGGCCGGGATCGCAAGCCTTCGAGCCGCTTGGCGCGCTCCGGCGGGGCGACGTCCGCGGCCACCGCCGGAGCATATCGAGGCTGGAGCGGTCACACGGAGCGCTATCCCCGATAGCCGTAGCGGACGCGCAAGGGCCACGTGAGCGCGGCGAGCGAGCGCCGCTGGCGGACGGCACCAGGAGACCGCCAGTTGTCGTTCGCCCGGATGTCGACCCGCCCACGCAGCTCGTGTCGATGGGGATGGCCTTCCACGTCGTGGGTGGCCTTGAGAACAACCTCGCGCCCGGAGACGAACGGCAGTCCGGTCGGCTTCTCGCCCGCGAGGTCGATGATCCGTCTGACCCAGGCTTCCGGCTGCGCCGCGAAGTCCTCGTACCTGATCCTCAGATAGCGCTCGCGGCGCCGGCTCCAGAGCAGCTCGATGGACGTGTTCCAGACGTCCCAGATCACCGCCAACTGCGCGGGCCTCGTCGGGGGCATGGGGGGCGTGCGCTCCCATGACCACGCGGTTGCCCGGGGATCGCGGACGATGTGGACGACGTGGAGGTCGACGTCGTCGAGCGACTGCAGCAGCCTTCCGTACGCAGGCGACTTTGAACCGTCGACGACCACGCGGCAACCCGTGGCGCGACGGATTCCGCACAGCGCGGCGCTGTAAGCCCGGCGCGCTCGCTCGAGGTCGGGGGTAGAGCGCAGGAGGCCACGTGCCCGTAGCCCGTGCGCGTACGCCGCGCGCGCGCGTTCGTGGCGGTGCCGGAGACGCAAGTCCTCGACTGCGAGCGGCTGAGCGGCGACGAAGATTCGCTCCCAGCACGGGCAGCGCCTGAGCGGCTCGCCGCAGCCGCAGAGGCGGTCGCGCTCGAGCGAGCGTGCCGTGTGGGCGAGCTCGCCCGCGAAGAAGAACCCGTCGAGCTGGCCGAGGATGGTGCCGAGAATAGTGCTGCCGCAGTGTGAGACGCCGGCGATGAACAGCACTTTCAGCGGCGGCTCGCGGATGTCAGACACGTCCGTCCGGGCCGAGACCGTGGGTGGTGAGCACCGCGACGCCCCGCTCGCGGCAGAACGCCGCGACCGCAGGGGCCGTCCGCTCGAGTTCGGCGGTGTCCTCGAAGGCGTCGCCCGCGAGGAGATGCGTGGGCCGCTCGGCGCCTACCAGGAGCCCGACATGGTCCGGCGTGTGCCCGGGTAGCGGGACAAGCAGCAGGCTGCGATCCGCCACGAGGTCGTGCGAGCATGCAAAGGGCCCTACGCCGGGTCCGTCCAGCTCGACCGGGCGCGGGGAGACCCCCCGCGGCCACCGCTGCGGGAGGTAGCCGCGGATCCGTCCGCCGAGCCCTCGCGCACGGTTCCACTCCGGAGCGTGGACGACGACGTCTGCATGCGCGAAGCCCTTCAAGCCGCCGACATGGTCGGTGTGGAGGTGGGAGAGGACGACCCAGCGGACGTCCTGGGGGTCCAGACCAAGCGCACGAAGCTGCGGAGCGGCCTCGTCCGCCTCACCGGCCTCGAAGCGCGCCAACCGAAAGTACGGGTGCCACCACGGGAAGTAGCCGCGCCGAGCCGCCTCTGCGCGCTCGCCGGTGTCGAACAGGCAGAGGCCGGCCGGATGCTCGATGAGGAAGACGTTGACCGGCAGCGTCTCGTCGCTCCAGCCGCCTGGGAGGTAGCGGCGGACGCCGCGGGTACCGTGCTTCGGGCGGACTCGCCCGGTCGAGAACGCGCGGACCCTCATTGTCTCAGCGAGCCTACTTCTTCCCATGGCCGGCGTATGGTATAGAACGTGTGTTCGCCTGTGTACACCGAGCTGCACCTGCATTCCGCCTACAGCTTCCTCGACGGCGCGTCCCATCCCGAGGAGCTCGCGCTTGCTGCGGCCGAGCTCGGGTACGAAGCGCTCGCACTCACCGACCATGACGGAGTTTGCGGTTCACTCGAGTTCGCGCACGCGGCGAAGGCCGTCGGCGTCCGTCCGATCACCGGCGCGGAGGTGACGCTCCGAGGCGGCGCACACGTCACCCTGCTCGTCGAGACGCCGCGCGGCTACGCGAACCTCTGTCGCCTCCTCACCGCCGCGCACGCGCACACACGGCCCCTCGGCCGCGAGTCGGAGCTACTGCCGCCCGCGCTCGATCCCGCGCTGCTTGCGGAGCACGCGGACGGGCTCGTCTGCCTCTCCGGCTGCGCGCGCCACGGCCTCGCGGTGCGCGACCCGAACGCGGCAGCGCGCCTGGCGCGGTCCTTCGGCCGCGACCGCTTCTTCGTCGAGCTCCAGCGCCCATACGAGCGCGGGGACGCGCGCCGAAACCTCCAACTACGCGACCTCGCCGAGACGCTCGGAGTCGAGACGGTCGCGACCGGCGACGTCCACGCACACCATCCCCGACGGACCGCGCTGCAGGACGTCCTCGTCGCGATCCGCAACCGTGCATCGCTCGAGGGCTGCGAGCGCGAGCGGCGCGGCAATCGTGAGAGCGTCCTGCTCAGCGCCGACGCGATGGCAGAGCGCTTCCCCGGCGACCTCGACGCCTTGGAGCGCGCCGGGGCGCTCGCCGACCGCCTCCGCTTCGACCTGACCGAGGAGCTCGGGTACCGCTATCCCGACTTCTCGGACGGCGACGAGCCCGCGCTCGAGCAGCTCCGCGGGGTGTGCGACGCAGCGTTTACCGAGCGCTACGGCAGCGCGAACGGCCACAAGAAGCGTGCGCAGGCCCGCCTCGACGAAGAGCTGCAGCTGATCGGGAGGCT
>DHWI01000043.1 GCA_002413095.1 Thermoleophilia bacterium UBA5186
GGTCGGCTGCCGGTGAGAGAGCGAGCGAACGTCGGATTGGTTGAAGCTCGTTCGCCTTCTCCGCTTAAAAGCGTGCGAATCGGTCGGTGTCGTCGTCGAAGCCCGAGACCATCTCGGCGGTTAGCGTCGGCTTCGTGTCGGCGATCGCTACGAGGAAGTCCTCTGTGCGGGCGCGATGGCGTTCGCGCTGGAAGTGCTCGCGCTCGAAGGCGCGTTGCGCGGCTTTGCGTGCGGCAAACTCGATGTCCGCTGGTGTGAAGAGCTCGCTTGCGCGCACGAGCGCTTCGAGGTCGACCTCCTCGTCGGTGATCTCCTCGATGTAGCGGCGCCAGATCGGCCGGCGCGCGTCGGCGTTCGGTGGCCCGACCGGGAGCACGTAGTCGAAGCGGCCGGGACGCAAGAAGGCGGGGTCGAGGCGGGCGACCCAGTTGGTCGCGCAGACGAGCAGGTGGTGGGGGGCGTCGCGCAGGCGTGGGATCTGCTTGAGGAACTCGTTGGTGATGCTGGGGGTGACCCGTCGCTCTTCGTGGCGGGTGGCGGCCAGATCCTCGACCTCGTCGACAAAGACGACGGCCGAGGCGAGCTCGAGGATGCGCCCGAAGGCATCGGCGAGGAGCTTCGCCTGCCGTTCGGCGCCCTCGGCCGCGAGCTCGGCCGGCAGCACCTCGACGAACGGCCAGCCGAGCCGCGAGGCGATCCCCTTGGCGAAGGTCGTCTTGCCCGTGCCGGGTGGGCCGAAAAGGACGATCGCCCGTGGCGGCACGACGCCGTGGCGGCCGGCGAGTTCGGGCTCGGAAAGCGGCAGAATGACCCGTCGCTCGATGATCTCCTTCGCCTCCTCCATCCCCTTCAAGGCATCCCAGAGGCCGGGGCCGATCAGCTGGCCGCCGAGCTCGAGGAGCACGCCCGTGGGGGCCGTCGGCGGCAGAAGGTCACGCTCGAAATAGCGAAGCTCGTCGGAGCCGCGATAGCCACGCTGCCGGAGGTAGCCCGCGAGCTGCTCACGCTCGTCGATGACTGCGGCGAGCGTGCGGGTGCCGGTAAGCGCGACGCGAGCCTCGAGCTGCTCGAGCAGCCGCTCCGCGATCGCCTGTTCGTCCGCTCCCGCAGGGAGCAGGCTCAGCCGATAGATCCAGGCGGTGACGGGAGAGAGTGCCGCCAGCACCGCGCCGACCAGCCGTCCGTCCATGTCGGCGAGGAGCACAATCGCTCGCTCGTCACTCAGCAAGCGGATCGCTTGTTCAACAGCGAGTCCCCTACCGCCGGAATCGACGACGGTCGTCTGCTCCCAAAGCTGGAGGATCTGAGCGAGGTCCTCGGATCGGTAGTCGCGGATCAGCACCTGCACCAGTATTGATCCCACAGGCTAAGACTGCGGGCGCCACTGTCGCCCTCTCTTGGAAACGCGACAGCGACCTCGGCTCCGGCGCGCGCCGGTTGACCGACCCGGCGATCGGTCAGGTCGCGGATCGTGGCGGTGTGGCGAAGTAGCGAGAGCGCGGGCTTTTCTTACTGCGCCTCGTCCGAGGTTGCGCAGCCGAAAAGGACGGGCTCGGGGTCGCGAACATGACCACAGGAGCACGGAGCCGGCCTGCGGACGAAAAGCGACAGCGTCCACCGAAGACGGGGCCGGTGGACCGCTTCCCTAGGTTCAGCCCCGAATCCGAGTTTTGACACCCTTCAGGCTTGTCGCCCGCGTCAAGATCGCGGCCGGCGCTTGAACTCGTCGCAGGTGGCGGACGCCCGGATCAGCCCCCTGACCAACCTGCAGCCGCCAAGCGCGAACGGTGGGAACATGTACGTGCAGCGATCGCACCGCACCCCGGGCGCGGGCGCGGGCTGGTAGTTCGCCCTCTTCTTCGAAAGACCCCATACCCTTCTCGCCATCCGAACCCTCCGGGGTGAGGCTACCTCAGCAGCGGGCGGAGGATGTCCCGTCCGTCGTGGAACTCGCGACGGCGGTCCCGGTGGGACGGTCAGGCGGTGACGAATGGCTGGGAGCGCTCGAGATGGGGGCGAAGCACGGCGCGTACTGCATCGGCTGCTGCGCCGGGCTGATGCTGATCCTGTTCGCGCTCGGCGTGATGAGCCTGCTCTGGATGGCGCTTGTCGCAGCGGCGATCTTCGCGGAGAAGGTACTGCCTGGCGGCGAACGACTCTCGCCGCTGCTCGCCGCCGCGTTCGTCGTCACCGGCGTCTGGCTCGCAGTCTCGCCCGGCACCTTCCCAGGACTCGTGCAGCCCTGACCGCCTGCGGCCGTCGACAGCTAAGCGGAGGGATCGAGAACGGGCTGGTGGCTGAAGTCCGGACGGCGCCGCGATCGAGCGCTTGAAGGTCGAGGCCGAGCAGGCAGGCGGAAAGCGTGCCATTCAGCCTCGATGCGTGCCCGTTGGAGTCGGCGCGCGATTGCCTCAGTCGAGGACCAGAGCGTCGAGGGTGCCGTCTGGGGCGCTGGTCCGCACCTAACGGCGGAGCAGCTTGGTGATCTCTTCGCGTGGATGGAGCGCGAATACCCCCATTCGGACGACCGCGTTTACGCGGGAGCGCACTTCGTAGGGGAGCGTGAGCTGATCGAGCGATGGCGTGACTTGCGCTTACCGCATCCGTGTGACCCGGAAGTAGCTTGCGTTGAGGCGCGGGAGCCGCTGCGCTCCCCTCGTAGCGTATTTTTCGGATAGGTGTCGCGCCGGTCCACGCGCTCGATGGTGTCCGCCGTCTCGCAGACCACTCCCGGGCTATCGCGTGTCGCTCTTTTGAGCTCTTGCGACGTATGCGGCGACAGCGACGATGCTCGCGCGGCTAAGCGGTGGATGGACGGGCATGATCCGCGCGAAACTCGCGACCTGGCGTTCGTTCAGATGCGCGAGACCAAGGTCGCCGCCGGGGGCATGCGTGTCGTGCCCCGTCAAACTGTGGCAGCCGGCGCAGGAAGCGGAGAAGATTTTGCTTCCCGCCGCGAGCTGCCGCGATTGCGGATCTTTCGCGTTCTGCGGCGGGGAAGTGCCGCAGGCGGAAAGGGTGAGGGCAATAACCCCAAGCACCAACACGGCCATCGTTCGTTGGGAGCGCATCGGCTCTAGTCTGCGCCCTGGCCATCGTATGCGAGCGCCGTCAAGGCAATCCGCCTTGACCGCCTCGGCCATTCGCGAAGGGCCATTGCCCCGGGCGGGTCGTGACGCGTCGAAATTCCCGAGCTGCGCGAACAACGACCGACCCTTAGCCAACGCCGCCGCTCACCTGTCACGCCGAGGTCGCAGCCTCAAACATCGACGGCGGCCGCTCCTGGGGATAATCAAAATCCCTGCTCAGGCAGTTGGTAACTCGTTCGGCCGGCGCGAGCGAAGGCGAACTTCGCAGAGTCCGCCATCGCACCCGCGCGGCGCAGGGGAGCGATCTCCTAGCGCGCAACCAGGATCACGGTGGCGCCCTGCGGGGCGGGCGTTCGAGCGGCCGAGCTGACCTCAAGGTCTCGGACTGACAGTGTCAGCCACGATCGCGCGGGGCGATTCGGCAGGAATGCGTTGCTCAGTCGGCGTGGCTGATCCGGGATCCAACCTCGATGCATGCGTGTTCCCGGTAGATCCGTTCGAGCTCTTCGGGCGTTGGTCGCGGCGCGTCGGGGGGCGGCAGCGTCGGCGCGGCGGCGGGGACGGACGCGTCGCGGACGAAGCGCTCGATGCCGGCCGGCGTGCTGAGGAGGAGCACGCGTGCGGTTTCGCTGTCGACGCGGAAGGTGTGTGGCACGCCCCTGGGGACGACCGCGGCGGCGCCCGGGCCGAGCTGGAATCGCTCGGCGCCGGCCTTCACGACGTCTAGTTCCCTACAAACGCGATCGAGCGCTCCCGCTCAGCGCTGGATCGCGGGCCAGTTCCAGGCCCCTGGCTCACCCCGCCCGTTTGCGGAGAACCTTCAGTGTTGAGTCCGGCGTTGTTGGCGGCGCGGCGTAGTCCTCGCTTTTCGGCGTTGCCGCAGTAGAGGGGGCCTCCTTCTGCCGTGGTGAAGACGGAGTCGTTGTGGGCTGAGTGTCGTGAGGCGAGTTTGTGGCGTTTGAGGAGGGCGTTGAGTTGGGGGAGGAGTGGGATGTCGCGCGCGGCGGCGTTCGTTTTGAGTCGTACGCGTCGCGCGGGGTTGTGTAGTCGCGCGCGTGAGAGCTGGTAGCGGACGTGGATCAGGCCGGTTTCGAGGTCGAGGTCTGCCCAGGTGAGGCCGAGGAGTTCGGAGTGGCGCATGCCCGTATAGATGGCCATCGCGAGTAGGGGGCGGTAGCGGGGGAGGCTCGCATCAAGGAGGCGGGCGATCTCGTCGTGGTCGAGCACGCGTTGGTCTCGTTTTTGGATGCGTGGGCGTTCGTGTTGTTCGAGCCGGCGGAGGGGGTTGTCGGTGATGTAGCCGCGTCGGAGGGCGTGAGCGAAGATTCGCCCCAGCGGAACGAGCGAGCCGTTGATCGTTTTCGGCGCGAGGCCCTGGGCGCGGAGGCGGCCGATCATCGCAGCGATGTCGTCAGTCGTGATGTCGGGCAATCGCTTGTGGCCCAACGCGGGGAGCAGGTGCCTTATTGACGTGGTAGCGGCAGTTCTCGAGCGTCCGCTCGGCGCGGTCGCCGGCAGCGACGAGCGTTTCGAAGTTCGCGATCCAGGTCTCGGCGAGCTGCGCGAAAGTGAGCCGCGTGGGCTCGGGCAGTTCGCCGCGTTGGGCTTTGGCTGAGAGCAGGTCGCGCTGGAGGCGCGCCTCGGCGAGTTTGCTGCCGACGGTTTTGTAGCGGGGTTTGCCGTCGACGAGCAGGTAGACGCCGTAGGTGCCGTTTTGCTGCCGGTAGATGCCTCGTTCGACTCGGGTGCGCTTCATTCGGGTGACCGCCTGGTAGTGGCCCGTGCAGTCGTCGTCATGGTGCCGTTTTGCTGTCGGTAGATGCCTCGTTCGGCAGCTCACGCGACTCCTCCAACGCGCGTTCGATCGCCCTCAGCGCCGTCGCTCGCCGGGCAGGTGCTGCTGCGAATCGACCCGACGGCGCCTTACCCCGTCGTCGGGTCGATTTGTCTCTCCGCGGGTCGCTAGCGTCCTGTCCGCAGCGTGTGGTCAAGTCCGGGAGTGGCGCCGTAGCTGTTGGTGGCGACGATCCGGTAGTGGTAGGTGCTGTGCCGCTTGAGGTTGCGCAGCGCGGCCGACACCGAGGTGGAGGAGAAGCCCGCGCCTGCGGCTTGGCTCGCGGTCCGCGATCCGTAGCTCCGCGTGCGGCCGTACTGGAAGTAGTACGTGGTGGCCGCGCTGTTCGGGTTGACTCGACCGTGCACGTTGGCGGTGTGCGTGCGGACGGGAGAGGCCGCGCCCGTGGTTGCCGCCGGCCGCGTGGGGACGGTCAGAAGGGTGCTGGCGACGGCGTCGGGCGCGACGCTGTCGTCTCCGCCGGAGTAGAGGTAAGCGCAGATGCGATACGTCGTCCCCCCGATCGGGACGAACTGAGTCTGGTCGCTGAATCCGGAGGACGTCTCTTGCTCGAGCGTGGTGATGAACCCCTCGCCGTGCGAGAGGGATCGAGCGTTGGCGGCCGTCGTTGCGCATGCGGCGACGCCGGGTTGGTAGTAGTCGTAGATCAGGGCGCCGTCGGGATTGGTAGAACCGGTGTTGGTGAGGGTTACGGTCGCCCCCGGCCGGGCGGGGTTCGGCGAGGCGACGACCGCGATGGCCGCGGAGGAGGCGAGTGTGACGCTCTCTCCAGCGGCGGCGGATGATCCGACGATGCCGGCGCCGAGCGCAGCGATTCCGGCGCAGAGGAGGACGGGCAAGAGCCGTCCCAGGCGTTTGCTGTTCGTGGTTTCGGTCATCTGTATTCCTTTCGATTCGTCCGCCGGCGTTCACCGACGGGAAGCAGGTTGGCTTTCTGCCACGGGGATTCCCGGCGGACGACCTCGAGGATTCGTTCGAACGGAATCTCCGCTCGCCGGTTGACCTCGGAGGCCGCCTCGAGCGACGTGGCTTCGAAGAGGAAGAGGGCGATCTCGTCCGTCGGGACGAGAATGGAACCGAGATAGCGAGAGGAGCCGTCGTCGGCGCTGATCGCGTAGGACGCTTGTCGTACCCGCTCTCCGGCGTCTGCGACCTGCTGCGCGCTCACGCCTGGCCAGAAGCACTCGGCCATGAAGGTGGTCGTTCGAAGACGATCGGTTGGACTGAATCCCACGTTCCCGAAAGTAGGGGCGGTGGGCTCGTGGCGCAGGGGGTGTTTCCCTGCATAACTGGGTGCTCTTGGCCCTGCTCGTGTCGGGGGAGCGCGAGGGCTACGGCCGAACGGGTGGATCCAGGATTTACGCCGAGGTCTGTGAGTTCACCGCGGTGTGCGCACCCAGTTCGGCGCGCGAGCGGATCCCGAGCTTTCGGTAGACGCGGGCGAGGCTGGACTCGACGGTCCTTGGGCTAATGAAGAGTGCGGCGGCGACCTGGCGGTTGGTCAGCCCGCTCCCTGCGAGGTCGGCAACGCGCTGCTCAGCCGCGGTCAGCTCTACACGACTTGTGGGGCGGCCGCCGAGGGGCCGCAGTTCGCGTCGTGTCCGCGCCGCCCAGAGTGGCGCGCCGAGTTCATCGAAGATCGCAAGCGCCTGAGTGAGCGTCTCGTGTGCGCGGCGTCGTTCTTTACGACGGCGCTGGATCAGGCCGAGCATTAGCAGCGTGCGGGCCCGCTCGAACGGCATTGGCGACTGCTGGTGCTCGCGAAGCGCGTTCTCAAGCGAGCGCTCGGCTGCATCGAGCTCGCCGTGGGCGGCGCACAGCAATCCACGGCAACGTGCGCCGGTGGCCAACGACCAGGGAACCCGGCTCGTTTGGGCTTGCCGTTCGAGTGTTCCGAGGACTACCTCGGCCCGGTCGAGCGTGCCCGAGCTGATCAAGGCTTCGATCAGGTCGGCGTGGACTCGGTACACGCCTGGCTCCTGGATGCCAAAGCTCTCCGCACTCTCAACGGCGCGCAACAAAAGCGGCACGGCGGCCGCCGCGTTGCCGAGGGAAAGCTCGAGAAAGCCGAGCGCGCGAAGATAGAGGGGAACGGCGATCGGCTGCACGACCGGCAGGCGCTCCTCGACCGTGAGGCGTGCCCGCTCGACGTTTCCGAGATGCGCGTCAACGTACGCACGGACCGCCGGCGGGCCACCGAAACTCTGCCCGAGCTGTTCGGCGAGCTCGAAACTCTCCTCGGCATAGCGGGACGCTAGTGACCAGTTGCCACTCCAACATTCGAGCTGCGCGAGATGCATCAGCACGTTTGGAATCGAGCTCTCGTCTCCCTCCTGGCCCGCTTGAGATAGTGCGTCCTCGAGCCTCGCCCGGGAGCCGGCGAAGTCATCCATGTACTTCAGCCACTGGCCGAGCTGGCCGCCGACACGAGAGAGACGGAGGTTAGGCGCCGCTCGCGACTCACACGCGAATGCGCGCTCGACCAGGTCATGGGATAGCCCTCGCCCGAGAAGCAGACCCGCTCGCGTGGCGCCCAAGAGCGCATCGACCTGGGTGTCCGGGTCGGCGGCCTCGCCCTCGGCAGCGAGCAGGTCGAGCGCCAACCGTGCGTGGCGCTCGCTGCGGGCAGCGTCGAAGTCGCAGTAGACCGCCAGCTCCGCGTGACACACCGCCTCCAGCGAACGATCGCCCGCAGCTGCCGCAAGGGCCTGCTCGCAACGCGCGACAGCAGGCCCGCTGCCTTCGCCCCAGTAATCAAGTCCGGCGAGATCGAGAAGAGCCCTTGCTTGCAGCCGGCCCGGACGATCGCCGACGGTACGCAGGACTACCCGAGCGCGTTCGGCATCGCCGGCCTCGGCAAGGAAACAGCCGAGCTGGAGCGTGTAGCGGTCGTGCGCCTCGAGCTCGTCGGCCGGAGTCAGCCCGATCGCCAGCTCAGCCAGCTCGGCTGCGCTCTCAGGCGCGCCGCGGCGGCGGACATCGAACGCGGCGTCAGCGACGATCGCCGCGACCGCACCGTCGGGCCCCGCCGTGCAGAGCGCCAGATGCCGCGCACGCTGTTCAGGGTTCGAAGCCAACGCCGCCAGCCGTCGATGCGCCTCTCGACGCTCCTCAGTCGAAACCGCCGCGTAGATCGCCGACGCGAACAGCGGGTGCCTGAACCGCACCGACTCCCCCTCGACGACGGTAATCCCCGCCGCTTCGGCGTCCGCCAATCGAGCGCGCATCTGCTTTGACGAAACATCGAGCGCGCGTGCCAACATCCCGAAAGCCGGATCCGGCGTCGCCGCCGCGAACAACAGCGCCTCTTGCGTTGAGCTAGGTAGCCGCCTCAGCCGTGCTGCGACTAACTCGCGCACATCGTCGGGAACAGGAAGCGCCTCCCCCGCCGCCGGCTCGCCCGCCCGCAGCAGTGACTCGGCAAGTTCGAGTGCGAAAAAGGGATTGCCGCCTGTCGCACGGCGCAACCGGAGAAGCCCGGCCCGGCTGAACGTGCTCCCAAGCCTCCCCTTGATCAACTGATGCAAGGCACCCGCGCTCAGCCCGCCGACGCGGATCTGCTCCAACCGCTCAGCGCCCAGCGCACGGTCGAGACCCAACGGGATCACGCCGTCCGTTGGCGTACGCAGCGAGAGCAGAAAGCCGACAGGACGACTACCGAGCCTCCGAGCCGCGTACTCCAACACCCGAGCCGACGGACGGTCGAGCCACTGGACATCATCGACCGCGACCAGCAGCGGCGTCGAATCCGCCAGAAGATCCAGAACCGACACCGTCGCCGTCACGATCGCGCGCTGTGCCACGACTCCGTCGCCGCGACCGGCGCGCAGCAGCACCACTTCGAGCGCATCACGCTGCACGCCGGGAAGCGCGGCCAGGATCTCCGGCTCCAACCCATCCAGCAAATCCGTGAGAGACGAATACGAAAGCGCCGCCTCAGCCTCCGCCGGCGCACACGACAGCACGCGAAAGGAAGCCGCCCGCGCACCGGCAACCCCCTCACGCCAAAGCGCCGTCTTACCGATCCCGGCCTCACCCTCGAACACACACGCCGCCGGCCCTTCCCTCAGCGATTCAAGGAAACGAGCGAGACCCAACTGCTCTTTTTCCCGGCCAAGAACAACGCCATCCATCCACCGAGAGTACGAACTCGAACAGCCTTCCGCAACTCCGCCGACGGCGGCTGCACGATCGGGAGGACAGCGCGGTTGCGAAGACCGGCGAGCGTACGCAGACATAGGTCACGACGGGGAGTTATTGAGTGAAACACCCGTTACGGGCAACGCGGTTCGCGTACGACAACAGTGCCACCCATCTAGTCAGGGATCGCGTTACCTGTTCCGGTTGATCCCGGGAGGAAACCCAATAGCGAACGAAAGGAAGTCGACGATGACGTTCCTCACCGGCGGCAAGCGCCGCCTACTTCTTCTGATCACTGCCACAGTCGCGCTCATCGGGGCGGGCGTTGCGTACGCCACCATTCCCGGCTCCGACGGTGTGATCCACGGCTGTTACAACGCCGGTTCGTCGAACCCGTCCGGGCAACTACGCGTGATTGACGCCACAACAGGCGCAACGTGCGCCAAGAACGAGAAGGCGCTCAACTTCAACCAGACGGGCCCCAAGGGCGACAAAGGCGATCCCGGTATCCAGGGAACGCCCGGCAACAACGGCACCAACGGAACAAACGGAGCAGCCGGAACCAACGGCACGAACGGGACAAATGGAACCAACGGCGTTAGTGGCTACGAAGTAGTAACGAACACCGGCGACATTAGCGCCGACCCGGGGTCGCTCAGCGCGACGTGCCCGACCGGAAAGCACGTTCTCGGGGGCGGCGCGGAACTCAGCAACTTCACCAACGGTGGTGACGGCGCGGCCGTCACCGGCGGGCGGCCGCTGATCGGGAATGTCGGGTGGGAGGCAACGACTGAGCGCGTCTTCACAGCCACGAGTGATTACTACTTGGATGGTGACAACAACTACTTCACGGATGATGGTCCCTACGTGACCATGCAG
>DHWI01000073.1:0-267 GCA_002413095.1 Thermoleophilia bacterium UBA5186
GAGGGCTTCGTCTTCCACGCGAAGGCGTCGAAGGCGATGACGGGACACGAGGAGGCGGACGTCGAGACGGCGTTCCGCGAGTTCCGCGAGGCACTCGAGCCGCTCGAGGCGGCCGGGAAGCTGCGCGGCGTCCTGATGCAGTATCCGCCCCGCTTCAAGAAGTCGCCGGAGGCGCTCGCCGAGCTCGAGCCGCTCTCCGCGCGCCTCGACCCGCTCGTTCCGCTCGTCGAGTTCCGCCACCGCTCGTGGATGACCGACGAGGAGCAG
>DHWI01000073.1:391-5131 GCA_002413095.1 Thermoleophilia bacterium UBA5186
GCCACGAACGTGATGCCTCGGATCGCCGCTGCGACGCATCCCGTGGCCTACGTGCGCTTCCACGGGCGCAACTGGAAGACCTGGAACGCAAAGACGCGCACCTCCGGCGAGCGCTTCGACTGGCTCTACTCCAAGGACGAGCTGCAGGAATGGGTCGAGCCGCTCGGCCGACTCGCCCAGGAGGCCGAGGAGGTCTACGCGTTCTTCAACAACAACCGCCACGACTACGCGCCGCGCAGCGCGAACCAGCTGCGAGAGCTCCTCGACGAGGCCGGGATCCGCGCAACAGGCGGCGTCGAGCCGGCGCCCGTGGAGCCGACGCTGTTCTAGAGTGGCGTTGTGAACGTCCTCGCGGTGATCCACGGCGACAAGGTTCGCGCCGGTGTGTTCGCCGAAGCTGTCGCCGCCGCGGGACACCAGCTCGAGGAATGGAGCCTCGCGTGGGACACGCCGCTGCCGCGGCCGCTCGACGACTACGGCGCCGTGCTCGTGTTCGGCGGCGCGATGCACGCCGACCAGGACGACGGGCACCCGTGGCTGCGCGAGGAGAACCTCTTCCTCCAGCGGCTGCTCGACCGGCACGTCCCGGTGCTCGGCGTCTGCCTCGGTGCGCAGCTGCTCGCCAAGGCGGCGTCGGCGCCCGTGGGGCTGTCCAGCAAGCCGGAGGTCGGATGGTTCGAGATCGAGCTGACCGACGAGGGCCGCGACGATCCGGTGCTCGGCTCGCTGCCGTCGCGATTCCATGCGTTCGAGTGGCACTTCTACACCCACGGACTCCCGGCCGGCGCGGTCGAGCTGGCCCGGAGCCGCGTCTGCACCCAGGCGTTCCGCCTCGGCGAGTCGGCTTGGGGCGTCCAGTTCCATCCGGAGGTCACAGCCGAGCAGGTCGAGAGCTGGATCGTCGAGGACGCGGACGAGCTCCCGGTCTCGGCGGAGGCCTTCGCGGCGGAGACCGTGCGGCGGATCGCCGACTGGAACGAGCTCGGCCGAACGCTCTGCGCGGGCTTCCTGGAAGTCGCAGCGCGCTCGCCCGTTTCGGTCTGAGTGGCGCCCGCTGCGCTCGGGCTCGCGCTCGCCGCGGCCGTCCTCCACGCCTCCGGCAACGTCCTGATCGGGCGGAGCCGCGACACCGAGGCGACGATGGGGGTCATCGTCGCGGTCAGCGTCGTCGCGTTCGCGCCGCTCGCCGCGCTGACCTGGCGCGTCGATGCCGATGCGTGGCCTTGGATCGCCGCCTCGGCCGTGCTCGAGCTCGGCTACTTCGCCCTGCTCACGCTCGCGTACCGCGACTCCGAGATCAGCCTGGTCTATCCCATCGCGCGCGGGACGGCGCCGGTGCTCGTCCTGCTCGTGGGGATCGCGATCGGCCATGGGACGTCCACCGGGCAGGTCGCGGGCGTGCTCGCGGTTGCCGCGGGCGTGGTCCTCGTGCGCGGGATCGGCGGCGAGCCCGACGCGCGCGGGGTCGCGCTCGCGCTCGCGACGGGGCTGTTCATCGCCGGGTACACCGTCGTGGACAAGGAAGGCGTCCAGCACGCGGCGGCGCTGCCCTACCTCGAGCTGGTGCTGCTCCCGTCCGCGGTCGTCGCCGTGCCGCTGGTGCTGCGCCGTCGCGGCGCTGCTGCGGTGCGCGCCGCGGTCACGGCGCAGACCGTGTTCGTCTCGCTGGTCCTGTTCGCGACGTACCTGCTCATCCTCGCGGCACTGAAGCTCGCGCCTGCCGCGTCAGTCTCGGCCGTGCGCGAGACGAGCGTCGTCTTCGCGGCAGGCCTGGCAGCGTGGCTGCTGCACGAGCGAGTGACGCGCTGGCGCTTCGCCGGCGCCGCCCTGGTCGCGAGCGGCATCGCCCTCCTAGCGCTCACCTAACGACCCCAAGTAACAGTCTGTTACTTGGACGGTTTCGGCGCAGAGTTGTGACACGGAGAGGCGGTCGCGCCGACCAGACTTGGTCGCGTGGTCGACTCCGGGCCCCGACTTTCCCCGCGGTTGCTCGCCGCGATCTCGCGGATCGACGACGGATCGATGCCCATCGCCGAGGTGAATCGCCGCGTCGGGTCCAGAGCGGTTCGGCTCGGATTGCCAAGACCGAGCTACGAGTGCGTGCGGGCACACGTTCATGCCACCCGACTGCGCCGCAAGCTGCCGAGCACTGCGGAAGTCCTGACCGATGTCGCATTCCGCGTGCGCCCAGTCGACGCGGTACTCGATCACGTCTCAGGGGTGGGTGTCCCGACGGTTCGCCAGCGTTTCACCAAGTAACAGTCTGTTACTTGGGCTGTTCGGAGGCGCCCGACTCGGCGGGGAGGTCGGGGNNGGCGCGACCACTCGTGCCACGAGCCGACGTAGTTTCGGGCTCGATACCCGGCGCTGCGCAGCGCCTCGACTGCATGGTGCGAGCGAACGCCGGAGTGGCAATACGCGACGACCTCCGCGCCCTCCGGCAGGCCGACCAGCGCTCGGATCTCCTCCGGCGAGCGCATGATCAGCTCGTTGATCCAAAGGTGGCGCGCACCCGGGATGCGGCCCTGACGGGGATCCGACGCATAGCCGCGCTCGCCGGTGAACTCGGGCCGCGAGCGGACGTCGAGGATCGTCAGCCCAGGGTCGTCGAGCCGGGCAGCGAGCTCGGGCAGCTCGATCACGCGAGCTCCTGCGCGCCCGGCAGCGCGGCCGCCTCGGCGAAGCCGTGCTCCGCGCGCTCGATTCCCATCAGCGCCGCGATCTGGCCGAGCAACTCGCGCGCGGGCGGCAGCTCCTCCTGCGAGCGGGCGGTGCGCGCGACCGCGCGAACCTGCGCGGGAGCCGCGCCCGTGAGGCGGGCGACGAGAGTCGGGTTGGCCGCTAGGGCGAGTGCGTCGACCGTGGGCATCGGCCCGTAGTACTCGGGAACGGACAGGTACTCGTCGACCATCCGGCCGCGCTCGAAGAGGAGGAAGCGCACGACCTCGCCGCGCTCGAGTGCGAATGCGACGGCCACGCCGAGTCCGTCGGAGAGCTCGCCCGCGAGTCGGCGCTGCGCGTCGCGATCCTCGTCTACCCGGTTGTTGTAGACGGCGATCCAGCCGTTCCTGGCCGGAGTCACGATCGTCCGCGACGGCGCGCGCACCCGGGGCAGGAATCGGCGGACGATGCGCTCGACCGCGCGCTCGTCGTCTGACTGGACGTGCACAGACCCGAAGGACGGTGCCGCGTCGACCGGCTCGAGCCGGGTCTGCAGCGACTCGACGTCGGTCAGCATCACCTTCATCACCTCCGTGAAGCCGAGCCGCTCCCAGGCGGCCCGTGCGTCGGCGCTCGCCGTGAGCACGTCGAGGCTCACGTGCGTCACGCCTTGCTCGGCGAGCCCGGACACGACCTCCGCAACGAGCGCCCTCAGCACGCCGGTTCGCCGGGCGCGCGGGCGTACGTAGGCGTCCGTCAGGTGCGCTCGATTCTTCTCGGGCTCCGCGACGAAGACGTAGCCCACCGCGCCCTCCTCGTCCTCGGCGATTGCGGCGAATCCGGCGCGGACGTGGCGGGAGAGGTCGCTCCACGCCTCCTCCCAGGTCTCGCCGAAGCCCGGCGGCGCCGGAACCTCTCGCTCGAACTCCTCCCACAGCTCGCGGAGGACCGGCTCGTCCGCCAGGGTCGCGCGGCGGATCGTCATGGAGCCATCGATCCTGCAAGGAGGTAATGCGCCGCCAGGTTCTGAAACGGGTCGAAGCGCTCGCCGAGCGCACGAACATCCTGGATCGACAGCATCGGGCCGTCACCATAGAAGCGCGACACCGCCTTCCGCACGGCGAGGTCGCCGGCCGGCCACGCGCGCGGGCGGGCGAGGTGCCGGGCGAGGAACCAGTCCGCCGTCCACTCCCCCAGGCCGCGAACGCCGACGAGCGTGTCCTTCACCTCGTCGTCGGGGAGGTCGGCGAGCGCGTGGAGATCGAGCGCCGAAGCCGCCAGACCGACGACGTACTCGGCCTTACGGCGGGAGAAGCCGAGCGCCGCGAGCTCGTCCTCGCGCGCCTCGGCGAGCGCTGCGCGCGTCGGGAACGCGTACGCGACCGCGCCGGGCTCGCCGTAGCGCTCGATCAACCGGTTGCGGATCGAGACCGCGGCGTGCAGAGAAACCTGCTGCGCGGTGATCGACGTGACGAGCGTCTCGAAGGGATCAGGGTTCAGCGGAGGCCGCAAGCCGGCAAAGCGTTCGACGAGGTCGCCGAGGATCGAATCGCCGCGCGCGAACTCGTAGAACGGAGCGAGGTCGAAGTCGGTCCCGAGCAGCGTGCGGACAACCGGCTCGATGTCACCGTCGAGCGGCTCGACCTCGACGCCGCCGGGCGCCGCCGCGATCCGCACGTCGCGGCCGTCGACGACGCGGTGCAGCGCTCCCTCGTGCCAGAGGTTGGCGCGGTCGGGCCCGAAGGCGCGGTAGCGGGCGGTCGAGAGCTCGAAGTCGTAAGGCTCCGGCAGCTGCAGGAGTGGCATCTCGAGACGCTAGAGGCTGGCGACCAGGCTAGGTCACAGGATCTTCGACAAGAACTGCCTGGTGCGTTCGTTGTCCGGGCTCGTGAAGAAATGCTCGGGCGTGCCCTCCTCAATGATGCGCCCGGCGTCCATCATCACGACCCGGTCCGCGGCCTCCCGGGCGAAGCCCATCTCGTGGGTGACGACCATCATCGTCATCCCCTCCCGCGCGAGCTCCTTCATCACCTCCAGCACCTCGCCGATCGTCTCGGGGTCGAGCGCGCTCGTCGGCTC
>DHWI01000014.1:0-173 GCA_002413095.1 Thermoleophilia bacterium UBA5186
GCCTCATCTACCTGATCCTCCTCGTCTGTCTGGTCGCGTCTCTTATGGGCAAGGCACACACGGGACTCGGTTTCGCAGACGGTCCGAGGTAGGCTCTTCATGGGTGTATGCGGTAGGAACTGCGGCCTTACTCGTCGCGTTGGTTGCGGCGGGCTGCGGATCTAGCGGCGGTA
>DHWI01000014.1:356-3213 GCA_002413095.1 Thermoleophilia bacterium UBA5186
AGGCAAAGCCCCTCGCGAGCGCGACAGCCTCGCTGGAGTCGATCGGCATTCCAGGTGCCGCCACCGACCCGGGCGATGTGACCCACCTTTATGTCGGCCGCTTCCGCCTCGCCAAGCCGGGGCGCTACTGGCTGCTCGCGCAGCCGGTCGGCGGTACTCCGATCCAGGCGCTCGGGACGATCGACGTCAAGTCCCGTAGCCATTCGCCGGCGATCGGCGCGCGCGCCAGCCCTTCACGGACTCCGACGTTCGCGAGCGCGGGCGGACGCACCGCCCTTCTGACGACGCGCACGCCGCCCGACCGCGCGCTGCTGCGCTATTCGATCGCCGACTCGCTCGCTGCCCACGTGCCGTTCGTGGTCGTCTTCGCCACCCCGAAGTTCTGCGAGAGCCGGACGTGCGGCCCGGTCGTGGACGTCGTCGACTCCGTCCGCAAGCGCTTCGCGGGGCAGGGCGTCCGCTTCATCCACGTCGAGATCTACCGCGGGAACGATCCGCAGAACGGCCTCAACCGGTGGGTGCGCGAATGGCGCCTACCGAGCGAGCCGTGGACATTCGCGGTCGGCCGCGACGGTCGGATCAAGGCGAAGTTCGAGGGCTCGGTGTCGGCCGGGGAACTCGCAGCCGCCGTTCGGATTCTCCTGAAGCGCTAGCGGGCATGAAGGGCTAGCGACTCGAATCACGAACTGACGGCGGGGGTGCCTACCAAGGCTCCTCCTCTCCCCTGACAGCGACGGCGGCCTTGTGCCGCCGTCGCCTTTTGTGCATGGGAATACTCTCGAACCGCGTAACGTCTCTAGACGAAACACGTCCGTATCCCTAGATTTCCAGTCCCCCAGACCTGGAGAAGCGTGGAAGCTCACACCAGCGACGTCAAGCTCACCGACCTCGCGTCCTGCGGCGGCTGCGCCGCTAAGTACTCGGCAGCCCGGCTCGAACGGCTGCTCGCGGGCTTCCTGCCGATGGACGAGGAGAACCTGCTCGTGGGACTCGCGCCCGCCGACGACGCGGCCGTCTATCGCCTCGACGACGAGCGCGCGCTGATCTTCACGCTCGACTTCTTCCCGCCCGTGGTCGACGACCCGGGCGACTACGGGGCGATCGCCGCGACGAACGCTCTGAACGACGTCTTTGCGATGGGCGGCACTCCGCTGCTGGCGCTTTCGATCGCAGCCTTCCCGGAGGAGCTTCCCGTCGAGATGCTCGGTGCAATCTTCGCGGCAGCAGACGCGCAGGTACGCGCGGCAGGCGGCCTGCTCGCGGGCGGGCACACGATCCGCGACGCCGAGCCGAAGTACGGCCTCGCCGTGGTCGGAACCGTCCACCCGGACGGGATCTGGCCCAAGAACGGCGCGCAGCCCGGCGACGCGTTGTTCGTGACGAAGCCGCTCGGAACCGGGCTGATCATGACCGGCTGGAAGAAGAAGCTCGCCGGCTCGCAGCAGCTCGAGCGCGCGGTCGGCTGGATGCGCACGCTGAACAAGGACGCCGCGGAGCTTCTGCGCGGGTTTGCGCCGAACGCGGTCACGGACGTCACGGGCTTCGGGCTCTTCGGCCATGCGCACGAGGTCGCCGATCGCAGCGGCGTCCAGATCCGGCTCGAGTCGGGCCGGTTGCCCGCGATCGACGGTGCGCTCGACATGGCGCGCAAGGGCGTCCGGACGAGCGGCGATCCTCGGAATCGCGACTTTGCTGCTCGGCACGTCTCATCCGAGGGCATCTCGGAGGTGCTCCTCGCGCTCGGCTACGACCCGCAGACGGCCGGCGGGCTCCTGGTCTCGCTGCCGGCTGACAAGGGCGCGGCGCTCGAGGCGGAGTTCGAGGGCCGCGGACTGTTCCTGCGGCGGATCGGCCGCGTGGAAGAAGGATCCGGCGTCGTCGTCGAGTGAACCGGGGCATGATTCACGGGCGCTTTCAGCCCTTCCACAACGGTCATCTTGAGTATCTACGTGGGGCTGCCGAGCGGTCGGACGAGGTCTTCGTCGGCATCACGAACCCCGACCCGGCGCGGATCAAGCCTGAGCCCAGCGACCCACTGCGGCACCTGCCGGAATCGAATCCGTACTCGTACGCGGAGCGCTTGCTGATGATCAAGGGCGCCGCGGGCGACCTTGGATTGGATCCGGCGCGCGTCCACGTGATCCCGTTCCCGGTCAACGAGCCGGAGCTCTGGCCTGCGTACGTCCCCGCGGGCGTGACGCAGTACCTGCGCCTCTTCTCGGAGTGGGGCGGCACGAAGCTCGAGCGGCTGCGCGAGGCGGGCTACGAGGTGGTCGTCCTCGACGAGGGCGCGGAGAAGGAGCTGTCGGGAGCAGATGTGCGGGCAGCGATTCGCGCCGGCGGTGACTGGGAGAGCCTGGTGCCGCCCGGTGTCGCGCGCGTGCTGCGTTCGCTCGACCTCGTGCCAGTCATCTAGGTTCCGACTCGTGCTTCCCATCGTCGTGATCCTGCTCGACGGGCTGGGCGACCGCGCGCACGCTGTGCTCGGCGGGCGGACCGGGAACGAAGCTGCCGCGACGCCGAACCTCGACCGGCTATGCGCCTCCGGATCGTGCGGCGTCCTCTACGCCGTCGGCCCGGGGCGCGCGCCGTCGAGTGAGGTCGCGCACTGGTCGATGCTCGGCTACCGCCCCGACGAGTTTCCCGGACGGGCCGTCTTCGAGGCCTTCGGCCGCGGCCAGGAGGTCGATCCCACGGACGTGCTGGCCTACGCGGCCCTGCGGCCGGCCGAGCGGCGCGCGGACGGGCTCTGGCTGACCGGTCGCCCCGATCCGAAGACCGACGCGGAGGAGGCAGAACGACTCGTCGAGCGCTGCAACGGACTCGAGTTCGAGGGCCTTCGCTTCTCGCTCGAGCA
>DHWI01000014.1:3471-3632 GCA_002413095.1 Thermoleophilia bacterium UBA5186
GACACCGACGCGTTCTTCCGTGATCGCCATCCCGTCCTGCGCCCACAGCCGCTCGTGGCGGAGGCCGAGCGCACGGCGCGCGCCGCCGAAGCGTGGAGCCGGCGCGTCCTCGAGCTCCTCGACGGCGAGCGCTTCAACGTGATCACGCTCAAGTGGTGGGG
>DHWI01000062.1:0-6211 GCA_002413095.1 Thermoleophilia bacterium UBA5186
AGGCGCAGCAACCCTGCTGGTCAAGTGAGGCAGCCTCCCTCAGAACTGGATCGAAAAATGCAAACAGGCGGAAACGGGCGGAACGTCGGCGCAACCTGCCAGGGTACCGGAAGGATGGGCTCTTGCGCAAGGGTCGCCCTGCGGCGACCGCTCTTGCGCTCGACCACTATAGCGAAGGGTGCGAAAACGCGAAGGGCGCCTGGTCAGGCGCCCTTCGACAGTCGGTGAAAGGCGCCGTGGCCGCGGCGCCTAACCTGCTCGGCTAGCCCTTCCCGCCGCCGTGTCCCCCACCGTGTCCCCCGTGGTCGCCGCCGCCCTGGCCGCCGCCACCATGGTCGCCGTGGCCGCCGCCGTTCCCGTGGTCGGACTGGCCTGAGCTGGCCTGTGCGCTCTGGTTGCTGTTGGCGCTGGAGCTCGTCGCACCGGCGCTGCCCGCACCATGCGACTTCGAGCTCGACTTGCCCTTGCTCTTGCCCTTGCCTTTGCTCTTGCCCTTGTCGTTGCCCTTGCCCTTCTCGTCGTGCTTGCCTTTCTTCTCTCCGTGCGCGGAGTCGCAGTCGTCGTCCTCGTCGTCGCCGGCACACGCGGTCGTGGTCGTCGTCGTCCCGGTCGTGGTCGTCCCGGTCGTGGTCGTCCCGGTCGTCGTCGTCGTGGAGCACGTGCCGGCCGCGGACGGAGCGAAGTCACCGTGCTTCATGTGCGCCGGAACGGCGTGCTCGCTCACCATGATCAGGACGAACGGATTCTTCTTCGAATGCGTTCGGTGGCAGAGGAGCACCTTGCCGGGCTTGCCGGTCGTGGTGGTCGTCGTCGTGGTCGTGGTGGTCGTCCCGGTCGTCGTCGTGCCGGTCGTCGTGGTCGTGCCGGTCGTCGTCGTCGTGGAGCCTGTTGTCGTGCCCTGTAGCTGCGCGTCGCTGCGCAGCGTCCCATGTGTGCTCGCGACTGCGATCGACGTCGCGAACCCGGCGACGAGGAGCGCGAGTAGGAGTGCTTTTGGTTTCATGATGGCGGCTTTCCTCCAGAGGGCTTGCGGTTTCGGGCGGTTACTCACTAGATGCCGCCGAACGGCGCAACCTGCGGTGTCCTGCCGGAAAGTCCCTGGAAAGGGTGAGAAGGCGGGTCTTTCTCTAACTAAGCGGGTTCGTTCGGATCCTCGTCCGCGGCCAGCTCGATCGAGCCAGTCAAGGCCTGCTCGAAGTGCTTGTGCTGGATCGGCGTGACCCAGCCGACGAGCTCCTCGAGGCCGTCGACCCCTGCGCGCTCGTTCATCTTCCCGACGATCGACCAGTGACCGACCTCGCCGGCCTCCGCCATCGTCAGGAACTCGAACCCCTCGAGGGCGTCCGCGTCGTCGCCCAGGTAGGTCGACATCATCTCGGTGGCCTCCTGCTTGGTCTCGCGGGCCTTCTCGAGGATCGCGGTCTTCTTCCCGTCGAGGTTTCCCGCGAGCTCGGTCGTGCGCTCCTCGGTCTCGCGCGCCTCCTCGTCCATGCGCTCGAGCGTCCGGCGCAGGTCGTCGTGTCCGCCTTCGGCCTCGACGAGCTTGCCGACCTTCTCGGTCGCACCCTGGGCGGCCATCGCGAGGCCCAGTACCTCGCCGATCTTGCTCTCCAGCGCAGTCAAATCTGCCATCTCAGCCCCTCCTCGTGGTTGCTTTGGAGGGGCTTTTGTCCCGCGCTGGGCGAACCAAACGCGGGCCAGTGCGCCTGGGTAGCCTACGAGGTCGTCGTCGTGGTCGCGGTCGTCGTGGTCTGGGTCGTGCCGGTGGTGCTCGTCGTCGTCGTGCTGCCGAGATTGGTCGTGGGGCAGCCGCCGGACGCGGGCATCGGCAGATCGCCGTGCTTCAGGTGCACCTTTGATCGCCTGGTCTTCTGCTCACGGGCGTTCGTGAGGACGACGTCGAACGTCGTCTGCTCTTCTGCGGCGACGCCGTCGCCACCTGTGGCAGCGACCCCCGGCGCGGCGACCGCGACCAGCGCTGCGGCCGTGATGCCCCGGGGAGCGCGAACAGGCGCCGTCGTTCGAGATCTCCTCTGAACGGGGGACAGTCCCGTCGCGCGGGACTTAGGATCCTCGCGGTGCAAACAGAGCTTGCTTGCGCGGTCCTCAGCTACCGCGATGAACCGGCGCTGATCGCGGCGGTTCGCTCGCTCCTCGAGCAGGAAGAAGAGGTCGAGCTCGTCGTCGTCAACTCCGGCGGCGGAGATCCCGCCGGTCGCTTGCAGGCTGACGGTGTGGACGTCCCTGTCGTGAACGTTCCAGAGCGCCTCTATCCGGGTGGCGCTCGAAACGTTGGGATCGACGCGACCACGGCGCCATATCTCGCGTTCCTCGCCGCAGACTGCATTGCTGAGCCGGGGTGGGTCGCAGGGCGCCTCCGCGATCACCGCGGCGGCGCGGTCGCCGTCGCGAGCACGCTCACGAACGCCTATCGCGACAGCCGCGCCGCCTGCGCGTCGTACCTGCTCTTGCACAACCGGCTCGTCACCGCCGACTCCACCGTTCCGCGCGCCCTCTACGGGCTGTCCTACGACCGGCGCCTCTTTGCTCTGTACGGGCGGTTCGCAGAAGACCTGCGCTCCGGCGAGGACACCGAGTTCAACGCGCGGTTCATGGCCGCGTATCCGATCGTCAAGGCGCCCGACGTGCGCACTGCACACCGGTATCCGACGACCCCTGCTGCGATGTTCCGGGATGCGTTTCGGCGCGGGCGCCTCCAGGCGACGATGCTCGGGCGGATCGATGGCCGGGCGCGACCGCGCAGCTTCCTCGTCACGGCTCGTGCAGTTCTGAACGTCCCACACGCGCTCCAGTTCGCATGGAACGCGCCAAACGGGTCGCGGTCGAGGCACCTTGGCGCCTGGCCTCTCATCGCCGCCGGGGGCGCGGCCTACGCTGCCGGCGCGCTCACGACGGTGCTCCGCCCGTATCCGACGGGGCCGATGCCGTCGTCCGGGCGATCCAGAACGCCGCCGGATGGTGGTCCCGGCGGCTTCGCAGGCTCGGGATGAGCTCGCAGACTCGCTCGCGATGCGCGCGCACGACGGCGTGGGCCGCGAACACGATCTCGTACGCGGGGTTGCCGATCAAGAACGCGTGGAGGAGGTAGTGCTCCGCCAGGTACGTCCCGCGCTCGTACCACGCCCGCGGGTACTCGTACGGCAGGAAGATGTCATGGAAGTGGACGACGACTCCCGGTCGTAGACGGGGAAGGACCTCGAGCACGAGGAAGTTGACGTCGCTCCCGAGCTTGACCGTGTGGGAGCTGTCCACGAAGAGCACGTCGCCGCGGCCGAGCTCGAGAAAGCGCTCGAGCGGCAGTTGCTCCGCGGCCGTAGGCAAGACTCGGTCGAGGCCGTCGGGAGGCGGCCAGAGCGGGAGCCGCGGCTCCGGGTCGACAGCCGTGACCTCGGAAGCCTTTCCCTGCTGCCGGTTGCGAACCGACGCAGCCGCCGTGACGAGCGTGGAGTAGCCCGAGCCGATCTCGAGGACCCGTCGCGGCTTGAGGTGCCGGATCATCGCGTACAGCACCTCAGCGTCGACCGCCTGGTAGTAGCCGTTCCACAGATGGAAGCCACCCTCGGCGTCACGCGTTTCCGGCGGGTGGAACTCGCCGAGGTAGGGTCCGAGCTCGGTCTCGAGGAACCGGAGCTGGGCTGCTGTGTCGAGCGAGACCCCGACGAGCGACGCAGGCCGAGTCCAGATCGGATCGTCGGCATGCGGCACGTCCGGGACGGGGCCGTAGAAATCGCGGCGGACGAGATCGTGGCCGACCATCGGAGCGAGGCGCCGAAGCGCTGCGACCGCCGCGCTCCTCGCCCGGGCGCGGGGCCTCATTCGAGCCACCGGCGCCGGTGCGGGACGCGCGCGAGACGAAGGCGCCGCTCGTCCGTCAGATACGCGTAGCCGATCGACTGCCAGCGTGCGTCCGGGTCCGCGAGTTCGTAGCGCGCGCGTCGTGCCTCGCGGTCGACCGGCGTGAGCATCCCGAGGTGGTAGATGAACAAGTCGGCAAGCCTGTGCGGCCTCGCCTGGAGGGGCGCCTTGATCCCGTGCAGCAACGCCGTGTCGAACTCGTGGTCGGGACGCAGCCGAAACAGCCGCGGTGTGTTCTTCCGGCCCCAGATCCCGTCGGCCCGGAAGCGATCCGGGCCGTCCCAGAGCTCGCGGAATCGGACCGCGAATGCAGAGCAGCCGACGAGGCGCCCACGGCGGATGATCCGTTCCGCCCGCGCGCGGAAGTCGCGCTCGAGCCGCTCATCGGCGTCGATGCAGAGCGCCCACTCGGCTCCGTGTCCTCGCGCCGCCTCGACGAGCGCGCGGTGGTTCCCCATCTCGTCCCACTCCGGACGATCGGCGGGAACGCTGAGGAGCTCCACGACCTCCGGCCGTTCGGCAAGGAAGTCGCCGGACCCGTCGCGGGACCCGTCGTCGAGCGCGACGATGGCTTCGACGTGCGGCGCGACGTTCGCGACGAAGCCGGGTAGGAGGGGCATCTCGTTGCGGACCGCGACAAGCGCGAACAGCCGAGGCTTCGACCGCGACGGGAGACTCGGCCGGCACGAGGGAATCGGCAGCAGCCGAATGCGCGGAAGCGCCACGCGGACATTCTGGCCGTACGAGAAGCGCGCCGTCCCTCCATGCGACCCAGAAACGGCGAGGGCCGCTCGCAGCGGCCCTCGCAACGTCTCGGGCGAACGGGTCTATTTGATCTCGACCTCGGCGCCCGCCTCTTCGAGCTGGGCCTTGATCGAGTCGGCCTCTTCGCGGGCCACGCCCTCCTTGACGGACTTCGGCGCGCCGTCAACGAGATCCTTGGCCTCCTTGAGGCCCAGGCCGGTGATCGCCCGGACGACCTTGATCGCCTGGATCTTCTGCTGACCGGCGTTCGTGAGGACGACGTCGAACGCCGTCTGCTCTTCAGCAGCACCGCCCGCGTCGCCGCCCGCGGCGGCTCCGCCCGGGGCCGCGACCGCGACCGGCGCGGCTGCGGTGATGCCCCACTCGTCTTCGATCTTCTTCTTCAGCTCGACGAGGTCGAGGACAGACATCTTCCCCAGCTCGTCGAACACCTTGTCGGTTGCACTTGCAGCCATCTTCTTTACTCCTCCTCTGAAGCCGGCTCGGACGTCTCAGCGTCCTCCTCGGGCGTGGTCTCTTCGTTGGTCACTGGCTCGGCCTCGGCGGGAGCCTCTGCTTCGGGCTCTTCTGCGGAGGAGGGAGCCTCTGCTTCCGGCTCTTCTGCGGGAGCGGGAGCCTCGGCCTCTGCGGCCGATGTGTCGCCCTCGGCCTGCAGCTGCTCGATCCTCGCGTCGATCAGCCCGACGAGGTTCTGCAGCGGGGCGTTGAACAGCGCGACGAGAGTCGTCAGCGGGCCCGTGATCGCTCCGAGCAACTGGGCCCGGACGACGTCCGCCGGCGGGAGCTTGGCAAGCGCGTCGACCTCCTCCGCCGACATCGGCCTGCCCTCGAGCAGGCCGCCCTTGATGGCCAGAACGCGCGTCGTCTTCGCCGTGTCGGCGAGCGCCTTCGCCACAGCAGCCGGGTCGCCCCCCGACTCGAGGAACGCGATCGCAGTCGGGCCCTCGAGCAACGCGAGCAGTGCGTCCGCTCCCGCGGCCTCGGCCGCGCGACGCGTCAGCGTGTTCTTGACCACGGAGAACCGCGCGCCCTCCTCGAGCAGCTTGCCGCGCAGCGCGTCGATCTCGGCGTTGGTGAGCCCGCGGTAATCCGCGACGATCAGCGTCTGTGAGCTCTTGAGCCGCTCGGTCAGCTCGGTGACGAGCCGCTCCTTGTCGTCCTTGTGCATCGAATCACCTCCTGGAAACAATCGAGCCCGCACGCAGGCGGGCTCGGACGAAGAGGTGGATCCTTCGGCCTTCGCGCGCCTCGGGAGGTCCTCTGCCCTTGCGGGCTGCCTCCGGTCTTCGGCAACGGGCGTTTGGCTAAGCGGAAACGGGTTCTGCGCTCTCCTCCAGCTCCTCGACGATTCCGCGGGTGCGCGCGGGATCCACGTGGATCCCGGGGCCCATCGTCGACGTGAGCGTGATCTGGCGGATGTACCGGCCCTTGGACGCCGACGGCTTCGCGCGGACGATCTCGTCCACGAGCGCGGCGTAGTTCTCGGTGAGCTGCCGTTCGTCGAAGCTCTTCTTGCCGATCGAGACGTGGACGTTCGCGCCACGGTCGGTGCGGTACTCGAGCTTGCCGG
>DHWI01000062.1:6220-12891 GCA_002413095.1 Thermoleophilia bacterium UBA5186
ACGTCGAAGTCGGTGAAGCCTTCCTCGATCTGCTTGGCGAGATCGGCCGAGCCCACGACGTCGGCGCCCGCGTCCTGCGCCTCGCGTGCCTTGTCGCCCTCGGCGAAGACCGCGACGCGCGACTCGCGGCCAGTGCCGTGCGGGAGCATCAGCGTGCCGCGGAGCTGCTCGTCGGCGTGGCGGACGTTCAAACCGAGCCGGAAGTGCACCTCGACCGTCTCGTCGAACTTGGCCGTCTCCATGCCCTTCAGCAGCCGGATCGCCTCAACGGGCGAGTACTCAGTCTCGCGCTCGAACGTCGCACGAGCCTGGCGGTAAGCCTTCCCGTGCTGGGTCATGGCAGCACGTCCGTCTCCACGCCCATCGAGCGCGCGGTGCCGGCGACGACGCGCATCGCCTGCTCGACCGTGCGGGCGTTCAGATCCTCGAGCTTGATCTCGGCGATCGAGCGCACCTGCGCGTTCGTCAGCCGGCCGACCTTCTCGCGGTTCGGCTCCGGGGAGCCCTTCTCGATGTTCAGCGCCTCCTTGATCAGCACGGCTGCCGGCGGCGTCTTCGTGATGAACGTGAAGGAGCGATCCTCGTAGACGGTGATCTCGACCGGCGTGATGCGGCCGTTCGCCTGCGCCGTCTGCGCGTTGAAGGCCTTGCAGAACTCCATGATGTTGACGCCGTGCTGGCCCAGCGCAGGACCGACCGGCGGGGCCGGGTTCGCCTGGCCGCCGGGGATCTGCAGCTTGATGAGTGTTAGGACTTTCTTGGCCATGAATCTCCTTGTGCGCCCAAGCCAGGCTGAAGCCTGGCACGGGATTGATCAGTCAAGTTTCTTGACCTGGTCGAAGCCGAGCTCCACGGGAACCTGGCGCTCGAAGATGTCCACGAGCACCTTCAGCTTCTGCTGGTCGGGATTGACGTCGACGATCTCGCCGTCGAAGTCGGAGAGGGGGCCGGAGGTTACCTTGACCGACTCGCCGAGCGAGAACTCGACGGTCGTGCGCGCACGCGCGTCGGCGCCCGAGCCCGTGTGGAGGATCCGGTCGACTTCGGGCTGCGCGAGCGGCACGGGCTTGGCGCCCGAGCCGACGAAGCCGGTCACGCCGGGCGTGTTCTTGACAAGCGACCAGACATCGTCGTTCAGGTCCATGTTGACCAGGACGTAGCCGGGCCAGACGCGCTTCTCGATCTGGACCTTCTGGCCGTCCTTCGTCTCGATCACCTGCTCGGTCGGCACGACGACCCGGCGGAACTTCGGCGCCTGGTTCATCGACATGATCCGGTGCTCGAGGTTCTGCTTGACCTTGTTCTCGTGCCCGGAGTAGGTGTTGATCACGTACCAGCGGAACATTGCGTTAGGAATACCTTTCGGTTACTGGCCGAGGAAGACGTTCTGGACCAGGTGCTTGAAGACGTAGTCGGACGCGAAGAGGAAGATCCCGACGATCACACACGCGATCAGCACGACCGTGGTCGCCTGGATCACCTGCGACTGGCCGGGCCAGTCCACCTTCTTCAGCTCGGCCCAGGACTCGGCGACGAAGCGACCGCGCGGCGCGGCGTGGCGCTGCCCGCCCTGGCTCTTCACGGGCGCGTTGCCCGGCCGGACCGCCTGCTGCCGCGCGCGGGCGCGCTGGACCGCCTTGGACTGCTCGCCGGAGGCCGCGCGTCGCTCGCGGCGCTGCTGTCGGGTCGGCTTCGCCATTAGCGCGTTTCCCGGTGCGGCGTGTGCTGGCCGCACCAGCGGCAGTACTTGCGCAGCTCGACGCGGTCCGGCGAGTTCCGCTTGGACTTGTTCGTCTGATAGTTACGCCGCTTGCACTCGGTGCAGGCGAGCGTGATTGCGACTCTGACTCCGGTTGCCATCTCTTCTCTCCGTAAGGAACTCAGCCGCGCGGGAGCGACGCTCGAAGGCGCGGACTCGGGATTGTAGCGAGGACGGGCAGTGTTCGCCGGAGGCGCCCTACGCTAAAATGCGGCCCTGCGTGGCGGCGTAGCTCAGTTGGTTAGAGCAGCGGAATCATAATCCGCGTGTCGTAGGTTCGAGTCCTACCGCCGCTACTCCATCAACCCGCCCGCGCGACGTAGGAGACCACCATGTGCCGGAACATCCACACGCTGTACAACTTCGAGCCTCCGGCCACGGAGGACGAGGTGCGGGCCTCCGCGCTCCAGTACGTGCGCAAGGTCAGCGGCTTCACCAAGCCGTCGCAGGCGAACGAGGAAGCGTTCTCCCGTGCCGTGGACGAGGTCACCGACGCGTCGCAACGGCTGCTCGACGCGCTCGTCACGAACGCGGCCCCGAAGGACCGCGAGGTCGAGCGCGAGCGCGCAAAGGCGCGCGCGGCTAAGCGCTTCGCGACTGCCTGAACCAGCGCGCGAGCGTGCTCGGACGCGTTCTAGACCGCCTCGGTCCCCTGAACGGGGCTCTCGTCGCCGCTCGGAGGTTCCTCAAACAAGGCGAGATAGGGCGCGTAGCTAAAGACACGGTTCCGCCTACGCCCGGTGATTTCGAAGAGCATGTCAAGCTCGGTGAACCGCTCGATGAGTTTGTTCGCCGTGACGAACGTGATACCAAGTCGCTCGGCGGCCATTGAGACGGTGAGGTAAGGCTGCTCGAGAAGTACGTCGTGTAGCCGCATCGCGTTCATGCCAAGGCCGTCGTCCTGAATCGCGCGGATGTGCCCTTCCCGCAAGGCGAGGATTGCGCGCACGGTGTCCGTGGCTTCCTCTGCTGTCTCAGCGACACCCCTGAGGAAGAACCGTGTCCAACCCTCCCAATCGCCTGAATCACGAACCGCCATCAGGCGGTCGTAGTACTCAGCGCGATTCCGTCGCAAGTAGACGCTGAGATACAGCAGAGGCCGGTGAAGCACGTTGCGATGAACAAGCAGGACTGTGATGAGCAGCCGGCCGACGCGGCCGCTCCCATCAAGGAAAGGATGGATCGTTTCGAACTGGGCGTGAGCTAGGCCAACTCGAACAAGATCGGGGATCTCGTCTTCGGCGTGTAGCCACCTCTCAAAGTTGTCGAGTGAAGCTCTCATCTGCGGCAGGGGAGGTGGTACGAACGTTGCGTCACGAATATCGCGCGCGCCGTCAGGGGCGATGTAGTTCTGGTCGCGCCGGAAGTTGCCGGGATTGCGGTTTCCGCCCCGCACTCCCTTCATGAGTTCGCCGTGGATCTCCCGAATAAGGCGGAGCGACAAGGGCAGCTCGTTCAGTCGCCTCAACCCATAATTCATCGCTCGGACGTAATTGACGACCTCGTCTACATCACGCCTCGGACCTTGACGGCGAGGCCGAGGGCTCTCGATCTCGGCGGCAAGCAGATCTTCAAGAGTGCTCTGAGTCCCCTCGATCTGGGAGCTGAGAACCGCCTCTCTACGAACGTACATCGACACGAACAGGTCTGCGCTGGGCAGTGTCTGGGCGATGCCGTCAAGTCTCCCGACGGCCAAGATCGCACGGCCAAGCAATGACTGCATCTCTGCAACCTGGACCGGTGGATCCGGGGGTAGGGGCGCGGGGACAAAGGCTGAGAACCCTCCCGACTGCTGTACGTATGAGCCTGCGCGGCTCTGGGTTGTGGAAGTACGGCTTGGCACTGTTTTAGTGCTCCTCAGCGTGGCTGTTGACTCGACGCTCTTATTATAGAGAAAGCCGCTTCAATGAAATAACGAGGGCGGATGCAGCGCGTTATTTCACCGCGTGACACATGTGCCACGTCACGTATGCCGCTTACTCGGCGAAGCCCCGAAACCGGCTTCGTGCGCATTCTTGCCGTGCTGGCTTCGATCGACGCGGGCACGAGCGTGCTTCTGTCGCCTCGGTCTTCGGAACGCATCTCAGCGTAGGGGAGGCGCTTGTCGAGTACCTCCGTTCGAGCTTTGCGGAGACCCTGAAGTCGCCTACTTCACGAGCGACAGCATCTTGAACATCGGCAGGTACATGCTGATGATGATGATCCCGACCATGATGCCGACGCCGATCATCATCAGCGGCTCGATGATCGACGTGAGGGACTGCACGGCTGCGTCGACCTCGTCCTCGTAAAAGTCGGCGATCTTCCCGAGCATCTTCTCGAGCTCTCCCGTTTCCTCGCCGATCTTCACCATCTGGCTGACCATCGGCGGGAAGACCTCGTTCTCGATCAGCGGCGTCGCGATCGGGACGCCCTCGCCGACCTTCTGACGCACCCCCGCGAGCGCGTCCTCGACGACCCAGTTTCCCGCGGTCTGGCCGGTGATCTCGAGCGCCTTGATGATGTCTACGCCCGCCGCGACGAGGGTCGAGAGCGTCCGCGAGAAGCGCGCCATCGTCACCTTGAGGACGACGTCGCCGATCTTCATCGGGATCCGCAGCTTGATCTTGTCCCACATCCGGCGGCCCTTGGCGGTGCGCTTGAAGCGGCGAATGCCCCAGATCCCGAGCCCGAGCGCCGGGAAGATGATGTACCACTGGCCGCGCAGGAAGTTCGACGCGCCGACGACGTAGAGCGTCAGTGTCGGAAGCTGTCCGCCGAGCTGCGCGAAGATCTTGACGAAGATCGGGACGAGGAAGAGCAGCATTCCCGTCAGGACGAGGGTGGCGAAGATCATCACCATCGTCGGGTAGATCATGGCGCCCTTGATGCGGCGCTTGATCTGGGTCTCCTTCTCGATCTGGAAGGCGACGCGATCGAGCACGGTGTCGAGGATTCCTGCCGCCTCGCCCGCCTCGACCATCGCGACATAGAGCCGGGAGAAGACTTTCGGGTGCCGCCCCAGCGCCTGGGAGAGCAGCAGCCCGCCCTCGACGTCGGCGCGCAGCTCCTTGATCACCGCGCCGAGGTACTTGTCGTCGGTCTGCTGCTCGAGGATGACGAGCGCGCTGACGACGTTCAACCCGGCCTCGATCATCGTCGCGAACTGGCGGGAGAAGATCTGCAGCGACTTCGGCTTGATCTTCTTGAACGCCGTACGCGCGCCCTCCTCACCCTCGGCGGGGAGCTCGCGCAACGCCTGCGCGAGCAGGCCGCGCACGCGCAGTTGCTCGCGGGCGGCAGCGGGATCGGGCGCGTGGATCTGCCCCTCGCTCTCGAGCCCGACGGAGTTGATTGCCTGGTAGGCGAAGGCGGCCATGGCGGACTCCTACGTTCCCGTCGCCGCGTCGAAGGTCGAGGACTCGCGCGCAAGCACGGTCGCGGTGTTGTTCCCGTCTCTCACCACGACGGTGACGAGCTTGTTCTGCCGGCTCGAGCCCGAGCCGGTCGGGTACTGCGTGACGATGTACGCGTCGATCCGGTACCGGTGGCGATCCGGCCCGATCAGCACACGGCTCGGGTTGCAGCGCGGCGGTGGCGAACCGGTCTCGCCAGTGAGCGCGGTGCAGGTCGCGGTGTACTGGGTCAAGCCCCCGGAGCACCCGCTGAGCGCGGTGTCGCAGTTGTAGGTCGTGTCGGTTCGCGCCGTCGCCTCGGCGGTCGTGTCGAGGAGAATCGCGGTGTACTTGTTCAGCCGATAGAGCTCCATCTGCTGGTCGGCCAAGGCGGACGCGGTGGACGCCATTCCTGACCTCCGCAGGGCGAACGCGCCCGAATTGAAGGCAGCGACAAGCGCGAGGATGCCGATGTTGAGCATCGTCATCGCCATCAGGAGCTCGATCAGTCCGAAGCCCCTCTCACACCGCAGTCGCGCACGCACCATTAGGTCTATCGGCAGCAGGCTCTCGAGGTTGAGCGCCCGCCCTCCTATGGGGTAAGCGAGGTCGTGGACGTCGGCGTGGTGGTCGTGGTCGAGGATCCCGAGCTCGGCGTGGTGGTCGTGGCCGATGCAACAGGGTCGAGCGCAATCAGCCGCAGCACGTAACGCGACCCGTCTGACGTGTTCTCGAGCGTCAGGGTCTTGCCCTTCTTGAGCGTCACGGTCGCCGCTCCGTCAGCGTAGGAGCCGCCGACGATCGCGATCTTCGCGGACGTCCGCGTAAGCGAGACGAGGTGGAAGACGGGCGCTGCGGCCGGAAAATCGACGCCCAGGCCCACGATCTCGACGGTTCCGTTGACGGAGATGCTGGCGGTGGTCGGCAGGGGCCGGGTGGAAGGAGTCCCACCGCCGGGAGTCGGGCCGAGCGGGCCCACGGGGGGAACCGGCTTGGGGGTGGTGGTCGTTCCGCCGGAGCCGCCAGAGCTGGGAGTGCTTCCGCCCGGGCTCGTATCGACCTGCTGTGCGAACGGATCTTTGCTGGCGAACCGGCCGAACGAGACAAGCTGTCCGGACGCCGGCGCCGCGCTCGCGGCGCTCGAGTCCACGATCCCGCCGCGGGCCGCAACGGTGCCCGTCGCGCCGTTGGAGCCGGCGAGGCTCGGCGCAGCCAGGGGCGCTCCCGCAGGAGGCGTCGGGAAGCCGTTCGGGGGCTGGATGACGGCACCCGGAGGAAGGGGCGGCGGCTTCGCGTTCATCATCGCCAACACCTTCGGCGCTTGGAACGCGAGCAACGCGAGGAGGAGAACACCGCCGACGGCGAGGATGATCTTCTGCTTCTTTACCTTGGCCTTCTGATCAGCCGCGAGTGACTTGGCCATTAGTGGTTCCTCCGGTTCCATCGCTGGATGCCTGGGTCGCGAGCACCAAGCGATGCAAGGACACATGGAGCACTCGGGCTAGGAAGCCCGGGTGCGACTGAGGACGCCGCAGCGC
>DHWI01000062.1:12918-13865 GCA_002413095.1 Thermoleophilia bacterium UBA5186
GCGTGATCGCGGGCCAGGCGCCGGTGGATGGTGCCGGGGGAGCCACTAGTGCGCTCCTGTTGCGCTCGCACTGCCGGCCGGGGGCGGCGTGGGAGTCGGGGTCGGGGTCGTCGACGTGGTGTCGGTCGTCGTGGTCGCACCGGCGCCCGGCGTGCTCGCGGTCGCCGGCCCCGTGGCGGTGCCCGTTCCGTACACGAACGCGTCCACGAGCAGCGTGGCCTGAATCTCGGGGAAGCCGCCTTTGCCTTCGGCGAAATCGACCGTGTCGATCGCGAAGAGACGACCTGTCGCGTCGAGGCGCCCACCGTTGACGGTGACGAGGGTCCGGAGGCGATAGAGAAGGTCGGCCAGGTTGTAGAAGTTCCCGTGGAAGATGACCTGGACGGGGACAACCTGGTACCCCGGCTGGGTGGCGACAGCCTGAGGCGTGATCGAGTCGAACACGATCCCGGTGTCCGAAGCCAGCCCGTTCAGCTGCAGGAGCAGACCCGACATGTCCGTCTGGTCGGGCATCGCCTTCGACAGCCGGAACAGGTCCGCGATCTTGATCGGCGCCGCCCTGCGGCCGTCGTTGCTCTTCAGCTTCGCCTCGTCGACCTGCTTGGTCATTGCTGCGACCTGCGACTTGAGATCCGCGGCCCTCGCGCGCTGCGGGCCGACCACGAGCAGGTAGGCCAGCCCGGCGACCATCGCCAGAGCAAGCACCACGGCCGGGATCAGCGCCTGAGGCGGAAGCTTCGTCTTGTTCATGAGCTCGCCCCAGGGGAGCGCACGTCGGCGGCGATCGAGAAGTGGACAATCGTCTGCTTCCCGACGCCGGCCAGGCTGGACGACTGGAGCGCGACGTTCTGCAGATCCGGGATGACGGCCAGGCGCGAGAGCAACCGCGCGACGGCGTCATGCGAGTACGTGTAGCCGTCGATCGTCATCTCGGTCGGCGGTACGCC
>DHWI01000062.1:13951-14326 GCA_002413095.1 Thermoleophilia bacterium UBA5186
TCGCGCATCACGCGATCCCAGGCCACACGGCGCTGGAGCGCGGCCGTGACGGCGGCGACGCGCGGACCCTGCTGGGCGGCGAGGGCGGTCGCGCCCGCCGACGGACTAGCCGCAGGCGGGGGAATGACGGCGAGCTGAGCCTTGAGGTCGTCCAGCGTGAGCTGCGAGTCGTGAACCGTCGAGCTTGCCGACAGGAACATCATCGCCATCAGCGCCGTGAGGATCACGGCGCCGCCGGTCCCCATGCCGATCGCGATCTTCTGAACTCGCGTGACGACACGGACCGCGTCCTTGGGTAGGAGGTTGACGGCGCGCATCAGTGGCTCTCCTGGTGGCAATGCCGGATGCCTCGGTCGCTAGCACCAAGCGAAGCAA
>DHWI01000062.1:14387-15531 GCA_002413095.1 Thermoleophilia bacterium UBA5186
GAGGGTTCGGGCTGGACAGCCCGGGCCCGACTGAGGACGCAGCGTCGCGCCGCGTGATAGCGGGCGAGGCGCCGGTAATTGTCGCCAGGTGAGCCACGCGTTAGTCCTCGATCGCCAGACCGATTGCGACGGCAAGGGACCCGACTTGCTCGGGGTCGGCCATTTTCTTGTTGACGCGCACGCGCGCGAGAGGATCTCCGACGCGGACACTGACGCCGATCAGGCGCTGCAACTCATCGGCGAGCCCCGGAAGATGGGCCGTGCCGCCGGTCAGGACGATCTCGCCGATGCCCAGAGATCCGGGCTGATTCTGGTAGAACTGGAGCGAAGAGACGAGCTCACGCGCGAAGGACTGGATCTGCTTCTGCACCGCTTCGCGGCAGGCGACCAGCTGCTCGTCGGTGAGGCCGTCGATCGGGAACGCCTCGACGAGCGAGAGCTGGCGCTTCACGGGCTCGGCCTCGGAGGGCGTGAGGTCGAGCACGCGTGCGATCGCGACGCTGAGCGCTGATCCGCCCCAGTCCAGCACGCGTGTGAAGTCGCAGACCCGTCCGTCCGAGACCGCGAAGGTCGAACGCTCGTGGCCGACCGACACCGCGACGAGCGCGGCGCCCGAATTGGCTGCCGTGCCGTCCTGTGGCGGGGCGAGCGCGCGCAGCAGCGCGAATGCCTCGAGATCGATCCCGGCGAGGGTCAGGCCGGCCTTCTTGCAGGCCGCGACGTAGCGGTCGATCAACTCGCGATAGGCGACGACGAGCAGGATCTTCCGCGTCGTGACGCCGTCCTCGTCGGTGTGCTCGCCCAGCACCTGGTAGTCGAGAACGGCCTCGTCGATCGGAATCGGGAGCGCTTCCTGCGCGCGGAAGTGGATCGCGTTCGCCAGCTGCTTCGGATCGTCGATCCCGACGATGTCGAACGCTCGGACGCCGATGCGGTTGTTGGCAATGCCGAGGCGGATGCCCTTGCGCGGCAGCTTATTTTTGCGGAAGAAGTCCTTCAGGGCCGCGGAGAGGGCGTCCGGGTTCCGGAGCTCTCCGCCCACGACGATCCCGTCCTCGAGGGTCTCGCGCGCGACGCTGTGGAGCTCGATCGAGCCGTTGTTCGAGACGCGGGCGGCCGCGATCTGCGACGCGCCGATCTTGAG
>DHWI01000062.1:15623-16679 GCA_002413095.1 Thermoleophilia bacterium UBA5186
CGCGCTTGGGCTTCTCGGCCTTCGGCTGCTTCTCGCGCTTCGGCTTCTCCGCCTTCGGCTTCCTGTCCGCCTTCGGCTTGCCGAGGTCGCGCTTCCAGAAGGGCTTCGTCTCCTCTTCGGCGAGCGGCGGGAGCTCGGCGGCGGGCACGGGCGGGTGGACTTCCTGGACGGGCGCGATCGGCAGCTCGACGGTGGGCTCCGCGACGACGGCAGCGGCGGGCGCGAGCACCGGCTCGGGCGCGGGCGGGAGCTCAGGGACGGGCGCGGGCGCGGCAGGCAGCGGCAGCTCGACGGGCTGCGCGGCAGGCTCGGCCGGCACGGATGTGTCGACGGTCAAGAACGAGAACTCCGTGGCGACGGGCTCCGCAAGAGGCTCGGGGGCCGGCGGCAGCGTCTCGGGCGCGCTCCAGCCGTCGGTCTCGGCGACAGGTGCCGCGACCGGCTCGGGCGCGGTTTCGGGATCCGGCGTCGCCGCGACGACGCGCTGAAGGGCGTCCGCGACCGGCTCGACCACGGGCTCTGGCTCGACGTGCTTCTTCCCGAGCGAGATGTCGCGCTTCCAGATCGAGGTCTTCTCGCCGGCGGGCTTCTCGACCTTGACCTTCTTCGCCTTCGGCTGCTTCACAGGCTTCTCGGCCTTCGGCTGCTTCGGCGCCTTCGCTCCCCCTGACAACCTGATCTCCTTCTTCCAGAACGGAACGGCGTCGGCCTCCGGCGTTTCCTCGACGGACTCGGGCGCGACGGGCTCAGCCTTCGGGGCCGCCTTGCGCAGCGAGATTTCCTTCTTCCAAATCGACTGGTCGGCCACGGTCAGCTCCCCGCAACGCGCAGGCCGCCGAAGGACGGCTCCTCGGACCCAGCGCCGGCGGCGGCGGCTACGTCAAAGCCGGCGCGCTCCAGGAGACCGAACAGCTGCTCCGTCTTGCTCGAGCGCGAAAGCGCGGTCTCGAGCGTGATCACACCGCGCAGCGTGAGGTCCGCGAGCGACTGCTCCATCGTCTGCATTCCGCGCGAGGTGTTGGTCTGCATGATCGAGTAGATCTGCTCGACCTTGCC
>DHWI01000196.1:0-3738 GCA_002413095.1 Thermoleophilia bacterium UBA5186
TCGTAGGGGCTGTCCCAGGCGTGGGCGAAGATCGAGACGTCGCCGGTGTGGACGGTCGCGCCCGCGGCCGCGAACAGCTCCGCCGCCGGGCCCTCCGGGCAGAAGACGTGTGGCTCGAAGCGCTCGTCGAGGTTCGCGATCAGCTGCGCGAGGCTCGAAGGTGCGCCGCCGAGCTGCGGCCGGTGGTGGACGTACAGGATCGGGATCCGCTCGCGTTTCGGGAGGATGCGCCGGTAGATCGCCTCGATCCGACGCGCGTTCTTCGCGGGGTCGAAGTTCCGCTCCGCGTGCTTGCGCGCCGCCCGCCCGAGGCGCGTTCGCGTCTCGTCGTCGCGCAAAAGGCTGGAGACGGCAACGGCAAGCGTCTCCGGGCCGAAGTCCTCGACCAGCAGGCCGGTCTCTCCGGGCACGACCACACCGCCGCCCGTGCGCGAGCCCGACGCGACCACGGGGACACCGCTCGCTGCCGCCTCGATCACCGGGCGCCCGAGCTCCGGCCCCTGGGACGGCGCGACGACCACGTCGGAGGCCTGGTACAGGTTGGCCGTGTCCTGCGTGAACGGGATGAACCGGACGTCGTCGGTCAGCCCGAGCTCGGCGACGAGGTCGTTCGCCTCCGACTCGTAGTTCCGGGTCAGGTCGGCGAGCTGCAGCGTGCGGCCGACTACGGTCTGGAAGAACTCCTCGCCGCGGACGGCGCCGCCGACGATCAGGTAGCTCGCGTCGAGCCCCTCGTCGCGCAGCCGGGCCGCGGCCTCGATGAACTCCCGGAAGCCCTTCGAGGGGTAGATGAAGCCGAAGTAGGAGACGACCGGCCGGCCCTCGGGCAGGCCGAGCGCGCGCTTCGCGGCCTCGTGGTCTCCCGGGTGGAAGCGGTCGAGGTCGACGGAGTTCGGGACGACGGTCGAGCCGACGCCGAAGACGCCCGCGACGTCGTGGTTGATCGCGATCGAGGTCGTCGCGAGGTCGCGGATCGCCGTCCGCACGAGCTCGGAGCGCCGGTCCCGTCCGCCGTCCGGCAGGGCCGAGCGGAGGTGCCACACCACCGGCAGACCCTCGTGGCGCGCCAGCATCGCAGCCGGGATCAGCGGCGAGTCGTTGAAGTGGACGAGCTCGAAGCGATTGCGCCTGAGCGTGCTGCGGAAGCGGTACACGTGCTGCGGGAGCAAGCCCAGCTCGCGCAGGAAGAGCAGCCAGCGCCGGCCGCGATAGGTCGAGGCCCAGATGTGCGTGAAGCCCGCCACCGGGCCGGTGTGCACCTTGGCGCCCGCCTGCCGGAAGAGCTCGGCCGCAGGTCCCGGCGGGCAGTAGATGTGTGCCTCGAACTGGTCGTGGTCGAGCTCGCGGATCAGGTACGACAAGGACGCCGGCGCACCGCCCAGCTCGCTGCGGTGGTGGACGAAGAGGACAGGGATGCGGGGGCGGTCGGGCATCGGGGGATGCTAGCCGCCGGCCGGGCCCCGCAGCTTTCGCAGGACCGGTCGTAACCGTGCGCGCGCGGGCTCCGGGATGCGCGCCCACAGTAAGTGCGCGGTGCGTGCGCGCGCGGGAGGCGGCGCGTCGCGCCGCGCGCGCCGCACTAACTCGAGCGCGCGCAGATCCTCGGTTGCCGCCGGTTCAAGGGCGGAAAAGCGTCCGCGGATTCCGAAGGCGCGGACGATCCGTTCCGACGTCTCGAGATACCGCTCCTCGCGGTAGAGCGGCCAGAACGGCCGCCGGAAGAGCGCGAAGATCTCCTCGTCACTCCGCTGGCGAATCGCCTGGATCCGTGCACGCGCAGCCATCGCGTCGTCGAGCCTCTCGACGAACTGCGAGATCGCGTGCAGCCGGGCGACCGCGTTCGCGGGCACCGTCTCGCGTTCGGGCGGCGCCGAGCCGCCGAGCTCGTAGGCGCGCGGATCGGTGCCGCTGTCGGCGAGCGCTCGCTCGGAGGTCAGCACGAGCGCGGCGGCGAGGATCGGGTAGAGGTTCGCCTCGCCCAGGTTCTTCACGAGCATCAGTAGCGCGTTCCGGTCGTAGAGAACAGCGCGCTGAGCCTTGGCGAACACGCCCGCAGTCCCGTGATGGTGGTGGAAGCTTCGAGCGCGGGCCGCGAGCCGCACACGGTGGCCTGTCAGCCAAAGGCGCCAGCCGAAGTCGACGTCCTCGAAGTAGGCGAAGAACGACTCGTCGAAGCCGCCGAGATCGAGGAAAAGCGCTCGGTCGACGAGCATTGAGCCGCCGCAGGCGAACAGGAGCTCGCGCCCGTCCTCCACCGCCACCGCGTCCACGGGCTCGCCGAACCCGCCCTGGCCGCCCATTCCGTAGAAGTTGAGGTACGCGTCGGCGAAGTCCACTCGCTCGCCCTGCGCGTCGAGGATCAGTCCGGCGACGCAGCGGACTCCTGCCTCCGGCTCGTACGCCGCGGTCAGCTCCCGGAGCCACGCCGCGTCGAGCCGCATGTCGTTGTTGGCGAGGGCGAGGCAGTCCGCGTCCGCGGCGCGCGCTCCGGCGTTGACCGCGGCCGCGAAGCCCGTGTTCTCGGACATCGCGACGACACGCGCCCAGGGATAGCGACGGGCGAGCAGCTCGCGGGTGCCGTCGGTGGACCCGTTGTCGACGACGATCGTCTTGAGGCGCTCCGCCGGATAGTCGAGGGCGGCGACAGAGTCGAGGCACTCCTCGAGAAAATGGGCGCCGTTGTACGTCGGCACCACGAGCGCAACGGAAGGCGCTCCGCGGGAGCTCATTCGAGCCCGCCGAACCGCTTCCGCAGGGCGACGTACGGCCGGCGAAGGGGGGCCGTGTAGCGGAAGGCGCGGCTTCTTTCGAGCGCCGCGACCCGCTCGTCGAGCCGGTCCGCCCGCTTCGCCTCCTGTCTGCCCCGGAGCCGCAGCTGGCCGATCGCCGTGGCCTTGGCGGAGATCTGCCTGCGCAAAAGGTCTTTCCGCTCAGGCCCCGGCGGGAAGAACGGCTCGTCGCCGAGCGCGGCGTCGAACACCGGGCCCGCCTCGGAGCAGAGCGTCGCGTACGCGGCCACGACCTCCTCCGACAGCCCCAGCGTGGCGTCTTCCCCGGCGCGATGGTGACGCGAGGAGTCGGCGACCGCAGTGCGAGCGGCGGCCGCGATTCGCTCCGGCGGGGCATCCAGGCCGAGGGTGTCGGTGAGGCGGCGGAGCTCCGCTTCCGCATTCTCGAAGTAGGCGCCGTAGTGGGTGACGACGCGCCCGGCCGGTTCGGTGTCGTCGAGCAGACGGACGGCGTACGCGAGCCAGAGGTCGAGGCCGAAGCGCTCCGAGGACGCACCTCGGAGGCTGAGCGACCGCGCGATCTCGACCGGATGCCTGACGCACACGACGACGCGCAGGCAGGGAAGGACCGAGCGCCAGAACGGCAGCGTCAGGGAGCTGCGCGGATCCTTCCAGCCCCAGGGCTCCTGGCCGTCGAAGTGCTGGACCAGCTGCCGTACACGGTCTCTGAGGTCGTCGAGCTCGGCCGACTCGGCCCAGCCCGCCTCGACCTGCGGTGGCACGTCCCAGCCGCCGCCGAGCCGTGCGAGCAGTTCGTCGGCGAGGCGGACGAACTCCTCGTGCTCCCAGTGGCCGTGCTCGTTGTCGGGGGTCGCCCCGAGGAGCTCGCTCTCCCCGCCCAGCTCGAGTCCACAGGCGGCGAGCGCCCGGGCCACCATCGAGGTGCCCGAACGGTGCATGCCGACGATGCAGACAGGCGAACGCACGCGCCTATGCTAGGCGGCTCGTG
>DHWI01000196.1:3808-8406 GCA_002413095.1 Thermoleophilia bacterium UBA5186
GCGTACAAGGTGCACCGCGGCCTGAACGCGGACGGCCACACGTCGCGGATGCTCGTCGGCCGCAAGGTCACGGATGACCCGGCGATCAGGCGGATCAAGCGCAACGACGCCTGGCGCGCGGCCGACCGGGTCGCGGGCGAGACCTTCGACCGGCTCGACCTGCAGTACGCGTTCTATCCGTCCTCGTTCGGCGTCGCGCGCGACCCCTGGTTCCGCGAGGCGGACGTCGTCCAGCTGCACAACCTGCACGGGAGCTACTTCAGCTACACGGCGCTGCCCTTCCTCACGAAGCGGCGCCCGGTCGTCTGGTTGCTTCAGGATCAATGGTCGTACACCGGTCACGTGGCCTACTCGCTCGACTGCGATCGCTGGCGGCACGGCTGCGGCTCTTGCCCCTATCTGAGCGAGTACCCGCGGCTCCGTCACGACCGGACCGCGCTGAACTGGCGTCTCAAGCGCGCCGTCTACGAGCGCTCCCGGCTGACGATCATCGTTCCCTCCCGCTGGATGCTCGAGCTGGCGCGGGCGAGCCCGCTCGTCTCGCGGTTCGAGATGCACCGGATCCCGCACGGCGTCGACACCGCCGTGTTCCGGCCGCTGCCGAAGGAGGAGGCGCGGCGCCGGCTCGGCCTGCCCGAGGGGCGCCCGCTCGTTCTCTTCTCGGCCTCCGACCTCAACGAGCCGCGCAAGGGCCTGCACCTGCTCGAGGAGGCGCTCGCGCGAATGGACGATCCGCCGCTGCTCGCACTCGCCGGCGCGGGAGAGATCCCGAAGCGCGTCGAGACCGCGTGGCTCGGCTCCATCTCGGACGACGACGTGCTCGCCCAGGCCTACAGCGCGGCCGACGTGCTCGCGGTTCCCACGGTGGCGGACGCGCTCACCCAGACGGCGATCGAGTCGATCGCGTGCGGCACGCCGTGCGTCGCGTTCGACCGCGGCGGGGTCACTGACGTGGTAACGCCTGAGACCGGCTACCAGGCCCGCTTCGGCGACGTGGACGACCTCGCGCGGGGGCTTCGCACCGTGCTCGACGACACCGAGCGGTTCTCCGCCCGTTGCAGGGAGATCGCCGAGGAGGAGTTCACGGTCGACCTGCAGGTCCGAAGGTACGTTCAGCTGTACCAGGACGTGCTCGCTGCGTGAACCCGCTGGTCAGCATCGTCACGCCGTCCTACAACCAGGCGCAGTTCCTGGAGGAGACGATCCAGTCGGTGCTCGGCCAGGACTACGAGCCGCTCGAGTACGTGATCGTCGACGACGGCTCGACCGACGGCAGCGTCGGGATCGTCGAGCGCTACGCCGATCGTCTGGCGTGGTGGACCGCGCAGGAGAACAGAGGGCAGGTTCCGGCGGTCAACCGCGGCTTCCGGCACGCGACCGGCGAGTACATGGCCTACCTGAATTCCGACGACACCCTGCTGCCCGGAGCGGTCTCGCGCATGACCGGTGAGCTCGAGTCCGATCCAGGACTCCTGCTCGTCTACGGGGACGCTCGATACACCGACGAGAGCTCACAGGTCACGGGCTACCTGCCGTCGCGCGAGTTCGACGTGGCGACGATGGTGCGGAGCGCCGACAATCACGTCGTCCAGCCGTCGACGATGTGGCGCCGCGAGGCCTGGGAGCGCTTCGGGCCCTTCGACGAGCGCGGCTGGTACTTCTTCGACTTCGAGTTCTTCCTCCAGTTTCCGCCAGAGCGGGTCCGGCGGATCCCCGAGCCGCTCTCGACCTACCGGATCCATGCGGAGGCGAAGTCGACCGGCGCCTTCGCGACGCGGCTGGCCCGCGACCACGCCCGCCTCGCGGACGCGTTCTTCACGAGCGAGCGCCTGCCTGCGACGGCACGGCGCTACGTGCGCGAGGGCCGCTCGAGCGCATACCTCCTCGGCGCGGAGTTCGCCTACGAAGGACTCGACCTGAGACGCGCGCGCCGGTACGCGCTGACCGGCCTCCGACTCCATCCGCGACACGCCTCGCGACGGTGGATCTCACTGGCCGCGAAGAGCCTCCTCCCCCGCCGTGCGGTTCGAGGCCTGCGCGAGCGGCGGCGCCGATGAGCAAGCCGCTGGTCAGCATCGTCACGTCGTCCTACAACCAGGGCCGGTTCCTCGAGGAGACGATCCGTTCGGTGCTCGAGCAGGACTACCAGCCGCTCGAGTACCTCGTGATCGACGACGGGTCGACCGACGGCAGCGCGGAGATCATTCGTCGCTACGCCGATCGGCTGACCTGGTGGACGGTGCAGGAGAACGCGGGCCAGCCGGCGACGGTCAACCGCGGGCTCGCGAGGGCGCGCGGGACGATCCTGGGCTTCCTCAGCTCGGACGACCTGTTGCTCCCGGGGGCGGTCTCGAAGCTCACGTCGGCGCTCGAGGCCGATCCGGGAGCGGTGCTCGCGTACGGCGACGCGGTCTACATCGACGAACGCTCCCAGCGAACTGGCCTCGTGCCCGCGTCGGACTGGGATCCGGCGCGGTACGCCCGCACCGGCCGGCAGCCGATTCCCCAACCGGCGTCGCTCTTCACGCGGCGCGGCTGGGAGCTCGCCGGCCCGCTGAACGAGCGCGCCTGGGCGCTGTTCGACAGCGAGCTCTACCTCCGGCTCGGCACAGTGGGTCGCATGGTTCGGATCCATGAGCCGGTCGCTGCGTTCCGGCTCCATCCCGAGTCGAAGCAGCTCTCTCGGCGCGAGCGGATGGGCGCGGACTGCGTCCGGCACGCCGACGAGTTTTTCGGCAGCGACGCGTTGCCGGCGGCCCTCCGGCCGTATGCGCGCAACGCACGCGCGACGTTCTACCGCCGGGCAGCGCTCTCGTGGTACGCGGCAGGCGACATCCCGCAGGCGCGCAGCCTCTTCCTGCGCTCGCTCGTCCTGTCGCCGCGCGGAATGAATCGCAAGCAGCTCACACGCCTTGTGCGCACGCTCGCGCCGGCGCGGGTCGTCCGGCACCGCCGCCGGGCGCGCGCGTGATGCGGCTTGCGGTTGACGCTACGGCGGTCGCCCCGGGAGCCAAGGGAATCGGCCGCGTCGCGAAGGGCACGGCCGAGGCGCTTGCCGCCGACGGTGTCGACGTCACGGCGCTCGTCCAGGCCGACGTGGCGCTCGCCGCGCCCATCGAGGCCGTTCGTGCGCGGCCGGCGCTTCTTTGGGAGCAGGTAGGACTCGCCCGGGCTGCCCGGCGCTTCGACGCGGTGCTGACTTTCACTGAGCGCCTGCCGGTCGTTCCCGGCGGTCGCTTCGTGGTCTGGCTCTACGAGCTGCCGGCGCGGCGCATCGAGCAGAACCGGGATGCCGGCGCGTATCAGCGCGGCTCCGACGCAGTGACGCGCCTGCTCTGGAAGCCGAGCCTCCGTCGCGCCTCACGCGTTCTGGCCGGCTCGGAGGCGACCGCGCGGGAGCTGCGCACTGCGCTTCCGGGGCTGGACGTGCGCGTCGTCTATCCGGGGCTCGACCCGCGTTTCTCGCCGGGGCCTGGGCGGGGCGGTGAGCGCTACGTGCTCCATCTCGGCTCGACGGATCCGCGCGACAACACGGACGCCGTCCTGCACGCGTTTGCGCTCGCGCGCGCCCGGCTGCGCGAGCCCGTGCGCCTGCTCGTCGCGGGAGGCGCGGCCGGCCGGGTCGCCGAAGGGGTCGAGTTTCTCGGGCGCGTCTCGGACGAGGAGCTCGTCGACCTCTACCGAGGCGCGGCCGCCTACGTCGACGCAACCCTCTACGAGGGCTTCGGCTACCAGCCGCTCGAGGCGATGGCGTGTGGAACGCCGGTCGTCGCCTCGACCTCGACCTCGACTCCCGAGGTCGTCGGCGACGCCGCGGTGCTCGCCGATCCTCGGGACGCAGGAGCGCTTTCCGACGCGCTCGTCCGCGTTCTCGAGGAGCCGGGTCTCGTGGACGACCTTCGCCGTCGCGGCCTGGAACGAGCGGGGGAGTTCACGTGGCGCCGCACCGTCGACGCCCTCCTCGACGGGATCGGCCACGCGTGATCGTCCTGCTGCACCCTGCTCCGGCGTACGGCGCGGTCGAGCGGTACGTCGAGGCGATCGCGCGCGGGCTCCGCGAGGAAACCGTGTTGCTCCACCCTGGCGTCGAGGAATTCGAGTCGTTGCCCGTACGGTCGATCCGGATCGAGCCGTCCGTGGCGGGGATTGCGCGGTTCCTCCGCGCCTCGCGGCCGAGGCTCGTCCACGTCACGGACGTTTGGCCGCAGGCCCTCGTCGCCGCGCGGCTCGCGCGGGTGCAGCGCATCCTCGTCACCCATCACACCCCGGAGCTGCCGCGCCGCGACAACCTCGCGGGGCGGTTCTGGCAACACCTCGGCTGGGCGACGAGGCCGGAGGTGATCTACACGTCCGAGGCCGATCGCGAGCGCGACGGGCGCACGCCGAGTCACGTCGTGCCTCTCGGGATCGACGTGAAGCGCTTCGCCTCGGGCCGGCCGGCGCTCGACAAGCGTGATGGCCGCCCGCTCGTCGGCAACGTCGCGCGCCTCGCCGAGCAGAAGGATCACCGGACGCTGCTCGAGGCGGCCGCGCTCGTACCGGAGGTGGACTTCGTGATCGCCGGCGACGGCGAGCTCCGCGGCGAGCTCGAGCGCACG
>DHWI01000114.1:0-559 GCA_002413095.1 Thermoleophilia bacterium UBA5186
TCCGCGGCGAGATGTCCCTGATTGGGCCGCGGCCGACGCTGCGCTACCAGGTCGAGAAGTACTCGGAGCGCCAGCGCCGGCGCCTCGACGTCAAGCCCGGGATCACCGGCTGGGCGCAGGTGAACGGCCGCGCGTCGCTGCCGCGGGACGAGCGGATCGAGTTCGACGTCTGGTACGTGGAGCACCGTTCGGCGTGGCTCGACCTGAAGATCGTGGCGCGCACGCCGCTCGCCCTCTTTCGCGGCACGTACAAGGGTGAGAGCGGCGGTTGGCGCGAGCCGTCGTAACGAATGCGTAACGACTCCTGGCTAGGCTCTTCGCCGTGCCGACCGTCCTCTTCACGTGCGCGGGGCAGCGCGTCGACATCGTCACCGCGTTCTGCCGCGCCGGCGCCACGACGATCGCGACCGACGTCAACCCACTCGCGCCGGCTCTCTACCACGCCGACCGCTACGCGCTCGTCCCGCGGATCGAGACGCCGGACTACCTTCCCGCGCTGCGCGACCTCGTCCGCGCCCACGGCGTCGACCTGATCGTCCCGCTCACCGACCTCGACCCG
>DHWI01000114.1:619-4188 GCA_002413095.1 Thermoleophilia bacterium UBA5186
GCAGGGCTCGTCGACCTACTCGGCGACAAGTACAAGGCGCACGAGCTCTTCCTCGAGCGCGGCATCGGCTCTCCCCCGACCTGGCTGCCGGACGCGCTGCCGGACGACCTCGAGTTACCGGTGCTCGTGAAGGCCCGCGCAGGCTTCGGCTCGCGGCACATCTACCGCGCTGAGACACGCGAGCAGCTGGAGTTCTTCCTCGGCTATACGCCGGTCGACTCGATGGTGCAGGCCGTCTGCCCGGGCGACGAGTTCTCGATCGACGTGTTCTGCGACTTCGACGGCCGCTGCGTCGCCGCGATCCCGCGCACCATGATCGAGTCGAAGGGTGGCGAGTCGATCAAGGGCCGGAGCATCAAGGACTGGGATCTGATCGAGTACGCCGCCGGTGTGGCCGAGGCCTTGCGGCTCGTCGGGCCGGCGAACATCCAGTGCTTCCGCGAGGCGGGTGGGACCAAGCTCGTGACCGACATCAATCCGCGGTTCGGCGGCGGCTTTCCCCTTCCACTCGCGGCGGGCGGCCGGTACCCGGAGCTCGCGCTCGCGCTCGCCGCCGGGGAGCGCCTCGAGCCGAGGTTGGGGGAGTTCCGCGAGGGCGTGGTGATGACGCGGTTCTTCTCCCACCTGTCTCTGACCGCCGCAGGCGACGGTACCCTCGAGCCGTTCGCCGAGGACCTCCCAGAGCCCGTCGCCACAGAGCCCGGCGAGGCGTGATGCGCCGGCTCGCCGTTCTCGGCGCCCTCGCGGCGCTTGCCGCCGCGTGCGGCTCGATCGACCCGGACCGGCCCGCCGCGCACGTCGGCGTCGACCGGCACGCCCCACCGCCGCTGAAGAAGCTCAGGCCGGCGATCCTGCAGGTCACCCTCGTCAACGGGGACACCAACAGGCGCGTCTCCGGTGGGCGGGTCCGCATCGCGGGGATGACCGCGCGGACGAAGCACCGGGGCGTGGCACGGATCCGTGTCCGCGACCGGCATCCGTACCCGGTGCGCGTCGCGGCGCGCGGGTTCACGGTGCGCACGGTCCGCGAGTCGTTCCGCCGCGGGCGAAAGGTCACGATCCGGATCTACCGGCCCGCGCTCCAGTGGCCGTTCTACGGCGCCACGGCTGCGCGCAGCGAGGCCCAGCGTCACATTCGGCTGCGGCCGCCGTTCCGCATCGTCTGGAGCCGCGGGATCGGGACGCTGATCGAATTCCCCGCCGTCGTCTCGGACGGGGTGGCGTACATCGGCAACTTCCGCGGCACGGTCCGTGCGATCTCGATGCGGTTCGGACATGTTGTCTGGCGCACCGACCTGCACGCGAAGATGGCCGCCTCGCCCGGCGTTGTCGGCGACAAGCTCGTGGTCCACACGATGAGCGGCTCCGTGCACGTCCTCGACCGCACGACCGGGCGGCGGCTCTGGAGCCGCTATCTGGGCTCGCCGATCGAGTCGTCCCCAGTCGTCCGCGGCGGCGTCGACTACTTCGGCGCCTGGAACGGCAAGGTCTACGCGCTCGACCTCCGCCGGCGCCGCGTGCGGTGGACGTACAGGTCCGGTTACAAGATCACGTCGAGTCCCGCGCTCGCCGGCGGGACGCTCTACGTCGGCGACTACGGCGGGCGGCTGCTCGCGCTCCGGGCCCGCGACGGCGCGTTGCGCTGGGCGGGTTCCGTCAACGGGCGCATCTACGGGACGCCCGCCGTCGCGGGCAGGCGCGTCTTCGTGCCGTCGTCGACCGGAGGCTCGCTGACCGCGTTCTCCACGGGAGGGCGCCGCCTCTGGGCCGTCCACACCGGCTCGTACGTCTACTCGTCACCCGCGGCGTGGCGCGGGCGCGTGTTCTTCGGCTCGTACAACGGCTCGTTCTACGCCGTCTCGGCTAGCAGTGGGCGGATCCTGTGGCGCGTCGGCACGGGCGGCTCGATCTCAGGCGCCGCAGTCGTCGTCGACGGGATCGCGTACGCGGGAAGCTTCTCGCACCGGATCGTCGGCGTCGACGCGCGCTCAGGGCGGGTCCGCCTCCGCTTCCCGCATGGCGAGTACGTGCCCGTGTCCGGGAACGGCGGGCGGCTGCTCCTCCACGGGTACTCGCGCCTTTATGCGGTCGAGCCGCGTCACCGGCGGCGCCACAAGCGGTGAAGCGCGCGCTCATCGCACTGGTCGCGGCCGTCATCGGCGCCGGCGGCGCGCTCGCGGCCTTCGTCGTCTACCGCGAGCGCCAGAGCCGGAACGTCCGCGGCTCCTCGACGGTCGAGTTCGTCGCGACCGAGCCGACGGCGCCCGTCGTCCGCGAAGAAGGCGTGCTCTGGCCCATGTTCGGCTACACGGAGCAGCGCGACCGCTCCGCGCCCGGCCTCGACGTCAAGCCCCCGTTCCGCGCGATCTGGCGCTACCGCGCGCAGAGCCTGCTGGAGTTCCCTCCGGCGATCGCGTACGGGCGCCTGTATATCGTCTCGAACGCGGGCGTGGCGATCGCCGTCAACACGCGCACGGGCAAGAAGGCTTGGAAGAAGCGCGTCGGCCGCTGCTCTGCCGCGTCACCGGCGGTGCACGAGCACGTGGTGTACGCCGCGTTCCTCAACCGCCCTCCGTGCAACGCGACGAAGGTGAGCGACGGCGAGGTGATCGCCTTCGCCGCGGGCTTCGGGAAGATCCGCTGGCGCACGCGGATCGGTCCCACGGAGTCGTCGCCGCTCGTCGCGAACGGCCGCGTGTACGTGGGTGACTGGCTCGGCCGCGTCTACGCGCTCGACGAGGCGACCGGGAAGATCGATTGGACCTTCCAGACAGGGAACCGGGTCAAGGGCGCGGCGGCGCTGGCCGGCGACCGCCTCTTCGTCGGATCGTATGATCACCACGTCTACGCGCTCGGCGCCCGAACCGGGAAGCTGATCTGGACGGCCGTCGCCCAGCAGCGCTTCGGCCACCGCGGCCAGTTCTACGCCACTCCGGCCATCGCGTACGGGCGCGTCTACGTCGGCGCGACCGACGGCAAGGTGTACTCGTTCGGGGCCGCGAGCGGGAAGCTCCGCTGGTCGCACGGCACCGGCGGCTACGTCTACGGCTCGGCGGCGGTGTGGCGCAAGCGCGTCTACGTCGGTTCCTACAGCAAGACCTTCTTCTGCTTCGACGCCGCGACGGGCGACGTGGTCTGGAAGTTCAAGGCCAACGGGCCCATCTCCGGCTCGGCGACGATCGTGGACGGCGTCGTGTATTTCGCCACGCTGAAGCGGCGCACGTACGGCCTGGACGCCCGCACCGGCAAGCAGCTCTGGATCTTCCCCGACGGGAAGTACAGCCCGGTCGTCGCCGACCAGAAGCGCCTCTACGTCGTCGGCTACGCGAGGATGTATGGGATGGTGCCGCGATGAGATACGTGGTGACCGGCGCCGCGGGGTTCATCGGCTCGCACCTCGCGGAAGCGCTGCAGTCCGCCGGCCACGACGTCGTGGGGATGGACGCGTTCACGGACTACTACGACCCCGCGTTGAAGGAGGAGAACGCGCGCGGGCTCGACGTCCGCCGGCTCGATCTCGCCGCGGACGAGCTGGACTTCGCAGGCTTCGACGGCGTCTTCCACCTCGC
>DHWI01000114.1:4277-4636 GCA_002413095.1 Thermoleophilia bacterium UBA5186
GTCCTCGCGACGCAGCGTGTCTTCGAGGCCGCGGTGCGCGACGGGGTGCGGGTGGTCTTCGCCTCGTCCTCGTCGGTGTACGGCGAGACCGAGCGCTACCCGACACCGGAGGACACGCCGCCGCGGCCGCTCTCCCCCTACGGGATCACCAAGCTGACCGGCGAGCAGCTGGCACGCGCGTACGAGAGCAGCTTCGGGCTCAACGCAGTCGTCCTGCGCTATTTCAACGCGTTCGGCCCTCGCCAGCGGCCCGACATGGCGTTCACGCGAATCGCCCACGGCCTCGCGGCGGACGAGCCCTTCACCTTGTACGGGGACGGCGAGCAGTCGCGTGGCTGGACGTACGTCTCCGACGTCGT
>DHWI01000114.1:4828-4998 GCA_002413095.1 Thermoleophilia bacterium UBA5186
CGCGAGCACCCGGCCGTTCCCGGCGACCAGCGGCGGACGAACGCCGATACGACGCGGATCCGCAGCGAGCTCGGCTGGGAGCCGCGCGTGGGCGTGGAGGAAGGACTCCAGGCCGAATGGGACTGGGCCTGCGCTAGAGTCGCCGCCCGATGAGCGCTGCGGACCTGGAG
>DHWI01000114.1:5178-5486 GCA_002413095.1 Thermoleophilia bacterium UBA5186
GCCGGCTTGATCCTCGGCGCCGTCCTCGGCTTCCTGCTCTCCGTGGGCGGCAAGCAGACCTACAGCGCGCAGGCCGTCCTCTACCCGGGCACGCCCTACTCGCCGAGCGGCGGGAACCAGATCCAGAGCCCGCAGACGAATCCGGCGAGCATTCGCGCGATCGTGAAGTCGGAGGCGACGCTGCGGCGGGTCTCCGCCGACGTGGGGCTGCCGCTCGGAAAGCTGCGCTCGGGGACCTCTGCGAACGTCGTCGGAGGCGCGGTGCCGAAGACGGGCCAGGTGCCCCTGTACTCGATCACCGTCAAGGG
>DHWI01000114.1:5652-8305 GCA_002413095.1 Thermoleophilia bacterium UBA5186
TCCTCACGCGCGCTGTCGCGAGCAAGGCAACCGCGCGCAGCCGGCGCAACTCGATCGTCGTCGCGGCGCTGATCGGCCTGATTCTCGGCGCGCTCGCAGCGCTCGCCTGGGACCGCCTCGCGACGCGCGTGGCGCCACCCTCCGCGGCTTAGTCCGAACGCTTCGGTCCCCTGAGTTTGTGGCTCTGAGCCACAAACTCAGAAAAGACACGTCTCGGAATCGGGCTTTCGCGTAGGGCAAGCGGTCGGCCCTGGCTTCTGGCGACATGCCTTTCGAGTTAGTGACAAAGAGCCACTAAGTCAGGGATCGCCCGCCGAGCCGCGCTGTAGCCTCACCGCGGGATGCTCGAGGGGAAGACCGTCGCGGTCGTCGTGCCCGCGTACAACGAGGAGCGGCTGATCGCGGAGACGATCGCGGGCATCCCGGAGTTCGTCGATCGCATCTTGGTGGTCGACGACCACTCGCGCGACGCAACGGTCGAGCGGGCGCGCGCGGCGGGAGACGCGCGCGTCGAGGTGCTCGTCCACGAGAAGAACCAGGGCGTCGGCGCCGCGATCGTCACGGGCTACAAGCGGGCGCTCGCCGAGCGGGTCGACGTGACCGCCGTGATGGCAGGCGACAACCAAATGGATCCCGCCGAGCTCGAATCGCTGGCCGGCCCCGTCGCGCGCGGCGAGCTCGACTACGCGAAGGCAAACCGGCTCTTCACCGGCCAGGCCTGGCAGCTGATCCCGCGCCATCGCTACCTCGGCAACGCCGTCCTCTCGCTCTTCACGAAAATCGCGTCGGGCTACTGGCACGTCGCCGACTCGCAGGCCGGCTTCACCGCGCTCGGCCTGCCGATGCTCGAGCTGCTCGACCTCGACCGCATCTACAGGAGCTACGGCTTCCCGAACGACATGCTCGTGCACCTGAACGTGTGGAACGCGCGGGTCCGGGACATCCCGTCGCGTCCCATCTACGGCGTCGGCGAGAAGAGCGGGATCAAGGTTCGGAAGGTGGTCCCGCGGATCTCGTGGCTGCTGGTGAAGGGCTTCTTCTGGCGGATGCGCGAGAAGTACGTGATCCGCGACTTCCACCCGCTCGTCTTCTTCTACATGCTCGGCTTCGTCATGAGCTCCCTGGGTCTCGCGCTCGGGATCTTCGAGACGGTGCTGCGCTTCCTGGGCCACGGGATCCCTCCGGCGACGATCGTCCTGGTCGCCTTGCTGCTCATTTCGGGCTCGCAGTTCACTCTTTTCGGCATGTGGTTCGACATGGAGTCGAACAAAGACCTCAGGTGAGCTGAGGCGGCAGAACGTAGTTCGGGCGCGGCCACCTCCCCCAAAACGGTCGAGTTCGCCCGCTGATCTGGTGACCGAGTCCCACCGGATGAGGGACGCGGGGACGTCCCGCGGCCGCCGATAGAGGGATTAGTCCGCAATCGGCTACCTCCCGAAAAGGCACCCTCGCCGCGAGGCGGGCCCGCAAAGCCACGGAGCTCAATGAGCTAGCCGGGTTACCGAAGGAGGGGGGTGGCCCCACCAGGGGAGCCCCCGATGAATCGTCCCGTCCTCCGCCGCTCAGCGACACTCTTAGCACTCGCAGCCACAGCTCTTGCCGGGCTTGCAGCCACTCTTTCGCTTTCCGCGTCCGCAGCGAGCGGGAGCGTCCAGACGCCGGCCGTCGGCGTTCAGTTCCACGCGACCTGGTCTTCCTACACAGACGCGCAGCGGACCGAGGTGCTCGACAAGATGGCTGCTGCGGGTGTGAAGTGGGTCCGGATCGATCTCGGTTGGGCGTCCTTGCAGGAGACTCGCGGTTCGTACAGCCAGTGGTATGTCGATCTGGTCGATCGGACCGTCGACGCCGCGCGAGCCCGTGGGATCCACGTGCTCGGGACGCTGTGGATGACGCCCGCGTGGGCGAACGGCGGAGCCGGCACGAGCGCGCCTCCTACGAGCTCCGCTGATTATGCGAGCGCGCTGGGTTGGGCTGCGAAGCATTGGCAGGGCCGCATCGACGCCTGGGAAGTCTGGAACGAGCCGAACCTGACGGACTTCTGGAGCGGCTCGACCGCCCAGTACGTACAGCTCTTGCGGGCCGCCTACCCGGCGGTGAAAGCGAACGATCCGGGCGCCCTGGTGGTTCTCGGCGGCCCGTCGGAGAACGACACCAATTGGCTCGCGGCCGCCTATGCGGCTGGGATGCACGGCTCGTTCGACGTGATGTCGACCCATCCGTACATGGGCATGGCGGACGCTGCTCCGGAGCAGCCCGACGACGGCTCGATCTGGACGATCAGCCACGTCGGTGCAGTCCATAACCTGATGGTGCAGAACGGGGACGGTTCCAAGCCGATCTGGTTCACCGAGTTCGGTTGGTCCTCGCATGACAACTGGGCCGGGGTCGAGAACTGGAACCGTGGCGTGACCGCGGCGGAGCAGGGTGACTACTTCGTCCGCGCGGTCAAGTACGTCGCCGCGAACTACCCCTATGTGACGAACGTGTTCTGGTACGAGGAGCGCAACAACACGAGCGGCAACGTCCAGCTCGACAACTACGGGCTGCTCAATCACGACCTCACTCCCAAGCCCGCCTACGACGCGATCAAGACCTACCTGGGCGGCGCCGCCACGAGCACCACGACCGCGGCGACGACCACGACGACCAC
>DHWI01000114.1:8653-8803 GCA_002413095.1 Thermoleophilia bacterium UBA5186
GTGATGCAGCCGAGCGGTGCAGTCAAGGGCGACACGTTCGAGGTCGACGGCCTCGCGCTGACGCGCTAGGCGAACCGTTTGTCGGGACGAGTCGCACGAGCGGTTCGTCCCACATTCCTCCATCCGAGGCCGTAAAGCCTTCGTAAGCAG
>DHWI01000167.1 GCA_002413095.1 Thermoleophilia bacterium UBA5186
GTCCGCGTCGCCGTTCCAGATCATGACCGCGGCGGTCTGGCCGCTGATCTTCGCGACGCTCGCCTACTTGATGTTCCGCGCGGGCTCGGGAGCGCCGTCACTGCTCTACGCCTCGCTCGGGGCGGCAGTGATGGGGATCTGGTCGACAACGAGCACGAGCGCCGGCGGCGCGATCCAGCGGCAGCGGTGGCAGGGGATCCTCGAGCTGCTCATCACCGCGCCGCCGCCGTTCATCCTCGTGCTCGCCCCGATCACGGTCGCGATCGCTGCGCTCGGCGTCTACTCGATCGGCTCGACGATCCTGTGGGGACGGCTCCTCTTCGGGGTGCCGCTGCACGTCGAGCATCCGCTGCTCTTCGCGCTTTCGATCCCAATCGCGGTCCTCTCCGTGGGGATGCTGGGCCTCGTCCTGTCCTGCGCGCTCGTCCTGTACCGCCAGGCGAGCGCCTTCTCGCAGTGCCTCGAGTACCGCGTCTTCTTCATCGGCGGGGCGATGAGCTTCCCCGCCCTGTTCGCGTGGATCCTGCGTCTCGAACCAGTTCAGGAGGGCGAAGCCGATGACCATGTAGCCGGGCCGCAAGCACGCCACGCTCGATCGGGTCTGAGGGGCGATCTAGCGCACAGCGTCGCCGACGCGGACACGGCCCGGTCGCGTCACCTGGCCGTAGACGCCGAAGTCGATCTCGCGCGTCCGGGGGTTCTGGCCCCGGTAGTCCTTGATCGCGCGCAGCGAGTCGAAGTCGCGNNACGCGCGCCTCGCCGACCTCCACCTCGCGACCGATCCACGTGTCTTCCTCGTGCGGCTCGGCTCCGCTCACCGCGATCAGCATCCGGAAGCGCCGCGCGTCGACCGGCTCGCCCGAGCGGCGTGAGAGCTCATCGACCGAAGCGTCGGAGAGCAACGTGACGCCGCCGCCGTTACCGCGGTCGACGCCGTCGCCTGGATGATCGGCGCGGACGAGGCGCACCGTCCGCCCGACGTCAGCGGAGACCGCGTCCGCCCAAGGGCCGCGAACGACGTGGCCTGCAACGTCGCGCCCGTAGAAGTCCGTCGTGATCGGCTCGCCGACCTCAACTATCCCGGTCACCTCGGAGCTGTCGGGCAGCCTGAAGACGAGCTCGTCGGTCGCCGCGTCGTAACGCGCCGAGAAGCGGACGAGCGGTCCGCAGCGCAGCGCCCCGAACCGCAGGCCGCCCTCGTCGACGAGGTAGAAGCGTCGATCCTCGGCCACGCCTGTGGCCTCCAGCGTCACCTCGTCGGGATGCCAGACCGCGAAGCCCTTCACGGGCGAGACCGAAAGCCGGGAGACTTGGATCACAGCAGGCTCAGAAGAAGAACTGACGCCACGCCGTCCACCAGTCGTCGGCGCGGGACACGATCGTACGCGGCTCGAGTTGCTCCACTCCGGGGCGGTTCGCAAGCTTGGCGGGATCCGTCGTGTTCTTGAACTCGACCTTGATCTCGCTCGGCTTGCCCGGGTCATATGGCTGCAGGCTCGACAGGTCGGCGAGGGCGCGGGCCGCTCCGCCCTCGATCAGCTCGCGGGCGCGCACCGGCGGGATCATCCGGGCTCCGCGCGTGCCGATTCCGTGCTTGACCGGGACCGTGACGACCCCGTCGCCGAGCAGTGCGGTCGCCTCGCGGCACGATGCGTCGTCGCCGGTCACGAGCGCCACGGGAGCGCCGAATGTGCCCACGAACGCGGCGTTGATCCCGGTCTCGCCGACGAGCGTGTCGTTGAACCACAGGTTCTGCCAGGCCATGCCCGAGACGGTGTGGTTCAGCACGCCGTCAGACGTCCCGGCCATGGCGTGCATGCCGACGAGCAGGCACGCGTCGCACCCTTGCTCGAGGAACCCCGTGTACGAAGTCCACTCCTCCTGAACGACGTACTCGCAGCGCGGGTCGAGCAGGTCGGCGACGAGGGAGTTGAAGCTGAACCCGCCGCCTGCGCCGTGGTGATCCATGACGCAGACCTCCGTGGCGCCGGCCGAGAAAGCGCCACGGATCGCGGCGTTGATCTCCTCGGTGTAGAGCTTCCGGCCCTCCTCGTACAGCGGCTCGCCCGCGTTCGTCTGCGTCGAGTTCGCGATCCCGGCGACGCCCTCCATGTCACTGATGATGTGTATGCGCATCGACCGTTAGCGTAAGCGACGTGAACACGGGACTCAGCGGGAAGGGCGTGCTGGTCACGGGCGCGTCGGGAGGAATCGGTGCCGCCTGCGCCCGTGCGTTCGCGGCCGAGGGGGCCCGCGTGGCGGTGCACTACAACAGCGGCCGGGAGCGAGCCCAGGCCGTCGCGGCCGAGCTCGGAGGCGCACCTATCGTCCAGGCCGACCTGACGAACGAGGCAGACGTCGATCGCCTGTTCGAGGAGACCCGGACTGCCCTGGGCTCCGTCGTCATCTGCGCAGCCGTCGCGGGCGTCTGGCCACAGGAGGACGAACCGGTGTGGCAGCTCTCGCTCGAGCGCTGGGAGAACACGCTGCGAACCAACCTGACCTCCACATTCCTGACCGCACGCGGCTTCCTCCGCGAGGTCGAGCGAAACGGGCACGGGAGCCTCGTTCTCGTCGGATCGACGGCCGGACTCGTCGGCGAGGCCGGCCATGCGGACTACGCCGCCGCCAAGTCTGCGGTCGTCCACGGACTGCTCCTGAGCCTGAAGAACGAGATCGTGCGAATCGCGCCGCGCGGTCGCGTGAACGCGGTAGCGCCCGGATGGACTGTGTCGCCGATGACGCGCGGAATGGTCGACGAGGAGCAGATCCTCCGGATCTCGCGCACGATGGCGCTGCGAAAGGTCGCGCAACCGGAGGACGTGGCGCGCCAGGTCGTCGTCCTCGCCTCGGACGAGCTCTCGGGCCATGTGACCGGCCAGGTCGTGACGGTCGCGGGCGGTATGGAGGGCCGCGTCGTTCACGAATAGGAGGGTTTGGTGGAACGTCGCTCGTCGGCACAGCGCGCGTTTCGCCAAGCCCTCCTACAAAAAAACGGCGGGCCGAAGCCCGCCGTAAACCTCGAAGCCGCAGGATGATTGCCGTCAGTCCCGGACCGGAGGAGTGAAGTCTTTATCGGCAGGCGACGGGAAAGCTTTAGTCCCTCTTTCGAGTGATCTGTAGCCCGGTCCACGCGCAAAGGCGGAGCGCCGCCTGCTCCACCTTGCGCGATCTCCCTAGGGAGAACATTTGCCGGAGGCCCCCGCCGCATCGGGGCCTCTCCGGCTGTGGGCCCACGCCGCATCGGGGCCCTGTGTTTCCCTCAAAGGCCCCGCCGCATGGGGGTCTTCGAAGCTGGCCTCACTATCGCGCACACCCCGCCGCTTGATCCATCACCCTTCGTGGGTTGACGGCGTTACTTCACTCCTTACTCCCGCTACACTCGCCCACGGAAGCGGGTGCGCCCGTTCCGCATCGAGAGAGGCTGAGGGAACCGGCCCGATGACGCCTCGGCAACCTGCTCCGCGAGGGCAAGGTGCCAAACCCGGCCGGGCTCGCGAGCCCGGGAGGATGTGTCGAGCGAGCCGGAAGGAGAGCGAAGTGCCCGAATCCCAGACCACGAACCAGTTCGTCGAGCGCCTGCGCCGCGGGCCCGCGATCGTGGCCGACGGCGGGATGGGTGCGCTGATCTCGAGCGCCGTGCCGCGGCTGCGCTGTCCCGAGGAGGCAAATCTCCGCGCGCCCGAGAGCGTCGTGGCTGTCCACGTCGGCTACATCCGCGCCGGGGCCGAGCTGATCGAGACGAACTCGTTCGGCGCTAACCGGCCGAAGCTCGCCGCGCACTTCCTCGAGGACGATTTCGAGCGCATCAACTCGACTGCCGTGCGGCTGGCGCGAGAAGCGCGCGAGGTGTCCGGCCAGGACGTGTTCATCGCCGGCTCGATCGGGCCGATCGGCGACGCCGAGCTGCGCGGGGCCGATCTCGCCGAGCTGTTCGCCGAGCAGGCGCGGATCCTCGAAGGGCGCGGCGCAGACCTGTTCATGATCGAGACGTTCTACGACCTCGCCGAGCTCGTGACCGCGATCGAGGCCGTCCAGAGCGTCTCGAGCCTGCCGATCGTCGCGCTCCTGACCTTCGACGAGGACGGCCAGACGCTCGGCGGGGTCTCCGCTCGCCAAGCGGCGGACCGGCTCGCCATGCTCGACCTCGCCGCGATCGGCGCGAACCACGGTGTCGGACCGGCCGCCGCGCTCGCCGCCATCAGCGAGATGCAGTCCGAGGGGAAGGTGCTCGCCGCGCTGCCGAACGTCGGCCTGGCGAGCTTCTCGGGCTCGCGCATCGT
>DHWI01000033.1:0-353 GCA_002413095.1 Thermoleophilia bacterium UBA5186
AAGTGGGGCCAGACATCGCGGCTGACGCTCCTCCTGCCGCACGGTTACGAGGGGAACGGACCAGAACACTCGAGCGCGCGGCTGGAGCGGTTCCTCCAGCTCGCGGCGCAGGAGAACATCCGGATCGCGAATCCGACGACCGCCGCGCAGTATTTCCATCTGGTGCGCCGGCAAGCGCTCGAGCCGAGCGGCCGGCAGCTGATCGTCATGACGCCGAAGGGGCTCCTGCGGCTGAAGCAGGCCGCCTCGACGCTCGCCGACCTCGCCGAGGGCTCGTTCCAGCAGATGATCGACGACGCCGAAGCCGACCGCGAGCAGGTGCGCCGGCTCGTCGTCTGCTCGGGGAAGGTCTA
>DHWI01000033.1:470-2516 GCA_002413095.1 Thermoleophilia bacterium UBA5186
CAGGAGGAGCCGCAGAACATGGGCGCCTACCGCGCGATCAGGCACCGGCTCGAGGAGGCGCTGCCGACGGGCGTGCACCTCCGCTACGCGGGCCGTCCGTGGCGCGCATCGCCCAGCGAGGGCTATCCCACGGCGCACATCCGCGAGCAGGACCGGATCGTGCGCGAAGCTCTGGGTAGCCCGCCTATTTAGTCCGGCGCTTCGCGCCGTTCATCACCTTGGCTGCGACGCGCGGGCCGTGCTTGCGCGTCGCGTCCAGGATCTGCCGGCGCTGCTTCTTCGGCAGACGGCGCCAGATGTCGTACGCGGTCAGCGCGAGCCCGATCGGGCCGGCGCGGCGCGAGAGCAGTCGAAACGGCGTCGCCACAACGCTCATCCTACCGGGTAAGGCCTGCTGCAAACCCGCTCATGCTCCGGTCGGGAGACGCCGACAATTGACCTGGAGCGGCCATGTTCAATCGGGACGACACGAAGAGACGGCTGGAGGCTCGCGTGCGCGAGCTCGAGTCCGAGCGCGAGCGCCTCCGCGACGCGATCGCCGGCTTCGGCGAGGCCCTCGCTGCCACTCACGACACCGAGCTCCTGCAGCGCGTGATCGTCGACACGGCCGTGGAGGCGGTCGGCGCGACGGGCGGCATGTTCGTCCCGGCCAGCGGCGCGATCGTCCAGGTCGGGGATCTCTCCGGCCAGGAGCGGCTCCAGTTGCCCCTGACGGCCTCCCGCCAGAACTTCGGAACCCTGATCCTCGTCGGCGACGCGTTCCCGACCGAGGACCGGCTGACCGCGACCTCGTTCGCCGCCCATGCGGTCGTCGCGCTCGAGAACGCGCGCCTGCACCGCGTCGTTGAACGGCAGGCGCTCATCGACGGCCTGACCGGTCTGGCGAACCGCCGCCAGTCCGAGGACGCTCTCGCCACCGAGATCTCCCGTGCCGCGCGCTTCGACAACTTGCTCACCGTCGTCCTCGCCGACCTCGACGACTTCAAGGCGCTGAACGACCGTTACGGACATCCTGCGGGCGACGCCGTCCTGCGCGCTTTCGCCGGCATCCTCGAGGAGACGCTTCGCGACGCCGACCTCGCGGGACGCTGGGGAGGCGAGGAGTTCCTGGTGCTTCTGCCCGGCACCGACAACGAAGGCGGGATGCTGCTCGCCGAGCGGATTCGCGCGACCCTCGCGGGCCGGGCGATCCTGACGCCCGACGGCGCGGCGGCCCACGTCACCGCGAGCTTCGGGCTTGCGACGCTCGCACCGGGGATGACCGAGGCCGAGCTCGTGGCCGCGGCCGACGCGGCGCTCTACGCGGCGAAGCGGGGCGGCAAGGACCGCGTCGAGGGCACTCCCGAGACTTCCTCGCACGTATAGCACGTCGTTTCCATTGTCACGAAGTTGGAGCGGAGTCGGCTGCCGCTCACTTACAGTGGCGTTACAATTGCCGCCGCTTCACGTTTCCGTCCCCAACCGAGGAGAGGGCATGCCCGTAGAGACCCCGTCGATTTTCGCCAAAGTGATCCAGGATCACCTCGCGCTCAAGGAGCGCAACGCGCGCCTCGAGGACCACATGCCGCTGAAGGAGTACCAGGCGGACGATCCTTTCGACAATCATCCGCTGTTCAAGACCGAGGAGCAGGCCCGGCTCGAGGAGACGATGGACGGCGTCGAAGCGCCGCAGCTCGACTCGACGATGCTGGCCTGGCCGGGCGAGGAGACGCAGGAGGAGACGCCGCAGCTCGAGGAGAGCCTGTGGACGAACCGCTCCCGCGACTTCGACTGGGGAGACTGAACCCGCCCGCATCAAATCTTCGGCGTAGGGTAAGCGCTTGAGCGAACCCGACGACCTGAAGGAGTTTTGACATGCGCAAGCTTGCATTCCTCGGCGCGATCGCAGCCGGGATCTGGTACTCCCTGACCCGACGCCCGCAGCCGGCCGGCTCGACCCTCCCGGAGGACAGCTGGCCGCAGTCCGCGCCCCCGCAGCCGGCGGAAGACGCCGAGCAGCTGAAGGCCGACACGAAGCTGAACCCCGACGACCAGACGCTCGTCGAC
>DHWI01000033.1:2617-4644 GCA_002413095.1 Thermoleophilia bacterium UBA5186
GTCGTCCTCCGCGGCGAGCTCGAGTCGCAGGATCTGATCGAGGATCTCGTCAACGCTGTACGCGAGGTCGACGGCGTCCGCAACGTCGAGAACTTGCTCCACACGCCTGGCAACGAAGCGCCTGCGAAGAGCTAACTAGGCGCCGACTCGGCGGCGCCGCGTCAGGGCAGGTGGCTTTGCCGCCCGCCCGTCTGCGCTCCCTTACCAGGCCGCCGAGCGTGAGCGCCACGTCGGCCTAGGCGCCGACTCGGCGGCGCCCGCCAAGCGCGAGCCGCGGTTCGGCTCGCACCAGTCCGCGACCTCCCGCACATTGGGTGTTAATCCCCATTCCGGGGGATTCGAGTCCGTTGAGACGCCACGAAGCTGGGTGAGTCCTTGTCCTAAAAGGAGACGACTCTGCGGCCGGAGCTCCACAGCGAAACCACAGCGGCCGGTGAGGGGGAGCGGAGCGCGCCGGTGCGCCTTCTGCCCACCGCCGAGACCGAGCAGGAACCGACGACCGATGCGACCCGTGAGGAGTCGCTCGCCGAGTCGTACCGGCGCCTGGCCGACGTCTTTCACGACGTGCTCGCCGAGCAGAGCCTCGACCGGCTGCTCGAGCGGATCGCCGACACGCTCGCCGATCTCGTCCCGCACGACACACTGACGATCTACGCGGCGGACGAGCTGCAGCGCATCCTCCGGCCGGTCCTGGCCCGCGACGAGTGGGCGGACAAGATCCTCGCGGACACCGTCACGCTCGGACAGGGCATCACCGGCTGGGCGGCCGAGCATCGCGAGCCCGTGCTGACGAATCAGGCGCACCTCGATCCGCGCGTCAAGTTCGTGCCGGGGACGCCCGAGGACGATCCCGAGGCGTTGATCACCATCCCGCTGATCGCGCGCGACCATCTCAAGGGCGCGCTGAACATCTACCGGCTGGGCGAGGAAGCCAGATTCGACGAGGACGAGTTCGAGCTGGCGAAGCGGTTCGCGGACGCGGCCGCGCTCGCGCTCGACAACGCGCACATCCGCGCAAGCCTCGAGCACCAGGCCCAGACCGACTGGCTGACCGGCCTCTACAACCATCGCTATTTCCACGAGCGGCTGCGCGCCGAGCTAACGCGCGCGAGCCGGTCGCACGAGCCCGTCGCGGTGCTGATGCTCGACATCGACGACTTCAAGCGCGTCAACGACATCCACGGTCACGGCGTCGGCGACGAGGTCCTGCGGGAGCTTGCCGAGGCTGTGCGCTCGATGGTGCGAGGAAGCGACGTGGTCTGCAGGCTCGGCGGGGAGGAGTTCGGCGTGATCATGGGCGGGGCGAACCAGGCGTCCGCGACCGCGCTCGCCGAGCGCTTGACCACCAGGCTGACGGAGTTCGACTTCGGCCCGGCGGGCCGCATCACCGTCTCGGTCGGGCTCGCGCAGGGCCCGCAGCACGCGATGAATCCCCGCGAGCTCGTGGCGTGCGCCGAAGCGGCGATGATGACGGCCAAGGCGCTCGGCAAGAACCAGATCGTCTTCTTCGACGAGGAGACCGCCCGGCGCCCGGACGGCAGCGGCGGGTCGCGCGACGTGCGCTCGATCGCCCACCTGAAGATGCTCCAGAGCCTGAGCGGCAAGCTGAACCGGCTGAACGACGTGCGCGAGATCGGCGACGTGATCGCGACGGAGCTGCGCTCGCTGATCGATTACCACAACTGCCGCGTCTTCGTGATCGACGGGGACGACCTCGTTCCGATCGCCTTCCGCGGCGACCTCACGACCCGCGAGCCGACGCCGAGCATGGACATCCTCACGTGCAAGATCGGCGAGGGCATCACCGGCCGGGTCGCCGAGACCGGCGAGTCGCTGCTGATCGGCGACGCCGCGAACTGCGAGTACGCGCTCCGGGTCGCCGGCACCGAGACGATCGACGAGTCCCTGATCGCCGTGCCGCTGTGTTACGGCACGCGCGTGATCGGCGTGATCGTGATCTCGAAGCTCGGCCTCGAGCAGTTCGACGAGGACGACAAGCGGCTGCTGGAGGTGCTCGGCGGCCATGC
>DHWI01000033.1:4702-5531 GCA_002413095.1 Thermoleophilia bacterium UBA5186
GGCCGTGTCGTCGAGCTGTCCGCGGCGATCCTGTCCTCTCCGCGCACGTCGATCTGGATCCAGGATCCCGAGACGGACGAGCTCGTCGCGAAGGCAGTCTGGGGCTACGACAGCGAGGCGCTGGCGGCGTACCGCTTCGACGGACGCCTGGCGGCGGAGATGCTGGAGCGCGGCAGCGCGTTCGTCCTCCGCGCCGACGAGCTGGCGCAGATCGAAGGCGTGCCGCAGAAGCACAATGCCGTTCTCATCGCGCAGCTCGTCTTCGACGGGCGCATGGGCTGTCTCTCGGCCGAGGTCGAGGATCTCGAGGACGTCGAGCGCAAGCTCGGCCTGCTCGAAGGGGTCGCGCACCAGGCGAAGCTCGCGATCGCGAACGCCGGCAGCTTCCAGAGCCTCGAGGACACCTTCATCTCCACCGTCGAGGCGCTTGCAAACGCGCTCGAGGCGAACGACGAATACACGTCTTCGCACGCGCGCTGGATCACGGATCTCGCGGTCAAGGTCGGCCGCGGGCTCGGGCTCGACTCGAAGGCGCTCAAGCGGCTCGAGCTCGGCGCGCTCTTCCACGACATCGGCAAGATCGGGATCCCGGCGGACATCCTCTCGAAGCCCGGGCCGCTGACGCCCGCGGAGCGCGAGGTGATCGAGACGCATCCGGAGCTCGGCGAGAAGATCATCGCCCCGATCCACCGGCTGCAGGAGGTGCGCCCGATCGTCCGGCACTGCCATGAGCGCTACGACGGCGCCGGCTATCCCGACCGGATGGCCGGGGACGAGATCCCACTCGAGTCGAGGATCATCCTCGTCTGCGACGCGTTCCACGCGATGA
>DHWI01000033.1:5670-6025 GCA_002413095.1 Thermoleophilia bacterium UBA5186
CATCGCACCCCGACGACGAGCGACGTTCCACCAAGCCCTCCTAATCTCGCCGCGCGCGCTGCTGGCGCGGGCTCGGGCGGCCGGATTCGCGGCGCGGCCGGCGGACGTGCGTCGTCGTGCGCATGTCGCGCGCGAGCTGGCGGAACGGGCCTTCCTGCGCGAGCAGCTCGCCTTCGGTGCCGCGCTGTGTGACGCGGCCGTGCTCGACGACGAGGATCTCGTCGGCACGGCGAACCGTCGCCAGGCGGTGCGCGATGATGATCGACGTGCGGCCGCGCAGGAGCCGGTCGAGCGCGTGCTCGATCAGGATCTCCGTCGGCCGGTCGATGTTCGAGGTCGCCTCGTCGAGGATCAG
>DHWI01000106.1:0-3901 GCA_002413095.1 Thermoleophilia bacterium UBA5186
CCGGGCCGCCGGTCGAGTAGTTCCGGTCGCGCCGTGCAGACGACGAGGAGTGGCACACCGCTCGCCCAATCAGCGAGATAGTCGACGAAGTCGAGCAGTCCCTCGTCGGACCAGTGCAGATCCTCAAAGACGAGGACGAGCGGCCGGCGCTCGGCGAGCGCCTCGAGCAGCCGGCGCCAGGCCGAGAACGCCTCGCTACGGCGATCGCTCCCGCTTTCGAGCGTCGAACCGAGGCCGACGAGCGGCCTGAGGTGGCCCTCGACCCACTCGTTCTCCCCAGATTCGGCCAGGACTTCCTCGACCATCGCGTGCAGCTTTGCTTCAGCCGTCGCCTCGTCGTCCGTCTCGAGGATTCCGGCCTGCGCCTTCGCAATCTCGCCGAGCGCCCAGTAGCTGAGCCCTTCGCCGTACGGAAGCGACCGACCCTGACGCCACCAGATCAGGTCCGGGTCACGGTCGACTACCTGGAAGAGCTCGGCGACGAGCCGGCTCTTGCCAATCCCCGGGACACCCACGAGCGTGATCAGCTGTGGCGAAAGCTCGCTGCGGCAACGCGCGAGCGCGTCGACGAGGACGCTGACCTCCCGCACTCGGCCGACCAGCTCCGAGCGCAGGCGCTGCTCGACGTCCACGCCGAAGCGGGACTTTGCCGACACGGCCTCCCAAACCGGGACCGGCTCGGCCTTGCCCTTCGCTTCGACGGGATCGGCGGCGCGGTATTCGATCGCATCGCTCGTGGCACGGTAGGTCGCCTCTCCGACGAGTATTCCGTTGACCGGCGCCGCAGCCTGCAGGCGCGCGGCCGTGTTGACGACGTCGCCGGACGCCATCCCTTCGCCTTCGTCAGGACGCGCGCCGAGCGAGATCAACGCTTCGCCGGTCGTGACGGCGCTGCGGAGCTGCAGCTCGAAGGTCGGCTCGGACTCGTTTAGCTCGCGGATCGCCTCGCGGATCGCGAGCGCGGCGCGAACCGCGCGCTCGGGATCGTCCTCGTGAGCGACGGGGGCGCCGAAGACGGCCATCACGGCGTCGCCGATGAACTTCTCCACCGTGCCGCCGTGCCGCTCGATCTCGCTGCGCAGGCGACCGTAGTACGGCGACAGGGTCGCACGTACGTCCTCCGGGTCGAGCCGCTCCGCCCGGCTCGTGAAGCCGACGAGGTCGGTAAAGAGGACGCTGACGACCTTTCGCTCCTCCCGCAGCGGCGCCCTTGCGCCAAGCGGCGCCCCGCAGGCGTCGCAGAAGCGCGCTCCTTCGCGGTTCTCGGCGCCGCAGTTCGGGCAGGGCGTCACGGCCGTAGCGTAAGTGGTGTGCGACGCCCTGGCGCGCTTACTCGAGCGATTGGAGGGCGAGCGCGACGGCCTCGTCGATCGTCAGCGCCCGGCCTTGCTCCCATGCTTCGGCAAAGGCGCTCTCGTCGAGCCGGGCGCGGATCGCGGAGAGCGTCTCCTCGTTCATCCTCGCCACCCAGGCTTCGCTGACGCCGATCTGCTCCCGCAGAGCCTCGAAGCAGGACAGGAGCCGGGCGGCCGTATCTGCTTTCCCGGGGAGCACGGCAAAAGTACTCGCGCTGCGGCAGAGACTCTGCGCGATTCCCTGAAGAGAGCCGAGGTCGCGACTCGCGAGAACGTTCTGCTTCCCAAGCGCGAGCGCGTCCTCGATCCGCCCCTGATCGAAAGCGATCATCGCCAGCGAACCCAACGTCTTCGCCTCCGTCTCCTTGAAGCCGAGTGCTTGCGCCTGAGCAAGGTTCGATTCGTGCAGTGTGCGAGCGCGCTCGAGGTCGCCACGGCTGGCGTACGCGAATGCGAGCGTGCGCGTCGCCGCAACCGTGTTGTGCTCGTCTCCGGCCTGGCGGAAGAGAGTCAGGCTTTCCTCGGCGAGCTGCTGCGCCCGCTCGAGGTCTCCTTCCTCGATGGCGGCCACACAGAGCACGTTGAGGTTGAAAGCGGCGCCTCGCGCGTTGCTAAGGCGGCGATGCAGCTCCAGTGCCTGCCCCGCGATCGACCTGGCCGCCGGAACCTCTCCGCTCCCGTACGCCATGAGGGCTGCTCCGGTGAGAGCCCTGGCACGCGCTGCTGTCGGACGCTCCTGGCCTTGAAGCGCGCCTTCGAGACGACGTCTCCCCTCGGCGACGTGCCCCCCCTCGTGCCAGAACTCCGACAAGGCTCCTGCGAGTTGCAGGACAAGCTCGTTCTCTCCCGAGGCTGCGAGATGATCGAGTGCAGTGCGGAGGTTGTCGTGCTCCCGCTCCAGTCGGCCGATCCACTCGCTGGAGTAGCCACGTGTATTCGGTTCGGCTTCTTCGCCGAGTGCAAGGAAGTGTTCCGCGTGACGGCGCTGGAGTATCTCGGCCTCGCCGGAATCCTCGAGCCGTTCGGCGGCGTACTCGCGGATCGTCTCCAGCATCCAGAAGCGGTCGCCCTCGCGGACGCGAACCAGGCTCTTGTCCACGAGCGACTCGAGCGTGTCGAGATCTGCGTCGCAGACCGCTTCCGCCGACTCGAGCGTACAGCCGCCCGCGAAGACGGCGAGCCGCGCGAAGAGCCGTTGCTCGTCCTCGTCCAGCAGCTCGTGGCTCCACTCGATCGTCGCGCGCAGCGTCTGCTGGCGCGGGTCGACGCCGCGGCCGGCCTTGAGTAGATCCAGCCGTTGCGAGAGCCGCTCGACGAGCTGTTCGGGCGAGAGGACTCGGACCCGCGCCGCCGCCAGCTCGAGCGCGAGCGGCAGGTTCTCGAGCCGCGCGCAGAGCTCCGGCACCGCGTCACTCGAGACGAAGCTCGGCAGCGCCGCACGCGCCCGAGCCACGAAGAGCTCGGTGCCGTCCTCCGGCTCGAGCGGCGGGACCGGATAGGCCTGCTCGCCGGGAACGCGAAGCAGCTCGCGGCTCGTCACGAGCAGATGCACGTTGGGGCAGGAGGCGAGCAGCTCGGAGAGGCGGGAGGCTGACTCGACGACGTGCTCGAAGTTGTCGAACAGAAGCAGCAGCGATTTGTCGGCGAGGTGCTCCGCAAGACCGTCCTTCGCTCCGAGCGCCTGCCCCGCCGTCGCCAGGACGAGCTCGGGGTCACGTAGCGGCGCCAGGGGCACCCAGAAGATGCCGTCGGGGTAGCGCTCGGAAGCCTCGGCGGCCGCCTGCAGCCCGAGGCGCGTCTTGCCCGTCCCGCCAGGCCCCGTGAGCGTGAGCAGACGAGCGTCCTCCAGCAAACCGCACACCTGGGCGAGCTCGTGCTCGCGTCCGAGAAACGGCGTCGCCGGAATCGGCAGGTTGGTCCGGTAGAGACTCTTCAGCGGCGGGAAGTCCTCGTCGCCGAGCTGGTACACGCGCTCGGGCGCAGACAGGTCCTTCAGCCGGTGCTCACCGAGCTCCCGCAGCCCGTCGGTGCCGACTAGAGCAGCCGTGGACGTTGAGACGAGCACCTGCCCGCCGTGTCCCGCCGCCGCGATCCGCGCGGCGCGGTGCACGTCGACGCCTACGTACCCCTCCTCGTCCACGTGCGGCGTCCCCGTGTGGACGCCCATTCGCACCCGGATCGGGCCCGTTGAGAGTCCTTCGAGTGCCGCGGCAGCGGCCCCGAGCGCGCCCGGCGCCGTCGGGAACGCGACGAAGAACGCGTCACCTTGCGTATCGACCTCGACGCCGCCGTGAGCACTGAACGCTTGCCGCAAAACCTGCCTGTGCTCCAGCAGAGCCTCGGCGTACGCCTCGGCACCCAGCTCCTGCAGCAGCTTGGTCGAGCCCTCCACGTCGGTGAAGAGGAAGGTGACGGTCCCGGAAGGGAGATCACGCCGCACAGGCACCATGATGCGCCAGAACAAGGTCTACGTCACTGGGGACGAGCGGGTTGTGGGCCGGGGGTCGCTACTCCGGCGTGACGTAGGCGGCGGTGAGCCCGCCGTC
>DHWI01000106.1:3982-4315 GCA_002413095.1 Thermoleophilia bacterium UBA5186
AGGAAGAGCGCGGCGTTGACGATCTCGCGCGGCTTCGCGAGGCGTCCCATGGGCAAATGGATGCGTCGGCGCTCGTACGCGGCCGGATCGTCCCCGAAGATCCGCAGCAGCAAGGGTGTCTCGACGGGGCCTGGGCAGAGCGCGTTCACGCGCACGCCCTGGCGCGCGAACTGCACGGCGAGCTCCCGGCTCAGCGACAGCACGGCGCCCTTCGACGCGGTATAGGAGATCTGTGACGTGGCGGCGCCGAGCAGAGCCACGAAAGACGCGACGTTGATCACCGAGCCCCCGCCGCGCTCGAGCAGGTGCGGGATGCCGTGCTTGCAGCAGAGG
>DHWI01000191.1:0-427 GCA_002413095.1 Thermoleophilia bacterium UBA5186
CCGGTCTCGAGGATCACCTTCAAGTGCGCGTCCCCGCACGCCTCCTTCACGCGCACGATCTCGTCGTAGACCTTGGCGTAGCGGCCGGAGAGAAACGCGCCGCGGTCGATCACCATGTCGACCTCGTCCGCGCCCTCGTTCACGACCCAGCGCACCTCGTCGAGCTTCGCCTCGAGCGGAGACTGGCCCGATGGGAACGCGGTCGCGACCGAAGCGACCTTGACCGGCGTGTCGCGGAGGCGCGCGACTGCGGTGGGGACGAGATTCGGATAGACGCAGACGGCGGCAACGTGCGGAACGGACGGCGTCGCCGGGTCGGGACGGACCGCTTTGGAGCAGAGCGCGGCAACCTTGCCGGGCGTGTCCGCTCCTTCGAGGGTCGTCAGGTCGATCATTCGCACGGCCAGCTCGAGCGCCTGGATTTTCG
>DHWI01000191.1:516-751 GCA_002413095.1 Thermoleophilia bacterium UBA5186
GCGTCGATCGAGCCGATGCGCGGCAGGCGCGGCTCGAGCGGCAGCTCGAAGCCGGTCGGTAGGACTGGCGCCTGGGCCACCCTGGGAGTGTAGACCCCGCCGACGCCCCCACTTTCGCGCGGAGGGCGCGCCGCACCGCGCCGACCGACCGCACCCGAAGCGGCGAATCCGGCACAAAAGGGCACGGAGTGGACACGGAGTCGGCACGGACACGGCGCTCTCGTCGCGCTAGCGT
>DHWI01000191.1:838-3937 GCA_002413095.1 Thermoleophilia bacterium UBA5186
GCGCGTCCCGGCTACGGTTCGCCGTCGTGAAAGCACCGCTCCTCCGCCTCCTCGAGCGCACGCGGCTGCTCCGGCCGGCCTTCCGCGTCTACGAGACGCTCCTGTCCCTACGGGCACGCAGCCGACCTGCGCCGAAGCCCGACGACGGCCTTCCCTTGCCTCCGCCGGCGCTCATCGTCCGCGTCGCCGGCACACCGGCAGCAGCCTGGTTCCTCGAGAGCGGACGCCTCGCGGACGCGGCGATCCGCGACGTCCTCGAGCGCAACGGCGCGCCGGTCGAAACGCTGGGGGCGATCCTCGACTTCGGCTGCGGCTGCGGGCGGGTCACGCGCCGTTGGGCCGGGCTCCGCGGTGTCGGCGTGTACGGGAGCGACCGCGACGAGCGCGCGATCGAATGGTGCCGCAGGAACCTGCCCTTCGCCGAGTTCGAGACGAACGGACTCGCACCGCCGCTCGTGTTCGACAACGAGGCGTTCGACCTCGTGTACGCCCTGTCTGTCCTCACCCATCTGCCCGAGGAGCTCCAGCTGCTCTGGCTGCGCGAGCTCCATCGCGTCCTGCGACCCGGCAGTCGCCTGCTCGTGACCACCCACGGCGCGCACTACCTGCCGCGACTCGACGCCGCAGAGCGGGCGCGCTTCGAAGCCGGCGAACTGGTCGTGCGCTGGGAGGAGGCCGCCGGCTCGAACCTCTGTGCCGCCTATCACCCGCGGAGCTATGTCGAGCGCACGCTTCTGCGGCCAGGATTCGCCCTGGCCGAGTTCGTGGAAGAAGGCGCCAAGGGCAATCCGGCCCAGGATCTCTACTTGCTAAGAAAGCGATGAACGCGTGATCGTCTCCGCCCACGTGGCGACCGGAGCTGCGGGCGGTGCGCTACTCAGGTCGCGCGTCGGCGCGGTCGTGCTCGGCGCGGTTCTGCACGGCGTGGGCGACGCGATCCCGCACCGCGACATCCCCTCGCGACGGTTCGAGATCTGCTCCGGCCTCGCGGCACTCGCCGCGCTCGCATGGACGCGCGGGCTGCTCGACCCGGCAACGCTTGGCGGCGCGGCGTGCGCGGCGCCGGACCTCGAGCACGTGCTGCCGTTCCCACGGCCCGGCGAGCGGAAGCTCTTTCCGAGCCACCGTGTGGAAGGATGGCACCGCTCGGGCGGGATTCCGGCCTGGGCGCAGCTCGCGGGCGCCGGCGCGATCCTGGCGCTCGTTTTGCGGGGCTAGAGTCCGAGCCGCTCCAGCGTCGCATCGTCGCGGCGCCATTTCGGCTTCACCTTCACCTGCAGCTCGAGGAACACCTTGTGGCCGAGCACCAGCTCGATCTCGTGCCGCGCCCGCATCCCGATCTCGCGGATCATCGAGCCCTTTTTGCCGACGAGGATCTGCTTTTGCGACTCGGTCTCCACGAGCACGAACGCCCGCACGACCTTCTCGCCGACCTCGTCGACGTCCACGGTGATCGAGTGCGGGACCTCCTCCCGCGTCAACTGGAGCGCCTTCTCGCGCACGAGCTCGGCAATCTGATCCTCGACCGTGAGGTCGGTGCGCTGATCCGACGGGAAGTACAGCTGGCCCTCGGGCAGCAGCGCGACGAGCTCGTCCCCGAGCGCGGGGATCCCCTCCTTCGTGACCGCGCTGACCGGGTGCAGGGCGTGGAAGTCGCCTAGGCGCGCGGCCGTCTGCATTTGCGAGGCGATGTGCCCGCCCTTGAGCCGGTCGACCTTGTTCAGGGCGATCACGACCGGGACGCCGAGCGCGAAGACGCGCTTCGCGATGAAGCGGTCTCCTGCGCCGATGTGGTCCCGCGCGGAGAGCACGAACAACACGGCCTGGACGTCCTCGAATGAGGCGTCGACGGTCCGCTGCATGCGCGCGGTTAGAGCGTCCATCGGTCGCTGGAAGCCGGGCAAGTCGACGAGCACGAGCTGGTGATCCTCGCCGTTCGCGATTCCGAAGATCCGCCGGCGGGTCGTGTGCGGCTTGTCGGAGACGATCGCGACCTTGCCGCCGGCGAGCGCGTTCACGAGCGTCGACTTGCCCACATTGGGGCGGCCCGCGACGGCGACGAAGCCCGATTTCACAGCACGAAGCTGTCCGGGAGCAGGTCGTCCGGCGTGCGCGTTACGATCTCTCCATGGTTGTCTTTGTAGACAACGCGATCGAGCTTGAACTCAGCGAGCCACTGCCGGCACCCGCCGCACGGCGACGCGGTGATCGCGATCGCTTCGAGGTCGCCAGGCTTCAGCCCATCCGTGACGGCCCGTGAGAGCGCCACCCGCTCCGCGCAGACCCCCAGCGGGTACGCCGCGTTCTCGACGTTGACGCCCTCGACGGTCCGACCGTCGCGTGCGAGCACGACCGCGCCCACGAGGAAGCGCGAGTACGGCGCGTACGCCCGCTCGGCCACGGCGACGGCGCGCTCGTAGAGCTCGCGGTCGGTCACGCGAAGATCTGGAACAGGACGAGGGTGACGAGCGCTCCGAGCACGCTCCCGTAGAGGACCTCGAGCGCGGAGTGCACGCCGGATTCGACGCGTGTCTGCGCAACGAGCAACGCCATGATCAGGGTGATCGTCGAGATCAGAAAGCGATGTTGCGAGTCGCCGAGGACGTAGGTCGCCGCCATCCAGCCCGAGAAGGCGAGGGCCGCATGCCCGGAGGGAAGCCCGCCGCGCAGCGGAGTGCCCGACCCGGTGAACGCCTTGGTCCCGATGACGATGATGATCGTCACGACCAGCGCGATCAGCGTGAGGTTGACCGGCGCGTTCCTGATGCGCTCGAGGAGGCGGCCGCTCGGGTCGGCGAGACGGCTTGCGAAGACGAGGTAGCCGACCGCGACCGCATTGACCGTCGCGATCAGCACGGCGCCGGCCGCCACGTCCTTCGCCAGCTTCGCGTGCGGGTCGAAGGAGGTCGTCGCAAGATCGATCGCGCTCTCGAGCGCCGAGTTCAGCATCTCGGCGATCAGGACGAACGCGATCGACAGGAGCAGCGCGATCAACTCGGTCTTCGTGACGCCAGAGGCGAATGCGACCACAAGCACGACCGCGGCGGCCGCGATGTGGATCCGCATGTTCCGATGCGTCCGGAGCACGTGGATGATCCC
>DHWI01000191.1:4005-4539 GCA_002413095.1 Thermoleophilia bacterium UBA5186
CCGACCACTTGGGGGCAGAGAATCGCGTCGCCGAGCTGGCGCGGGAGCCCGGCAGCGAGCTCGTCGCGACGGTCGATCGGAAACGAGAGGACGTCGGTGGCCTCGTCGATTCCGAGGTGGTCGCGCTTGAGCGCGCGCATCTCCTCCGCGGCGACGAAGGCAAGGCCGAGCTCTCCCTCCTCGACCCCTTCGCTCTGCAGAACCCTGCGCGCGAGCGCGACCACAGCGGCCTCGTCCACCTCCACCCCGCTCCGGTTGTCGACGTCGACGGAGACCATCGCTCCTACTTCCGCCGCTGGGTTCCTGTCTCCTCCGCATGCAGCTTGTACGCCTCGACGATCCGCTGGACGAGCTTGTGCCGCACGACGTCCTGGTTCGAGAAGCGCACGAAGGCGATTCCGTCGATGTCGCCGAGGATGTCCCCGACCTGGATCAGGCCCGAGGCCTGCTCGCGCGGCAAGTCGATCTGCGTCACGTCGCCGGTCACGACGACCTTCGAGCCGAACCCCAGGCGCGTGAGGAACATCTGCATCT
>DHWI01000206.1:0-880 GCA_002413095.1 Thermoleophilia bacterium UBA5186
TAGACCGGCGCCCCGTAGGTGGCGAACCAGCGCGAGAGATCCTGCTCGATCGGCAGCTCGCCCTCCAGCTTCGCCTTCAGCTCGAGCTCGCGGGCGTTGTCGCGCTCCTTGCCGTCGCCTTTCGGAACGAAGGGCCAGAACGCTCCCCGCTTGTAGCCGTAGATCAGGTACATCGGCCCGCCCGAGCCTTCGAACCGAAAAACCCCCGCGAGGAGCTGTGGGCCGAAGCCGCTCGTCTCGAGCTCCGAGGAGACCGCGTGTACCTCGGTGACGAGGTCTTCGAGGTCCGGGTCGCGGAGAACGATCCACGTGTAGCCATACTCGTCGTCGCGCCGCTCGAGCTTCGAGCCCGACTCGGCCGCGACTCCCTCGAGCAGCTGTTGCATCTCGCTCTCGGCTCGCACGAACTCGCCGGACGACATCGGCTTGAAGACGATCCCGGCGACGCCGGCGGGCTTGAGGCCGAGCTCGGTCTCGAGCGTGACCGCGGCGGTCGAGAGCGCGAAGATCCGCTCGGCCGCCGCGTCCTTGAGCTGCTTGCGTCCGAAGAGGACGTCCTTCAGGCCCACCGGCGCGGTTCCTAGGCCGCGCGACCCATCTCGCGGGCGATCTTCTCGAGCGCCGCGAGCCGCTTCTCGAGCGGCGGGTGATCCATGAACAGCTCGGCCGTCCGCCGCTTGATGCTCGTCGGGACGATGAAGAACGCGTTCATCCCGGCTACCTCGCGCAGGTCGCGGTCGGGGATCTGCATGATGTTGCTCGAGATCCGCTGGAGCGCGCTCATCAGGTGCTCCGGCGCGCCGGTGATCAGCGCCGAGCCGCGATCGGCCGCGTACTCGCGGTAGCGCGAGATCGTCCGGATCAGGACGTAGCTCACGGC
>DHWI01000206.1:1164-5535 GCA_002413095.1 Thermoleophilia bacterium UBA5186
CCGGCGGCGGCGAGCGCGAGCTTGTCGGAGGTGAAGTACTGGAAGAAGGCGATCGCCGCGATGATCACGAGCATCCCGACCCAGCCCACGCCCGTGAACTGGAACAGCACCACCGCGAACAGCACGTACAGCAACCCGAGGAGCGCGCTTGTGAGCAGCATCCGCAGGGACAAACCGGCATCTCTTCCGAACGACTTGCGTTTCATCGACAATCGCGCTCCTTGAAGGGGACTACGCGATTCAGTGTAGTTGCGGCGGTGCTGGTCACCGCGGCCGGATCGGCCGCCTCGGCGCGGCCCGCCGACGTCTCCGTGCTCGTTGTGCCGCCGTTCCCACCCGACCGCTACGCCGACCGCGGCGCCGTCGGCCTGCTCGTGCCGGGAGCCGGCCCCACAGTGAGCGGCGCGGGCGCGAGAGCGTCGCTCGTGCGCGGCAAGGTCCAGAGCTCCGTGATCGGCGGGCTCCCGTCGGGGCCGCCCCTCTTCGAGCTGGGGACCGGACCGGCGCGAACGACGATCTACGTCTCCTTGCCACCCCCGGGAACCCACCTCAACCGCCGGCGCTACGGCATCGCGATCGTCGGGCCGGGTTACCACGGCTTACTCGTCTCCAGCCACACACACGTGCCGGGCTTGATCGCGATCGCCGACGTCGCGCCGACCGTCGTCGCGCTCCGCGAAGGGCGCACGCCCGCGATCGAGGCTCGCGCGGACGCGAACGCGCCGGCGCGCCTCCGCAACCTCGACAACCGATTCCGGCAGATCGGCGGCGCGCGGCTCTGGGCCCGCATCCTGACGGTGGGCTCGACGTTGCTGCTCGCGCTGATCGCCGCGGTGACGCGCTCGCCCGTATTCGGCCGAGCCGCGCTGCTTGCCGCCCCGCTCGGGGTCGCAGGCGTCCTCGTCCTGTCAGCGCTCGGCAGCACCGGAACACTGCCGACGGTCGCGCTCGTCTTCGCACTGAGCGTGCCAGGCGCGGTCGCAGTGGCCGCGTTCGCCTCGACGCGACTTCTGCTCTCGGCCGTCTTCGCCGGCCTCATCGCGGCGTTCCTGGTCGTGCTGGTCGCCTGGCCGGAGGTGCCCGCGCTCGCCGCGATCGGCCCACGGCCGGACGGCGGCGGCCGCTTCTACGGGATCACGAACAGCCTGGAGACGCTCCTCCTCGTGCCCACGCTCGTGCCGGCTGCGGTGCTCGGGACGGCCGGACTGGTCGCGGTCGGGCTCCTCGCCCTGGTCACCGTCGGCTGGAGTCGAGCCGGCGCGGACGGAGGCGGGCTGATCGTGATCCTCGCCGGGTTGGCCGTCCTCGCCGCGCGCGTGCGCCGCACGGAGCTCACGGCCCGCCGCGTCGCCATGTGGGCCGTCGCGGTCGTCGCCGTCGCCGCGCTTCTCGTCGCGCTCGACGCGATCAGCGGCGGCTCGAGCCACGTCACCCACGCGCTCGGTGGGGGGCCGTCCGCGCTCGCGCGCGACTTCGGCCACCGGATTCACCTCTCGTACAACTCCGCGACGGAGAGCTGGCGAACCCTGGCGGTGATGCTCGGCTCCCTGGCCGCGATCGCCGTCCTCGTCCTGCGACGCCCCAGGACGCCGCTGCTCGAGGCGTTCGGCGCGGCGATCCTCGTCTCCATGCTCGTCAACGACTCGCCGCGCGACGTCTCGCTGTTCGGGCTCGCGGGGTGCGCCGCGCTCTGGTCGTGGGAACGGGCCCGGCTGCCCGGGCGCGTCTGAGCGGCTTCGGTTCTGGCGACCCTCAGGCGGGGGTGTTCACTACACTCGCCGCGATGCGTCGCGCCCACGTGCTGCTCATCCTCGCGCTCGCGCTGCTGCTGACAGCGTGCACCCCGCCCGGGCGGAACAAGAAGGTCGCCGCGCCGCTGCCCCAGACCGTGATCGGGACGCTGCCGAAGAACCCGAGCACGTCGCTGAAAGGGAACGCGGCCAAAGGGAAGCCGCTGTTCGCCTCATCAGGCTGTGGCGGCTGTCACATCTACAAGCCGGCCGGCACGAACGGGAAGATCGGCCCCGATCTGGACAAGCTCGCGGCCGACGCGAAGAAGGCCAACCAGGGTCCGCTGCCCGACTACGTCTCGACGTCGATCAAGAACCCAGGCGCGTACGTCGTCCCCGGGTTCCCGAATGGCGTAATGCCGAACTACGGCGGCCAGTTGACCGACCAGCAAGTCGCCGACCTCGTCGCGTTCCTGACGAAGCCCTCCTGAGGCTCCCCGACGGCTTCCCGCGAGAGGTCCGCGCGCTCGCGTGCGACCTCGACCGGACGCTGATCGCCAAGGACGGCGTGCTCCGCCCGCGCACGCGTGCGGCTATCCGCGCGGCGCGCGAGGCGGGGATCCACGTTGTCGTCGTGACCGGCCGGATGTTCAGATCGGTCCGCCCGTACCTGCGCGAGGCCGGTATCGATGATCCGGCCGTCTGCTACCAGGGCGCGGTCGTCGCCGATCCGGTCACCGGCGAGTTCCTCCTCCACGTCCCGATCCCGCTCGAGCTGGCCCGCGAGGCGATCGCGGCGGTCGAGGAGGAGGGCTTCGGACTGAACTGCTACGTCGACGACGAGCTCTATGTCGCGGAGATAACCGCGGAGACGCGCCGCTACGCCGACTTCCAGCATCTGGAGCTGCACGCGGTCGGGCCGCTGCTCGACTGGCTCGACCGGCCGCCCACGAAGCTCGTCGTAATCGAGGATCCGGACGTCCTCGACGGCCTCGAGGCGCGGCTGAAGGAGCGCTTCCGCGGCCGCCTCTACATCTCGAAGTCGCTGCCGTACTTTCTCGAGCTAGCCAACCCCGCCGTGACGAAGGCGTCGGGCCTCGGCTTCCTCGCCGACCGGCTGGGCTTCACCGCGGCCGAGACGATCGCCTTTGGGGACGGCGAGAACGACGTGGAGCTGCTCGCTTGGGCCGGTTACGCGGTCGCGGTCGCGAACGCGCACGACCGCGTGCTCGCGGTCGCCGACTTCGTCTGTCCGTCCGTGGATGAAGAGGGAGTCGCACAAACGATCGAAGCGCTATTGGGAGGGCTTGGCGGAACGTAGTCTGTGCCGTCGGGCCGCGCTGNNCCAACGCACCCCGACAACGAGCAACGTTCCACCAAGCCCTCCTCCTACACTTGCGGACATGATCGACCTCAAGGCCGCGCGCGCGAACCCGGACGAGTACCGGAAGGCTCTCACGCGCAAGGGCAAGGCCGACGAGTTCGACCGGCTCCTCGCCGCCGACGAGCGCTGGCGGCAGCTCGTCCCCGTGGTCGACGACCTGCGCGCGCGGCAGAAGTTGAACGGCAAGCCGACGCCCGACCAGATCGAGGAGCTGAAGGGCGTGAAGGAGGAACTACGGGTGCAGGAGGAGGCGCTCGCCGCGGCGGAATCGGAGCGCGACGAGCTCCTCCGCGCGGTTCCGAATCCTCCGCACGACTCGGCGCCCGACGGGAACACCGAGGAGGACGCGGAGGAGATCAAGCGCTGGGGCGACCCGCCCGAGCTCGCAGAGCCGAAGGAACACACGGAGGTCGGCCGCTTCGACATGGAGCGGGCAGCGCGCCTCTCGGGCTCGCGCTTCGGCTACCTGATCGGAGACACGGCGCTCCTCGCCTTCGCCCTCTACCGGTTCGCGATCGAGCACGCGCTCCGGGCCGGCTGCACGCCGATGATCCCGCCCATCCTGGTCCGCGAGGAGGCGATGTACGGCACCGGCTTCTTCCCGACCGAAGCCTCGAACATCTACGGGGTAGAGAAGGACGGCCTCTACCTGACGGGCACGTCCGAAGTGGCCCTGGCCGGCCTGCACATGGGCGAGATCCTCGAGGAAGTCCCCCTCCGCTACAGCGCGTTCTCGACGAACTTCCGCCGCGAGTCGGGCGCCGCCGGCCGCGACACGCGCGGGATGTTCCGCGTGCATCAGTTCAACAAGGTCGAGCTGTTCGCGTTCGTGCGCCCCGAGGAATCGTGGGACGAGCACGAGCGCATGCTGACGGTCGAGGAGAAGCTCGTGCAGGAGCTCGGCCTGCCGTACCGCGTCGTCAACGTGGCCGCGGGCGACCTCGGCGATCCGGCGGCGAAGAAGTACGACATCGAGGCGTGGTTCCCGTCACAGGGCCGGTACCGCGAGATCACGTCGTGCTCGAACACGACGGACTTCCAGGCGCGGCGGCTCGGGATCCGCTACCGCGGCGAGCGCGGGCTCGAGCACGTGCACACGCTGAACGGGACGGCTGTGACCGACCGGGCCGTCCTCGCGATCCTGGAGAACTTCCAGGGCGAGGTGCCGGAGGCGCTGCGGCCGTTTGGTGCACCCGACCGCGTCACGAACTAGGCGCCTGCGACAATCGCAGCATCGGCGGGGTGCCGGAGCGGCCG
>DHWI01000206.1:5572-15768 GCA_002413095.1 Thermoleophilia bacterium UBA5186
CTTGAAAACCGCTGACGGGGCAACTCGTCCCTGGGTTCGAATCCCAGCCCCGCCGCTGCGCCAGGCTTGAGGGGCCGCCCGGAGGCGGCCCCTCGTAGGCCCGTTCTCGTGTCTTACTTCGCCTTCGGCAGCAGGATCCGGTACGCGCCTCTGCCGTGCGTTGCGGCGTAGAGCACGCGGTCGGTGTTCTTCTTGCCACCAGGCGTGAGGGTCAGGCCGTAGACCGCCACGGGCGGCAGCCCGTCAGCTGCCGGGATCCAGGTCGAAGTCCCCTTTGCGAGGCGGTTGACGCCGAAGTCGGTCGACACGTAGATGTCGCCCGTCGCCGCGTCGTAGGCCCCGTCGAGGATCGGCTGGTCACCGAGATCGCCGGTGATGTCGGTCCACGTCGCGGTTCCCGCAACCGGGTTGTAATGGACGTCGAACACGTGCCCCGGGGTCGTGGGCGTGTATGCCCCGTAGCCCGAGAACGTGATGATCGCGTGGTTCGGATCGCTCGGGTCGACGCCGATGCCGCTCGGGTAGCGGCGCGGTTGCGCCGGGGTGTCGATCCGCGTGTACGTGACGCTCGCCGGCGCCGCGCTGGAGTTCTTCGAGACGAAGATCCGCCCCCGGCGCGTGCCGACCCACATCGTGTCGGCGTCGAGTCCACGCTCGATCGCGACGATGTACGAGCCGCCCTTGTCGGCAGCAGGCCCGGTGACCAGGTTGCCGGCGGCTCCGCCGATCGGCTCCCAGTCGCCGCAATTGCCGGTGAAGAGCTGGTCGCTCGTCCCGAACGCCCCGGTCGTATTGCAGTGGGCATCCAGGAACGTCGGATCACCACCCGAGTCCTGTGTCCGATACACGTGACCGAGCCCGGCGAAGATCTGCCCGCCGTGCACCGGATCCTGGGTCAGCGGCGCGTAGAACGCCGATGCCTCAGGCGCGAAGTAGATCGGGTCGCCGATCCAATCCCACGTCTCCGGGGTGGTGCCGTGGAAGTTCACGTCGGGAAGGGCTCCCGTGTACGTGTGAATCCAGATGTTCGGGTTCACGGCGTCGATGCCCGAGTCGCCGCCGTCGCCGGTCACCGGCAAGAGCCACGTGCTCGAGCCCGTGTACGCGAGCGTCCCGTTGTCCTGAGTGCCGCCGAATGCCCGCGTCAGCGGGTTGTTGCGGTCGGCGAACAGGTTCTGGAACTGCAACGTGTTCAGGCCCGAGTTCAAGGTGACGAGTTGCGAAGGCACCTTGCCCAGCCAGGCCTGGCAGTCGGCCAGATCGGTTCCGCTGATCCCACGCGACGAACACGCGGCCGAGTCGTTCGTCCACTGTCCGTTCGTACGGATCAGACCACCGTCGGACCCCACGAAGAAGATGTCCGGATTCGACGGCACGTAGCCGATCACGTGCTGATCCGGATGCATGTCCTCGTTGTGGTAGTAGAGGCCCGCGCTGGAGTGACGCGCGTCACCGGTCATGTCCGTCCAGTGGACGCCGGCGTCGCTGGACATCATCACCGCGCGTCCGTTGGATCGGTCAGCTCCGCCGTAGGGCGGCAGCTCGCCGTACTGCATCGACCCGCCGACGATGACCTCGTCGGGCCGACCGGCCGGAGAGCTCACGAACATGTCGTACGAGCACTGGGCTTCGCAGAAGTCGTGCACTGCGTAGCCGGGCGTCCCATCCGCGCTCGATGACAGTTGGGTCCAGCCGGCATTGGTCAGCCCGGCCTGTCGCCCGTCGTTGACACGGTAGAGCTCCGAGACGATGGCCGTCGGGCTACCGCCTGCGTCGCTCTGGTTGCCGACGCCGAGGTAGATCCTCGTCTTGCCGTTCGGGAGAGCCGCTGTTGCGAACTCGTACCGCACCCCGAGGAGATCGCCGGACGACAACGTGTCGGCGTAGATGTTCTGGAACGAGGCACCGTTGTCCGTTGAGCGGAAGAGTCCGTAGCCGAACATCGCTGCGTAGAACGTCGTCGGGCTCGCGGGGTCGTACTGAAGCAGCGAAATGCCGCCGCGGAAGAAGTCGCCGCCGTTCGGCGACGTCGGATCGACCGCGTCCTGCGGGCGGTTCAATGTGAGCGCGAAGCTGGCGCCGCCGTCCGTCGACTCGTAGACGCCGATCAGCGGCGCGCCGGGCGGGGTGAAGCGCCCGCCGCTCTCTGCCGAGAGCCCGTGACGTGCGACCGACGTGCCGATCAGGATGTGGTTCGGATTGTTCGGATCGACCAGGATCGCCGAGATCGCGCGGTCCCGAGCGACGCTCTCGCTGCCCGGCACCAGCGACCACTTCTTACCGGCGTCGGTCGACTTGTACAGCCCGACTCCCGCCTCGTTGTCACTGGCCCCGTTCCCCTCGCCCGTGCCGGCGTAGATGGTCTTCCCGCTCGAGTCCGTCGGGTCGATGTACAGGGAACCGATCGACGTCGACGGGATGCCTTCGTCGGAGATCGGCTTCCAGTCGGGATTCGACGCAAGGGCGTTGTTAGCCCGCCAGATGCCTCCGCCGGCTGCGCCGACGTAGACACGGCACGAGCTCGTCGTGCACTTCGGATCGACCGCGAGCGCTGAGATGCGCCCGGACCACTGGGTCGGTATGCCGAACGTCTGCGTGCCGAGCGTGTCGACGTTGAGCGTGTCAGGCCCGATGGCCTCCCACGGCTTCGGCAACTTGGCGCCGGTGTGCTTCAGCACCTTCTTGGCGTCCTTTATAGCCGTCTGCGTCTGCGCAAAGGCGATCCCGGCGTTCGGAAACGCTCGGTTCGAGTAATCCTCCGAGTCAGGCGTGACGAGCCCTGACCGATCCGCCTCGCCGCTGCCGAGCTTGTCCATTCGACCCGGCGTCGCGGACCTGAGCTGCAAGCGGGCGTCCTGGACGCGCTGGCTCTGGTTCGCACGCGCGTGCCGGCCCGCGACGGCGACGGCCGCGGCGCACACGATGAGTACGCACACCACGAACGCCGCACGTGAATACAGACGTCGTCTCATAAAGGTATGGCTCCTCTCCCGTGGCGATCCCCTGATCACCAACACTTGATATCGCGAACTCAACAATGACAGGTTTCCGCAAGTTCCGCGCCGCCGGCCAAATCCGGTCTCTGGGCCGAGGCGTATCCCCAGTGTTGGTTTTCCCTGCGCAAGGAGGCGCGATGAAATCGTTTGTTGCACTCGCGGCCGGCGTCCTGTTCGCTCTCGCATTCGTCGGCGTGGGAGCCGCCGGCCATTCGAACTCGACAGGGCTCGTCGGCGAGGCCGGGCCAGGCTTCACGGTCGAGGTCAAGAACAACGGGAAGGACCTCAAGACGATCAGGCACGGCACGTACAAGATCAAGATCGAGGACAAGTCCGCAATCCACAACTTCCACCTGAAAGGCCCGGGCCTGAGCAAGAAGACGTCCGTCGCCTTCAAGGGCAACACCAGCTGGAGGATCACGCTGCGGAAAGGCACGTACACGTACCAGTGCGACGTTCACGCCGCGACTGGCATGAAGGGCACCTTCAAAGTCACGTAGGGGGCCGCAAGGCAAAAAGAAAGCGCCGATCGTCGACTGCGGCCCTCGACGATCGGCGCTCTGACGCGGAAGGAACGGCGGCCACCGCTTCCGCGTGGGGGAGCTCCGGGGCTACGGACAGCTGTCCTGCTCACCCGGTTACTGCCTTGCATGACCTAAGAAGCCGGACGGCTGGCGAATCTTGCGCGGCGTCACGCGGTTCCCTCGATCGAGGGACGGCTCAGCGCAGGAGTAGAGATACGGGACGCTCCTCGTCGTCGTCCTCGCCTACATGATCTTCTGAGCCGCGTGTAACCGTCGAACCGGAAGGCTAGGTCCAACGAACCTGGAGGGAAAGGGCCTTCTTCACCCTTGGAGGGAGGGAGACATGAGAGACCGCTCGACCGTTCAGTCTGCAGCGTTGCTGGTGGGGATCGTGTTCCTCGCCGTGGGCATCCTGGGGTTCGTCCCGGGGATCACCACGCATTACGGCGACCTGTCGTTCGCCGGGCACGACTCCGGCGCGAAGCTGCTCGGGATCTTCCAGACCAGCATCCTGCAGAACATCATCCATCTCCTCTTCGGCCTCGCCGGCATCGCAATGGCGAGGAGCTGGGAGGGCGCGCGGACGTACCTGATCGGAGGCGGGGTCATCTACCTCGTTCTCTTCGTTTACGGCCTGTTCGCGCACGGCAATACGAGCGCGAACTTCGTGCCCGTGAACTCGGCCGACAACGTCCTGCACGTCGCACTCGGCGTCGGGATGCTTGCGCTCGGCTTCGCGCTCGGACGGCAGCCGATCGCGACCGATCGCAGCGCGGCGCCGGCTTAACGCAGCGGCGGGGAGCCTTCAGGCTCCCCAAGGAGGGTTTGGCGGAACGTCGCTCGTTGTCGGGGTGNNGCGATGGTCGTTCCGAGGCAAGAACGCAGGGAGCCCCGATAGCAGCGCTATCGAGGCGACTGAGGACGCCGCATCGGGGCGAGCAGCGCAGCCCGACGACACAGCGTCGTTTCGTCAAGCCCTCCTACTAAGCACCCCACCAGAAGCTCGCGGCGAGGACCACGTAGAGGCCGATCAGGATCGCGCCTTCCTGCCACGTGCTTTCGCCGTCGTACACGACGAGTGCCCCGATTCCGGCTGTCATCAGCAGCGCGATCGCAAGCAGGATCGGGAACACGAGCGTCAGCGAGGTCGCGAAGAACAGGCTCGCGAACACGAGCAGCGGTGTAAGCGCGAGCGCGATCTGCAGCGACGAGCTCAGGATCACCGTGATGGCGAAATCGGGGCGGTTGCGCGCGGCCAGCTGCACACCGACAACGTTCTCCACCGCGTTCCCCGCAATCGCGACGACGACGAGGCCGGCAAATGCCTGGCTCATGTGCAGCGTCTTCGTCGCCGGCTCGAGCGCCTTCACGAACCAGTCGCTGACGAATGCGGCCGCAACGCCGCTCGCGGTGAGGACGACGATGGTCGCGGCGAGCGACCAGCGAGGGCGCTGCTGTGTCCCCTCGTCCGCGGGAGTGCCGGAGATGAAGCCGCGCAACGTGATGAGGAAGATCGCGAGCAGCACACCGGCGCAGATCAGGCTGAGCGTGCGCGAGTGCGCTGCGGCAGGCGCGTGGAACGTATGCGCCAGCGTCGGCACCGCCATGACCGCGGCGGCCAACGCGGTGAGCGTCGCGATCATCCGCGCCTGTGGCGAGTGGAAAGTCTGGACGCCGTGCTTGAGGCCGCCGGCGACGAATGCCAGCCCGAGCACGAGCAGCGAGTTCGCCAGGATCGAGCCGACGAGCGCCGCCTGCACGACCTCGACGAGCCCGGCCGAGAGCGCGAACAACGCGATGAAGAGCTCCGGGAGGTTCCCGAGCGCCGACTGAATCACCGCGGCAGACCCCGATCCGAGCCGCGCACCGAGCTGTTCGGTGGCCAAGCCGACGAGTCGCGCGAGCACGGCGATCGCACCGGCCGCGACCGCGAAAGCGAGCACGGGAGTGAGTCCGGCGAAGTGCGCAATCCCGGCTGCGAGCACCGCGGCGGCGGCGAGGCCGAGCTCGAGCAGCTCCCTGGGGCGCAGGCCGGTTGCCACGGGCGCGACCGTAACGAGTCGGAAAGCGCTCCGTATGATCGAGCCGTGGCGGGCGGCGAGGATCTGCGAGCGGTGATGCGGGGGTATCCGCACGGAGTGTCCGTCCTCACGGTCGACCTCGACGGGGAGCGGATGGGCGTCACGATCGGGTCGCTCGTGTCGCTCTCGCTCGAGCCGCCGCTCGTCGGTGTTTCGATCGGCAAGGACGCGTCGTCCTACGAGCTGCTCCGGCGCTCCGGCAGCTTCGCGGTCAGCCTGCTCGCGGAGGACCAGGATGCACTCGCTCAGCATTTCGCGCGCGGCGTCCCGCCCATCGCGCACTGGACCGGGATCGCGACGCGGGAGGGCGAGCTCGGGCCGCCGCTGATCGACGGAGCGGTCGGCTGGCTGGAGTGCCGCATCTGGGCCGCGTATGACGCCGGCGACCACACGTTGTTCGTCGGCGAGGTGCTGCGCGCCGCGCGCGACGAGTCGAAGCAGCCGCTCGTCTACATCGAGAGCTCGTACCGCCCCCTGTGATCGAGGCGGTCGCCTTCGACCTCGACGGCGTGCTGCTCGACTCCGAGGAGTTGTGGGACGAGGTGCGGGAAGGCCTCGCGCGCGAGCGCGGCGGGCGTTGGCACGAGGGCGCGCAGGCGGACATGATGGGCATGAGCTCGCGCGAGTGGTCCGTGTACATGCACGAGCGGATCGGGCTGTCCGAGCCGCCCGAGGAGATCAACGCCGAGGTGGTCCGGCGGATGCTCGAGCGCTACAGGCGCGAGCTGCCGCTGATTCCCGGCGCGGTCGAGGCGGTCGAGCGACTCGCGGCACGCTGGCCGCTCGGGCTCGCGTCGTCGTCGAACAGAGAGTTGATCGACGCGGCGCTCGAGGTGGCCGGCCTCAGCCGATACTTCCGAGTAACCGTGTCCTCGGAGGAGGTGGAGCGCGGCAAGCCAGCGCCCGACGTCTATCTCGAAGCGGCGACCCGGCTCGGCGTCACGCCCGAGCGCTGCGCGGCGATCGAGGACTCGCAGAACGGCATCCGCTCGGCAAAGGCCGCCAGAATGCGCGTGATCGCGATCCCGAATCCGCGCTTCCCGCCGCCTAGGGAAGTGCTCGCCGAGGCGGCAGTCGTCATCGACGGGATCGAGGAGCTCAGCCCTGAGGCCGTCGCCGGATGAGCGTCATCCCGTCGCGCACCGTCAGCATGACCGCGACAACCCGCTCGTCGCGGCGAACGTGCTCGTTGAACTCCATGATCGTGCGCGTCGTCTCCTCGGGTTCGGGCTCGACGACTCGGCCAGACCAGAGGACGTTGTCGGCGACGATCAGGCCGTCGTCGGCGAGCTTCGGCAGAACCGCCTCGTAGTAGTCGACGTAGCTCTCCTTGTCGGCGTCGATGAAGACGAAGTCGAACGGCCCGTCGAGCCCGGCGATCGTCTCCAGACCTGGCCCGAGGCGGTAGTCGATCCGATCGACGACCCCTGCTTCCTCCGCGTAGCGGCGCGCGATCGCGACGGCGCGCTCGTCGATGTCGCAGGTCACGATGCGGCCTCCCTCGGGCAGCGCAGGAGCCATCGAGATCGACGAATAGCCCGTGAACGTCCCGAGCTCGAGCACGAGGCGCGGGCTGGCCAGCCGGACGAGCAGCTGGAGGAAGCGGCCCTCGAGCGGGCCGACCATCATTTGCGGCGCCTCCATCGTCTCGCGGGTCTCCGCCGCAAGCCGCTCGAGGACGTCGGTCGGCGGCTCCGTGTGCGCGAGTGCGTACTCCTCGATCTTCTCCCAGCCGTCGAGGAAGCTCATTCGACCCGTCCGACGAGGACGCAGCCGTTATGGCCGCCGAGGCCCATCGCATTCGAGAGCGCGACGTCGACGTGTGCCTCGCGGGCCTCGTTCGGAACGTAGTCGAGGTCGCAAACCGGGTCAGGCTCGCGGTAGTTGATCGTCGGCGGCAGGACGCCGTGGTGGATCGCCAAGACGCACATCATCGCCTCGATCGCGCCGGCCGCGCCGAAGCAATGGCCCATCATCGACTTGGTGGAGGACACGGCGAGGTCGTACGCGTGCTCGCCGAAGACGTCCTTGATCGCTTTCGTCTCGGCCGCGTCGCCGAGCGGCGTCGACGTTCCGTGGGCGTTGATGTACCCGACCCGCTCCGGCTCGATGCCGGCGCGACGGAGCGCCGCGCGCATCATCTCCGTGACGCCGATGGCATCGGGATCGGGCTGCGCCATGTGATGCGCGTCGTTCGAAGCCCCGTAGCCCAGCACCTCGGCGTAGATCGTCGCGCCCCGCGCCCGGGCTGCTTCCAGCTCCTCGAGGACGAGCACGCCCGCGCCCTCGCCCATCACGAAGCCTGCGCGGGTCGCGTCGAACGGCCGCGATGCGCGCGCCGGCTCCTCCTCCTCGGCGACCAGCCCGCGCATGGCGCAGAAGCCCGCCAGGATCAGTGGGTGCATGCAGGCCTCGGTGCCTCCGGCGAGGACGACGTCGGCATCGCCGCGCTTGATCAGCTCCGCCGCCTCGCCCACCGCGTGGGAGCCGGTCGCACAGGCCGAGACGACCGCGTAGTTCGGCCCGCGGATCCCAAGTGAGATCGCGATCTGGCCGCTCGCCGAGTCGACGAGCACGTTCGGCAGGAAGTTCGGCGAGACGCGCTCGGGCCCGCGCTCCTGCAGGACCTCGTGCTGCTCCATCACCCCGAGAAAGCCGCCGATCGCCGAGCCGAAGACGACCCCCACACGGGTGGGGTCGAACCCGTTCAGGCTCGCGTCGCCCATCGCCTCGCGCGCCGCGCCGAGCGCGAGCAGGACGTTGCGGTCGAGCTTCCGCACCTCCTTCGGCGAGGCTGCCGTCGTCGCGTCGAAGTCCTTGACCTCGGCGGCGATCCGCACAGGGAACTCCGAGGCGTCGAACGAGCGGATCCAGTCGATTCCGCTGCGACCCGCGAGCGCCGCCTCCCACATCGTGGGGACGTCGTTGCCGAGCGGCGTCACCGCTCCGAGTCCGGTAACCGCCACCCGCCTCATCGTGAGAGCTTAGACAGGCCCACGTCGCCAGGAGTTGCGTTAGGAACTGCGCCGAGTTGGGCAGAGAATGTCCAAGCTCCTGGGCCGGGTCCCCGCCCTTCACGTTCAGCACCACGGAGGTAGCGATGACCACAGCTGTCGAGGCCACTCGTCCGGACGGCCAGGCCACGAAGCCCGGCCTCGTGTTCTTTCATTCCGCCCAGTCAGGGAGCTGCCGCCGAGTCGAGGGATTCCTGGCTCAGGTCCTGCAGCGCCGCCGCAACCACGGCACCTTCAAGCTCTATCGCGTCGACGGCGAGGAGCGGCCCGACCTGGTCGAGCGGTTCGGCGTCGACACGATGCCGACCCTCGTCGTCGTCGAGGGCAAGAACGTGCGCGCCAAGCTCTCGAAACCGCGCGGCTGCCGCGAGATCCAGAGCTTCCTCGCGCCCTGGCTCAACTGACTCTGCTCAATCGGAAGCGGCCGAACTGTCGACCCAGGAACGTCGCGCGGCCGCGATACCCGTCGCCGTCCCGTTCGAGAAGATCGACAAGGCCTGCGAACGGCGGGCGGTAGCGCAGCTCGAGTCCGCGCACCTCGAACCGCATCTTCACCGGGCCCGCGAGCGTCACGCCGCGGTCCCCGTCTATGCGCTTGCGGACACCCGTCATTGGCGGCAACGCGCCGCCGACCCGCTCGACCTTCCAGACTCCGTCCAGCTCGCTCATCGGCGGTAGCGTTCCACACATGCCCGGCCCAAACGTTCCGTTCCCGCCGATGGAAGCCGAGCTCGTCGCCGAGCTTCCCAGGGGTGAATGGCAGTACGAGCCCAAGTGGGACGGCTTCCGCGGGGTGCTCGAGAACGACGGCGGCGAGCTCGCGCTCTGGAGCAGGAACGGCCGGCCACTCCTGCGCTACTTCCCGGAGCTCCGCGCACTCGGCGAGCTGATGCCACCCCACTCCGCGCTCGACGGCGAGATCGTGATCGCCCGCAACGGCGTGCTCGACTTCGACTCGATGCAAATGCGCCTCCACCCCGCGGAAAGCCGCGTCAACAGGCTCGCCAGCGAGATCCCGGCGGAGTTCATCGCCTTCGATCTCCTGCTCTGGAACCGCAAGAAGGTGCACAAGCTTCCGCTGGAAGAGCGGCGCACGGCACTCGAGCGGCACGGGGACGGCTTCCGGCTCTCACCGGTCTCGAGGGATCCCGACGAGGCGCAGGACTGGCTCGGTTCGCTCGAGGCCGCCGGGCTCGACGGCGTCGTCGGCAAGCGGCTGGGCCTTCCCTATCTCCCGGGCTCGCGCGAAGGCGTTGTCAAGGTCAAGCAGCGCAAGACGGCCGACTGCGTCGTCGTCGGCCTGCGCTGGAAGGAGAAAGGCAAGCGGATCGCAACGCTCCTCCTCGGGCTCTACCGCAAGGACGGGGAGCTCGACTATGTCGGCTCGTGCGCGGTCGGCGCCCGCCGGCACGAGGAGATCGCCGAGCGCGTGCTCCCGCTTCTGAAGGGTGCCGACCAACGCGGCTTCTCGGAGCCGAACCGCTGGGGGTCGGGCGGCCTCGAGGAGGCGGCAGTCCGGCCCGAGCTCGTCGTCGAGGTGGCATTCGACAAGGTGCAGGGCAACCGTTTCCGGCACGGCGC
>DHWI01000206.1:15805-16349 GCA_002413095.1 Thermoleophilia bacterium UBA5186
TTCGAGAGCCTGCTAGCGCTTTAGAAGGGTTTGGCGGAACGGCGCATGAAGCGCCGGACTCCAACCGCGAGGCCGCCGAACGCGGCCATGCCGAGCCCCACGATGTTCGTCGTCAGGCAGGTGCGGCAGGCGTTGCAGCAAGCCGTGGCGGCAGGGGCGAGATCGTTCGCCCGGTTGGCGAGCGGAAGCATCCGCATTTGCGCCTTCTCCAGCACGGTCTCAGTGTAGACGCGGTATCAGTCCGGGCTTGAAACCGGCGGCTCAAGCCCGAGGCGCTCGAAGAGCGGCCCAAGACTGCGTTTGCGGCGCCACATCCCGCGCGTCAGGTCGCCTACCTCGGCGACGCGAGCCGGCAGCGTCTCGAGCGTGAACGCCGCCGGCTCGACGTCCGGCACCTCCTCCCAGGCGAGCGGAGCCGAGGCGCGTGCGTCGGGCGTCGGCCGGATCGAGTACGCGCTCGCGATCGTGCGGTCGCGCGCGTTCTGGCCGAAGTCGACGAAGACACCCGCGCGGTCGGCGACCTTCCACGTCGTCGTCGCGACGG
>DHWI01000206.1:16423-31605 GCA_002413095.1 Thermoleophilia bacterium UBA5186
ATGTGCAGGCCGGTCGCGCCCGACGTCTTCGGAAACGAGACGAGCCCGAGCTCGTCCATCACCTCGCGCACGACGAGGGCGATCTCGCGGACGAACGGCCACTGACCGTCCGTCGTCGGGTCGAGGTCGATCAGCAGATAGTCAGGCCGCTCGATGTCCGGAAGCCGCGAGTGCCACGTGTGCAGCTCGATGCAGCCCAGGTTCGCGACCCAGGCCAGCGCGGCTGCGTTGTCGACGATCGCGAAGTCGGTCGAGTGCCCGCTCGGAAACTCGACGTGCACTTCGTCCACGTAGGCGGGATGACCCTTCGGGACGCGCTTCTGGTGGAAGAACTCGCCCGCGACGCCGTCCGTGAACCGCTTCATGTGGAAGGGACGGCGGCGCAGGTGCGGGAGGACGGAGTCGGCGAGGCCGACGTAGTAGTCGACGAGATCGCCCTTCGTCAGCCCGCGTTCCGGGAAGAAGGGCTTCTGCGGGTTCGAGACCGTGACTTCGTGTCCGCCCAGGCGCACGACCGCAGTATCGTTTCCGAACGTGCTGGAGGAACCACGCCGGATCGATCTCTCGCTCGAGCCGCTCGACGACTTCATCGTGGTCGAGCCCTCCGACGAGGAGACCGAGACGCGCGCCGGCCTGATCATCCCCGCGAGCGACGAGGCCGGTTGCCGGACAGGAATCGTGACCGCGGTGGGCTCGGACCCCGGCGGCGTCGAGCCTGGCGACAAGGTGCTGTTTCCGAAGGACGCGGGCTTCGACGTCCGCCTCGGGGGAGCGGCGGTCAAGCTCCTGCGGCGCTCCGAGCTGATCGCACGGGTGCGCGATTAGCCACATCGTCGCGATGGGCGGCGGTTGGTTCCCGGGCGACGAGGCACGCCCGCTCGCCGATTTCGTCTTCGGTCTGACCGGGAAGGAGCGCCCGCGACTCCTGCTCGTGCCGACGGCAAGTGCAGAGCCGGCGCATGTGATCCTCGACTTCTACGACGAGCTGCGCGATCGCGCCGACGTCTCGCACCTGAGCTTCTTCCCATGGCCGCCGGAGGATCTGCGGGGATTCACGCTCCAGCACGACGTCATCTACGTCGGCGGCGGCAACACGGCGAACATGCTGGCGGTCTGGCGGGTGCATGGGTTCGACCGCGTGCTGCGCGACGCGTGGGAGGCCGGCGTCGTCCTCTGCGGCGTCAGCGCCGGGATGATCTGCTGGTTCGAGGCGGGCGTCACCGACTCGTTCGGACCGCAGCTGGAAGGCCTGCGCGACGGCCTCGGCTTCCTCACCGGGAGTTCGTGCCCCCACTACGACGGCGAGGAGCAGCGGCGCACCGTGTATCAGAAGCTCGTCGCGGACGGCTTCCCGCCCGGGATCGCCGCGGATGACCTCGTCGGGCTGCACTACGTCGGAGCGGAGCTCAGCGAAGCGGTCGCGGCGCGCAAGGGAACCGGTGCATACCGCGTCGAGCCTGGCTCCGAGACCGCGATCGAGACCCGCTACATCGGTCCCTAGAAACGCGAAGCCCGCCTAAGGAGGCGGGCGCCGCACGCCGGTTTGAGGGGGGAGCCGGCACCTCTCATCGTGATCGCCGCACGCATGGAGGCATGCCCCTGAAGGGTGATCACGCGGGGAAGCGAGGCCACTTAACGACAGGTGTCTCGAGCGGGAGGATCGGCCGGAACTTCCCGTCGCGGAGCGGGATGTCGTCGACTTGAACGATGTCCAACTCGGCACCGGGCAAGCGTGACCGGAGGGCCGCGAGGAGCTCTTCGCGCGCTGCTTCGAGCGCGGTCCGGTCCGACGCCACCACGCGTAGCTCGAAGCTGCGGCTCGTCCGCTGGACGAGTTGCCACCGGCTGATGAAAGGATGGCCTGCAATGGCGTCCCAGACCTGCACGGTGAGCACGAGCTCCCCGCTGGGAAGCGTGACGATCTCGTCGATTCGGCCATCGACCTGCGCCAGAACGGCGGATGTCCTACCGCACGCGCACGACTCAGTCGCAGCCGTTGCCATGTCGCCGAGCCGATAGTTCAGGAGCACGGTGCCGCGATTGACCAGGTTGCTGATCACGACCTCGCCGGACGTCCCCGGCGCCACAGCCATCCCTGAAGGGTCGAGCAGGCGAACGTCGCAGAGATCTTCGTGGATGTGAAAGCCCGCGCTTTCTTCGCACAGGAAGGCAAGCTTCAGCGCCTCGACGGCGCTGTAGTTCGACAGTACTGCGAGGCCGAAGTGGTTCTTGATGAGCGACCGGCCCTCCGCGCTCATGCCGCCGCTGCCGTAGCTGACGACCTTCGGCAAATAGCGCGGCGGTTCGCGCGTGACCAGAAGCCGGAAGAACGTCTCCAGGAAAGCGGCGTAGCTCCACACGACGTCGGGCCTTTGGCGCTCAATGGCTTCGATGATCCGTTGGATCGGCTCGCCGACCGAGATCGTCGAGTACGGCAACCTGCCGGGACGCAAGGTGCGCGCGTCATAGAACGCGCGAATTCGACGGGACGTCGACCCTTCACGGGTGATCTCCAGAATCGAATAGCGTCCGCCCCCGGCGAGCGACGACTCGGCCGCGCGTTCCCGCTCTCCATAGGCGATGTTCGCGAGCAGCGACCGGTAGTCGTGGACGACCGAGACCGGCACCCCCGTCGTCCCAGTCGTACTCAGCTCGAGCGTCGGGGCCGCGCCCATGGCATCCGAGAGGAACCGTCCAGGTGTCGCATGCAGCTCTTCCTTCGACAGGAGCGGCAGCCGGGCCAGGTCGCCGGCGGAGCGGATCTCGCGCGCGTCGATTCGCTCGCGCCGGAAGAGATCGCGGTAGTGCGGCACGTGCGCCGCCGCGTGTTGCACCGTGTCGCGAACGCGCGCATCACGCTTCGCCTCGAGTCGCTCGCGCTGCAGGAACTGGACACCGCGCTGCCCCCGCAGCTGGGACGCAATTCGAACAGAGCCGGCGAGCTTGCGAACCATCGTCACGGACGTTCGAGGCTAGACGAGTTCGCTGGCCAAGACGAAGTGCCCCAGGCAGGAATGGGGCGAGACGTGGGGTACCATGCCGCGCACGGAGAAGTGGCCGAGTGGCTGAAGGCGGCGCCCTGCTAAGGCGTTAAGGGGGTACTAACCTCCTTCGAGGGTTCGAATCCCTCCTTCTCCGCCTTCGGCGTCGCGGGTGAACCCCTGGTTCCCCCGCGGGCCCCCTCCTTTAGAACGTTTTGTTCGCCGCACCCGCTTGCGGCGCCGGCCAAGGATTTGCGTGCTTCAGAGGGTCTTACCACGGAAACATCGGCCGGCGCCTTCACCGCCAACTCACCGCGCCGCTCGCAAGGAGGGGCTCAGGGGGGAACCAGGGGTTCCCCCCTGCTAAAGCGGAGAGGGCGGGATTTGAACCCGCGACGCACCTTGCAGCACGTACGCGATTTCCAGTCGCGCTCCTTAGACCGCTCGGACACCTCTCCAAGCGCGCGAACACTAGCCGCTACTCTGTGCGACCTCGGAGGGGTGGCAGAGCGGTCGAATGCGGCGGTCTCGAAAACCGTTACGGGCCGTTAGGTCCGTCGAGGGTTCAAATCCCTCCCCCTCCGCTTTCACTGATTTCCAGGGGTTTGCGAGCAAATCCAAATCGACGTTTGAACTCTCCGAGCCCAGCTGAGCAGCCCGTTGTGCTCGTACGGGAAGAAGCGATGACGCGAAGAGGAAGTGCGGTCCGTCAGAAACGAGGGTTCGACTGTCCGCGAAACCACTGGCTTGAATTACCGCAAGGCGCGCCAGTGCGGAAGCTCGTCGGGCAGAAGGCCTCGGTGAAAACGGGACAGAGTCGCCCCCGCTAGCCACCAGCCTCGGTACGTGAGAGCATTGCAATTCGCCCACGAGAACTTGGCGAACGAAGTCTTCAGGTTAGCTAGGCGGTCGATCTCCGTCTCATCAGCATAGGGTCGATCCGCCTGCCACTCGCGGGTCGGCTTTGTTGTTGTTGCCAGGCTGAAGAAAACACCACGACGTGCGAAGTCGGGCATCAAGCTTTGGTGCTTGGCCGCGTACTCATACGCTTTGAAGCGCTCCACAATGATCTTTGAGCGCAGGGTGGTGGATTGTCGGTAGAGGAGAGCATTGACTCGCGTGAGGTTCCCGACGACAGCGATGCCACCGGCGAAGCCGGTGTGAAATAAGCCGCCGGCGTTGAGCGCAATAAGACAAGTGGGGGGCTTGAGATTGCCCACAGCCTCTAAGCCGAGGTTGTCGTAAGCGCCCCCATCAACCAGTGGCGGGTCGCCGTCTTCGCCGCAGGGAAAGTCATAGCCGCCTAGAAAGAGCGGAGAGAAGGCGCCCGGGAACGCAGCCGAAGCGGCAACGGCATCGGCGAGGCGCAGCGCCTTGCCACTCCGCGAGGTCGTCTTCGCGTAGCCGATAACGTAGTCGCCGACGCGCTCTGGCTCGAAAGTGAAACGAACGCCGGTCGAGAGATTGGCGGCATTGAAGATGAAGCAACACTCGGTCGACAACTGGCCGAGCTTGCATCCGCGAAAGAAGCGACGTTCGAGCATGTCGGCCAAGAGCTCGGTGCGAGTCTCTCCCAAGGCGAGACGCCCCGCGTGGCGCACGAGCCTCAGCTGGAACGAACGATGGCTGATCTCGCGGATCAGGGGGAGGATGACGAACTTGTCGACAGCAGCCGGCGCAAAGGCCGCCCTCTCAAGCTCTCTGTAGGCGGCGGCGAACAGACCATGCGTGATCGAGCCGCCGGAGACCGACGAGACGTAGCGCACCCGAGAGAGAAGATCGGCGTCTGCAGCAAAACGTAGGACGCCAGCCGCAGCTAGGCTCGCTCTAAAGCCTCCTCCCGAGAACGCCAACGCAAAGGCCGGTTCGGACATGTCCGGGGGGATACGTTCCGGCCGGGGCTTTCCACAGGGTTTTACGAGGTGGCGGCTCGGCAGTCCGACAGAGCGCGATTCGAGCGAGGCGCTCTCGCTACCGGGAGGAGCCCCGCGAGTCCCTTTCCCACTCCGAATGGACGCGTGAATGCGACGACCGACAGTGCGAGAGCGACTGCCAAGGCGCTGGAACCGGCGTCCCCAAGCTCGGATGGGGTTCATGACAGACCGCGATCGGAAGCGTCGATCACTGCATCACCGGCTCTGCGACGCCTTACTGATTCTTGAAGACCCACTGACGGTTGGCTCAACCAGCGAGCACCTCAAGCGCCTGCGACTCGGGCGCGCTCCTGGAGAGCCGCATCCCGCGTGGGCCCAGCAACTGAACGATGTCTCCAAGGTCGCGTATGCAGTCTAGTCGGCTGCACGGCCTCTCAGGGAATCAGGTCACACTTGTCGGGCGTAGACTTCTGTTGACTGGCAATGCATTCGGCATCGGCTCAGATCTTCGAGCGCGTCATTCCGCGACGTGACTCTCTGATGCTCGCCTTCAGCCGGATCTTCGAGGACGCGCTTCTGGCTGCTCCCGGCTACGAGGTCCCCCAGGTCGAAGCGATATTCGAGCAGGCAGTACCAGCACTCGGGGTGCGGCTGCAAACCGAGCTGCCGCGCGGTTGGCGATGTCGTGTAAGCGGCTCCTTCGTGCATGGCGGCAGCGGCCGATACCAAGCGCAGCGCGCCGATACCGCGGCTTCGTGTGAGATCGGGGATCTGCTCGTGGTGGTCGAGTATCGGGTTCTAGGTGGGAGCTCAGCCAGAAGCGGGCTGCTAATTCAGGCGAAACGTGGCGGCGTCTCCGCTTCGGAACCCTGGAGCGACACCTCTGGCAAGAAGCAGCGCGCGCTCTATTTCGAAAGACCGCCGTTCACATGGCAGCCAACGTGGGTCGGGCAGGAACGACAGGCCGACACACGTTCGCTCGAACCGGATCTAGCCTTCGACGATCCGTACTGGCATCTGTTGGACCACTGGCCAACGATCCTGTGGTGGTCGCGGTGGCGGGATGATCGCGGCGAAGTTCATGCCGGGGCGGTGTTCTCCGTCTTGTCGATTCCGCAGCCATTCGTCGTCCCGCCGTACCCAGGAGTGGAGCCGCGACCGCTAGCCGCCGTCTGCGCCGATCTCATGGCCCTCACGGGAGGCTTTTGGTTCAAGTCGAGAAAGGACGCTTATGACGGAGGCCGCGATCTTCAATGGAGCGCAGTGGTATGGGACCTCCTCGGCGCTTCTCGAAAGCGCGAGTGGCGTGGTCGGCCGGATCTCACAAGCGCCGCTCTTCTAGAAGATGAAGAACCACTGGAGGCTGCCGGCGGCGGCCAGCCTCCCCTGGACGACGCGAAAATGCTCTCCGACGAACAAGACTCCGGCGTGTCAGTCGTCCGCATCATCATTGACGGCGGCGAATGACGGGAGCCTCTCAACTCCCCACCGCAACTCATCGGTCGAGCAGCTTTCCTAGCTCCCACCATTCGCCGGTGTTCGAACGTTGTTCCACCAGGGCCGCCTATCGGACAGGGGATGTTCCAGGTTCGAACCTGGAACATCCCGGTATCGCGTCTCCGCCTCGTTGGCGCGCCACGCGGCTTGAGAAAGTGGCTCACTGCTCGGCGAACTGAAGCCTTCGCCGCAACTGGTTCCCCTGATTCGGCTGAAGCGCGCCCTCATGTTGAAGGCGTCCCACCACGATGGAGGGCGAGATGCCAAGCTGATCGGCAAATGCCGGAACTTGCGAGAGGTGCAGAGCAAGCATCTCCCCTTCGTACTCCTGGGGAATGAGGAAGCGGGTGGCGAAACGGTCCGCTTCCGCCTCCTCGCGGCGAACGTCGGAGGGAACGTTGCGTTTGAGCCCCTCAATGAAGACGTGCTTCTTCCGGTGGAGAAGTACGTGCGCCGCCTCATGAAAGAACGAGAACCAGAAGATGTCTTCCCACGCATAGCGGAGACTGAGCTGAAGTAGAGCCTTCGTTGGCGACAGCCATCGGGTTGCGCCATTAGCGCGAGCTCGCGGAAGAGTTGGCTCAATGATCACTGCCACGCCAGCCGATGCAGCGAGGGCTACAAGCTTCGGTTCCCACTCCTCGGGGTCGAGCCTCGTGAGACCGCGTACCTGACCAAGCACAGTGCGAAAGCGATCGGCGTCGTATGCCTTGCAGCGGATCTTGTCTGCACGGAGTTCGCCGACCCGGAGCCATGCGTCTAGCGCGTACGCGTCGCTTTCATGCACAAGCGATTTCCGAAAGGCCGCGATGGGGTCGGACCAAAGGGACGGGTGGGCAAGACCTAGGAAGCGCAGGAGATCGGCAACCAGCGCCGGCCCCTTGCTCTCAGCGGACAGAAAGCCTCGTTTCTTCAGGTCTGAGATCGGAAAGCGCTTCGCCCACTCGACGGCATCCGCTAGATCTCTCTCCTCTTGCTGGCGGGCCAGGTCGGCCTGGTGCTGCGACTCGCGGTTCAGCCAAAAGTCCGCTGATGCACCAAACACCTTCTCCAGCCCCAAAGCGAGGTCAGGCGAGATTGAGGCCGCGCCCTTGATGACCTGGTTCGTGTGCTTCAGGGATACGCCGAGGCGCCGTGCGAGTTCGGTCTGAGTCATCTCGCGTTCCTCGAGTAGATCGGCGATGGTCTCGCCAGGCGGGACGGCGTAACTCGGCTGGAAGACATCGGTTGTTGCCTGGGCCATCGCTGCTCAACCTCCCTTCTTCTTGTGGTAGTCGACGATCTCAAGCACCCGAACTGCTTCGACGAGCGCCCACTCGAGGCCACCGTCCGCGCCCGTGGCGGCGGCGGCGTCAGCCGGCTCGAACACCAGCCGCTTGCCACCGGAGAGCTCAATCGCCAACTGGCCCTTGCGGTTTCCATCCAGCTCATGACACCGGCCCGGAAGGTGCCGCAGCTCCTCGAGCGATGGAGCTGCACGCAAATCAGCCAGGCGAGCCATGAGCCTCTTGGCGCAGTCCTGCCCGTGTGCGCGCCGTGATTCCTTGTCTGACTCGCAGACCTTGCGGAGCCGTGACGTGCGGAACAAGACGTCCACCATCGTGTGCTAGAATCATTGACCGAGTCGGTACATAGTTTTCCGACACGCTTAGCAAGATTATAGGGCTGCCCGCCGGACGGCGACTGCTCGACCCACGAAGACACGCACGAGGAGACCTGAAATGACCATCACGAAAGAGCAAGCGCAGAACATCCAAGGAATTGGTATCGCCGGTTTCCGTAAGTACACGCAGCAACTGATCTTCGCCCGGATCGACAACGCGAACAAGGCGCGCACGCTCCTCAGAGAGTTGTCGCACATCACGGCAAACGCCTGGGAAGTCAAAACCTTCAACGAGCTGTTCTCGGAAATTCGCCATCGCGGACGCCAGGCCGAAGGCGGAGTGCGCGCCACCTGGGTCGGCACTCTGATCTCAGCTAGCGGCCTCAAGAAGCTCGGAGCCAATCTCGACGAGCTTCCGGGCGATGAAGGCTTCATCGCCTTCAAGGCCGGCATGGCGGCACGTGCGCAGACGATCGGCGACACGCGGCCAACGGACACCCCCGAGCAATGGAAGAAGCCCTTTCGCCCGGGAACCGAAGCGATCGACCTCCTTGTCGTGGTTGCCTCGGACGAGGCGGCCGAACTCGACGAAGCGGTCGCCCGGATCGAGAAGCACATGGCAAGACACGGCTGCACGGTTGTGTTCAAGGAGCGCGGGCGAACCTTGCCCGGAAGGATGCGGGGCCGAGAACATTTTGGGTTCAAGGACGGCGCCTCCCAGCCGGCGATCGATGGGTGGGACGATGCGCCGGCAGAGGTCGAGCCACCAGCACTTCCTATCGGTGAGTTCGTTCTCGGGTATGCGGACGCTGCAGGACAGACGGCGTCCGTCGGTGATTTTTGGCGCGACGGGAGCTTCGCCATCTTCAGGCGACTGCGACAGGACGTGTTCGGATTCCGCCAGCAAGTAGCCCAGGGCGTCCCGGCCAGCGATCCCGCTCTTGATGCCGGGACCACCGCGGCGAAACTCGCAGGGCGATGGCCGAGCGGCGCCTCGCTGCAGACAAGCCCGACGGTCGATGACGGGAATGTCACGAACGCATTCGGGTACAGCGGAGACCCGGAGGGATTGAACGCGCCGCGCTTCTCACACGTGCGCAAGGCAAATCCTCGCGACGAGCCGCGCGTCGACCTAGCTCAAGAACCCACGGAGCGACACCGCATGATCCGCCGCGGAGCGCCCTATGGAAGTCCGCTTAACCAGGCGGCGACTGCTGATGACGGAAAGGACCGCGGGCTGCATTTCATCTCGGTGGTCGCGGATCCCGCCCGCCAATTTGAATTCGTTCAAAGCCGTTGGTTGAACGACCCGAACTTCCCAAATGGCGCGACGCCACCGACGCCTGCCCAGGGCTACGGGCCGCCTGTCGGCGGCGAGCCCGCGGATGGGCCGGATCCTCTGGCCGGCGAGTTCGACGCAGGCGCCCAGGACACGCTGCGTCAGCCTTCGGGTGCACACCAGTTCACCGTGATGCACGAGCTGGTGCGCGTCACAGCAGGCGAGTACTTCTTCGTTCCTTCAATCGCGGCCCTGAAGCGGCTGAGCGAATAGGGATACGCGCTGGCTCGACTAGAGCCGTTCCTGACGCTCGAGTTCATCCACCAGTGACCACAGCCGAAGAGGGACGCGAATTCGGACACGCTTCCAAAAGGTGGGCGAGTCTCCACCACTCGCCGGAGTTCGAACGTTGTTCCACTAGGGCCGCTTTCCGAGCGGAAACCGGCGCAGCCACGCGCTTGGACCCGGTGGTCGGCGTCGCTCGCGTCGTGTCGCCAAGACCCGTCTAGACCCGCCGACTGCATCAAGGCACGCGGGCGATGGCGAGATCGTCGGCCTGACGAAAGGCTAGGTACACGCCGGTTTCGTCCTGAGCCGCGGCGGCACGGCGCCACGCACGTGACGCTCGCTTGCGTCGACGAACGCCGAGCAGTATCTTCGGACGCGGCCTCATCGAGCTCCTGGGTAGACGGCCCAGCCCCCTAGCGACCTTGCCCTCGTCTCGCTGCGACCCTTCGCAATCCGCGAGAACGGAGAGGGGTAATGGGTATGTGGCTCGAGAAGCGAAGGACCGGTCGATCGGCGATGTCAGCGTTGCGGCGAGGCCTGCCGTGCGTCTTGGTCTGCGGTGCTGTCTTCTTCGTGCTGGTGAGCCCGGCTTCGACAAGCACCGCCATGTGGAAATTCGGTGCGGCGCGCTCGGGTGCCACATTGATAACCGGCCACCGCCCCTCGGTCCGTGCTCAGGTGGGCCCTTACGTGATCTTCGTCACCCCCGGCCCAAGCAACCGAGACTTCAACCTCTCGTTCATGAACCCTGGCCCGGGTACGGTCAACGGACTGACGATCCAGTGGGTCGGCGGGGTCATCTCGACCTTCGGGGTGGACGGCGTCCCTGGCTCGGCGTGCAGGGGTACGGGCGTGGAGGATGCGTTCGCTTGCTATCCGCTCAGCGACGGGCCGGGGCAGACTCTGATCGGACACGGCACGACGCCCAATCCCATCCCCGAGGGAGCTCCGTTCATTGTCTATTCGACCACCGACAGCTTCATCACCGCCACCCGACACGACGTGGCATTCCAGACCCCCCCATGCGAGTGCCTCACCTTGACGGGCCAGATCGTGCCGTCGTCGATCAAGTTCACGAATCCCGGTGAGACCGGTGGCATGCATCTCGAGTTCACGGTCTCCTGGACGATGACGTGCACGGCCGGTAAGGGCGGCTGCCATGGGACTCTCGATCTCGTTCCGCCCGCCGACAAGGGCTACAAGAGCCACTTCAAGAGGTCGAAGGGCTCAATCAGCTGCAACGGCCCATGCGCGGCAACCTCCCGCGGCATTCAGCACTTCGTGCTCATCGGCAACCGGGGCCTCGGGGGCGACAAGCGCGGCAAGGCGGTGCGCTACATCACGATTACGGTCAAGCCGAAGTGCGGAGGGAAGGCCCTCCGGCCGGAGCTGCTCGCGCTCGTCTTCGACAAGCGGACAGCGCTGGTCGACAAGAAGAAGAGCAAGCTGAAGTAGCGGAGCCTAGAACTCGGGCGCCGGCGCCTCGAGGCCTGCTGCGAGCAGGCGCCGGAGTCCCGTGAACATGCGGCGCCTCGCGGATCGTCCCGATCCCAGGGCCGCTCTAGCTGACCTGGAGCTTCGCGTCCATGCCGAGCTCCTTGTGGCCCGGGATGGAGCAATAGAGCTCGTACGTTCCCGCCTTCAGCTTGACCTGGAGGCTGCCTTGCCCGCCCGGGTTCAGGTCCTTCGTCGACTTGCTGACGCCGGGTCCTTTGATCACGAGGTTGTGGACGGTCTTTCCCTTGTTCGTGACCTGGACGTCGACCGTCGCGGGCGCCATCTTGGTCGCCGGAAGCTGGATCTTGAACTCGGTCTCGCTGATCGCGAGGCGCGCGAGGGAGCCGCCGACGTGGGCCGCGGGCTTCTTCGCGGCCGGCTGTGCGGCGTGGCCCTCTGCGGGCTCCTTGCCGAAGACGAACACGGCCGTCAGCATCGCAGCGAACAGCCCGACCGCCGCGGCCACGAACCAGAAGAGGTTTCGCCCAGGGAAGTTCGGATCGCGCCGCGGCAGCAGGAACGACGAGACGAGGGCGAACAGGATGAACGTCCCGCCGACGAGCGCGAGCCCGAGCTTGTGGGCATTCGAGAGCGCCGCCAGCACGGGCCGGAACCTACCAGGCGCGAATAGCATCCGGCCCGTGGATCCGCGCGCCCTCGCGCATCTGGACGTCGCCGCGCTCTCCGACGACGAGTTCGTCGAGCGCGCGTACCTGACGCTGCTCCGCCGGCCCGTCGACGATGAGGCTCGCTCGCGCGCGCGAACGCGTCTCGCAGACGGGACGCTCTCGCGCGCCGCGATCCTCGCGCAGCTCACGGCAAGCGACGAGTTTGCCCGCCTCCGGGCGCTCGACGAGGCGATTGCGGCTGCCTCGGCGGGCGGTCCGCGGCGCGGTTTGACCGCGCCGCCCGGAGACGAGCGAGCGATCGAGATCCCTTGGGCGCTCGGTCGCGCCCGCGGCGCGCGGCGCGTGCTCGACGCCGGCTCGGCCTTCGCTGAGCCCGCCTACCTCGCCGCGCTCCTCACGCTCGGTGCCGACGAGCTCGTGGCCGTCGACCTCGCCCGCGTCGACGTGCCCGGCCTCCACGCGGTCGTCGCGGACCTTCGCGACTTGCCGTTCGAGGACGGCTCGTTCGACCTTGCGCTCTGCATCTCGACGATCGAGCACGTCGGCTTCGACAACAGCGTCTACGGCATCGACGCCAAGCGCGATGACGACGGGATCACGCGCGCGCTCGGCGAGCTCCGTCGCGTGCTCTCGGCCGACGGCCGGCTCGTCGTCACCGTTCCCACGGGCGCGCGCGAGGAGCACGGCTGGTTCGTGCAGCTCGAGCCGGAGGAGTGGCGCACGCGATTCGCGGCGGCGGGCTTCGACACCGCCGACGAGGAGACGTACGCGCTCGGCCCTGAGGGCTGGGCCTCCGCGGAAGACGTCGCCGGCGCCCGCTACGGGGAGCAGCGCGCCGGCGCCGTCCTCTGCGCCGAGCTCAGGCCCGCGCGAGCAGACGGCTCTCGCCCCGCCGGCGGACAGCCCGGCCGATGACGAAGAGCGCGAAGCCGAGCGCGACGAGCGGGCCGAGCAGGATCACGGCGTAGACCGCCCCCGCGCCGAGCCGGGCGAGCAGCGTCACGGCGTCGTGCGCCGCACGACCGATGCGGCCGGGATGGTGCAAGGCCGCGTGCCGCTTCGCGGTCGTGAACGCGAGCGAGACGGTTGCGAGCCGGCCCTCGCGGACAGTCTCTCCGCGGCCGCCCAGCAGCGCCTTCAGCCGTCCCTCCTGCGCCGCGAGCTGGTGCTGGAGCTCGATCCGCCGAGCCGCGGGAAGGCTCCCGCCGAGCTTCTCCTGCAGGCTGGCGATCGACTTGCGCGTGTCGAGGATGGCTTGGTTCTGCGCATTGACGGTCGCCTGCAGATCCTGGATCGAGACGTGCTGCGCCCGGATCTTCCCGAGCTTCGAGAAGCGTGCGATCGCCTGGTCGATCCTCCCGATCGGCACCCGCAGCGTCAAGAGGGCGTCACCCCGCGTGCTCTCGGCGCTCGAGTACTCGACGCCGGCGACGAAGCCGCCGAAGCCGCGTGCCAGTTGCATGGCCTCGTTCGTCGCCTTCGAGAGCGCGTCCTGGTTGCGGACGCGCAGGCTCAGGGACACGTCGTAGTGCTGCAGTCGGCCCTGGGCGGGCGGAAGCGTCGCGGGGGCGAAGGTCTTGGAGCCAGCGGCCGCTCCGCCGCTCACCGCGCCACCGAGCTGGTCGAAGCGGTTGGCTGGTGGCGTCCCCGTGACCGACCACGGGACGGTCCCGGCTGGCCGCCCGAGAGAGTCCTCCAGGCGCAGCGCCCTTTTCGCAACCGGCGCCGCAGAGCGTGTGCCGCCGCCGCGCCCGGCGACGAGCGCGCCCGCGACGAGTCCGAGCAGGCAGACCGGGACGAGCACGAGCGCCACGCGGCGTCCCCCGAAACGGCGCAGGAGCGGCGGCTCGGGAGCGGGCGCGGACGCCAACTCGCGCACACGGGCGCGAACGCTCTCGGGTGCGGGCGGCGCCGTGGCGCGCAGCTCCCGGACGATCTGCTCGAAGCGGCGGTCGAAGTCGATGAGGTCAGGCGAGGGCATTGCTCTCCATTCGGTCCTCGAGCCGCTGAAGGGCTCGGTTGAGTCGGGTCGTGCACGCGGTGGCGCTGATCCCGAGCAGCAGCGCGGTCTCGGCCGCGTCGAGCTCGAGGACGACCCGCAGGACGATCACTTCACGGTCGGCGGCGGACAGCCCGGCGAGGGCGCACTCGAGCTCGGGCGACAAACCTTCGACGAAGGGCTCCTCGGCGACCTCGCCCGCGTCAGACGCATACCGGCGCTCGCGGGCGCGTCGACGCTCGTCGGCGCGGAAGCGGTCGAGCGCGGCGCTGCGCGCGATGCGGCAGAGCCACCCGATTGGCTCGCCGCGGCGCGGGTCGTACCGGCGCCACGAGCGCAGCGCGCGCTCAAAAGTCTCGCCGGTGAGGTCCTCGGCGAGCGACGCGTCTCGCGTCAGGTAGAGCAGGTAGCGATAGACGCGGTCGAGCGACGCCTCGGCCACCTCGGCGAAGTCCGGCCGTGCGGTCGAGCGCGCGCCGAAGAGGCCGGGCAAAGAAGTCGAGACCGCGTGCACGTCCCATATACGGCGCCGAGCCACGTCACGTCACACTCTGCCTCGCGAGCACCCGGCCCGACGGCGCCTCGGCGACGACCACCAACCGCCGCCTGGGCCTCGGTCACTGCGCTGCGCGCGGATCGCTCTCGCGCGCAAGCTCGGCTGCGCGACCGGCGTCCTTCCGGACGACGAGGTACCCGCCGTGATCCCCGACGATCGTCTCGATGTCGAGGAACTCATGGCCGGGCCGAACGGCGAACTGCTTTGCGTCGGCCCGCAGCTGCTCGTACTCGTCGAGCGTCATGGAGATCCGCTGGGTGCAAGCGGCGTCGCCGCACTCGCAGATGATGTCGAACTCCGGCAGCACGTCGCCGAAGCCCTCCGAGACACCCTTCAGACGCTCGTTGACGTCGCGGAAGAGGATCTCGTTCTCGACGACGCGTTTCTTGTGCTGTTCGATGGTTCTCCTCGCCGCGGCCCGCGGCGCGAGCCTTCGCGACGAAGTGTCGCACAGTGTCAAACGAGGGCGAAGACCGGCCCAGAGCTCCAATTCCTGAAGCGGCCGCGCAACCTTTACGTTTTCCGTAAACGCGCCTCGTTAGAGTCTCGGCATGCGATCACGACTGACGCTCCTCGTGTGCGCCGGATCGATCGGCGTCCTCCTGACCGCCCCTCTGGGCGCGTCGAGCCTGCAGAAGCTGCGCTTCACCGCCACGTTCGTTGCACCGACACACTCGCCGACGGCCGGTTCTCCGTGGAAATACGCGATCTACGTGCGGAACCTGCCAGACGGAAACCCGATCCAGGCAAGCGCGAAGCGCTTCGTGCTGCTGAACGGCCGCAAGATCGACACGGTTGGCTGGAACAAGTTCCGCGGGGTGTATCGCCAGAACTACGTGTGGCCTCGCGTCGACCGCGGAAAGGCGCTCGTTTTCCGCGTCGAGGTGACCGGCCCCGGCGGCGTCTGGAAGAAGAGCTACCCGATCCGCGTCCAGTAGCGGCTTCGCAGTATCGGATCCCAGAACTCCGGTAAATGCGA
>DHWI01000206.1:31627-32158 GCA_002413095.1 Thermoleophilia bacterium UBA5186
GCAATGGACGTGACGGCTCGGATCCAGGCTCAGGCAGACCAGCTCCAGGCGACGTGGGCAAGCGACGAGCGCTGGCGAGGGATCGAGCGCACGTACGGCGCGGAGGACGTCGTGCGCTTGCGCGGCTCGCTGGTGCAGGAGCACACGCTCGCGCGGAACGGCGCCGAGCGGTTGTGGGAGCTCCTGAACGGCGACCGGTACGTCTCGGCGCTCGGCGCCCTGACCGGCGGCCAGGCCGTGCAGATGATCCGGGCCGGCCTCCAGGCGATCTATCTCTCCGGCTGGCAGGTCGCTGCCGACGGCAACCTCGCCGGCCACACGTATCCCGACCAGAGCCTCTACCCGGCGAACAGCGCCCCCGCGCTCGTCAAACGCATCAACAACGCGCTCGTCCGCGCCGACCAGATCGACTGGAGCGAGGGCCGAAACGGCACGCGCTGGCTTGCCCCGATCGTCGTCGACGCGGAGGCAGGCTTCGGCGGGGTCCTGAACGCGTTCGAGCTGATGAAGGGGGTGATCGAGGCCGGGGGC
>DHWI01000110.1 GCA_002413095.1 Thermoleophilia bacterium UBA5186
CCCAGGGCGCCTCGAGCGCCCCGGGCGCAGAATGAGGGGAGCGGCCGACGCTCCACCCCCCGTCGGTACGAGCGAGCTACCACAGGGGAGAGGAAGGGTGGCCCGCTCGAGTCGCAGTGAACTACGACTCGTCGCGGGAAGCAAGGACCTCGATTTCCGCCCAATAGGCAGGCGACCGTTCTTTGTAGAAGCGCAGAAGGACGGCCCAGGGGAGTAACCGCCCCCCTCTGCGCACCGAGAATCAGGGTTGGGGAGCTAGTGCGGGGACTGGGATGCGGCCCCGTTCCCCGTGAGACCCCTGATCCTGCTGTTATCGCTCCGTGCGCACGTCTGGGAACCCACTGACGGGGGAATCCGTGCGCATCCAGAGAGGGGGTGCGCTTGCGCCGTCTTTGAACCCGGAGATTCGTGCGTCGCCCCGGACTCAGGGGTCAGACTCGCGGACTGCCAGCGCAACGAACCCGACGGCTACGAATCCGTCGGGTTCGTCGGGCATGAGCTATGCCGACCTCTGACTACTCGGAGATCCTTACTTGAGGAGACCGGCGACCTTCGTGATCTCGTTGCCGATGTTCGTGGAGAGCAGGGTGATCGCTCCGATCACGAGAAGCGTGACCACGGCGAGCACGACCGCGTACTCCGCCATCGTCTGACCCTCATCGCGGCGAAGGCGCGCGATCTGGGTCTGTCCGAACGTGTAGAGCTGCAGCACAGGATTCACCTCCCTTCGCCGATCCGAGGCACGCCTACCCTGCGCGCCGAAGCCTGCGGGAAATCGGTGTCGCGATTCGTCTTCAGCTCAGCTACTGGGGCGCTACTTGCTGCCACGCTGCGAAGTCCTTCCTTAGGCGTGGCCGCGCCGCCATTGATTTGCCGATCTAGCCCGATCATCGAACCGTGAATCCCGGCTCGTGATCCCCCGCTTTGATGATCCTCCGGCCGCTTCACCTGTTCTGGGGTAGCTCGGGCGAGGTCAGCCGATTCTGGAGGGCCCTAGTCGACCGCGTACGCGAGGCGGTCGGAGATCCTTGACCTCGGCCGCTGCTCGAGCGCAATCGGAAGCAGCTCACGGGCGGCCAGCGCCAGCGCGTCGGGCAGGCGATCGTGCGCGAGCCAGTCGCGTTCTTCGCGGCGCCAGGTGTCATCCGCGGCCTCCGTTCAGCGTCTCTTCCCAGCGGGAGGCGACGCAGGGTCTCCTACGCGCACGAAACCGGCCGCTCCATGTCGCCGCGCGCGTTCGAGCCGTGGCCCGCGGACGCCCCGAAAGCCCGCGCTGCCCACTTCGCACCTTCCGAAATGTCCGGTGCGTAGTCGGCGTAGATCAGAGTCGTCCGCTGATCGCCGTGACCCATCCACTCTTGAACGGCCCGCATAGGTGCACCGGCGGAGGCCATCCTCGTTCCGAAGGTGTGCCTAAGATCGTGAAAGCGGACGGGTCGCAGCCCCGCGCGTCGAGCCGCTGCCTGGAATCGCTTGCGAAGCCTCGAAGGGTCGAGGACGTTTCCGCTCACCGGGTGGCCGAAGACAAGCTCGAGCTCGCCTTGAAAGTCCGAGCTGTCGAAATGCCGCCGGAGCTCAGTGCCGAGCGTGTCTGCCAGAGGTACCGCTCGGCTCGAGCGGCGCGACTTCGGCGTCCCAAACTGTCCCTTCGTGTAGTTGCGGCGAACGCGGATGAGCTTGTTGTTCGAATCGACGTCCTGCCAGCGCAGCGCGAGCAATTCGCCCCGCCGCATACCAGTCATCGCCGCCGCCAGGTAGATAACACGCTCCATCCGCCCGAGACGGTCGTCGGGTGTTGCAGCGAGCAGCGAGTCGAGCTCCTCTGCGGTGAGGAAGCGGATGTCGGGATCGCCCCGTGATTGGCGTGGTTTGTCGACGAGACGTACCGGGTTCTGGTCGCACCACCCGCGCTTGAGCGCGTGGTTGAAGATCGCCTGGAGGAGGCCGAGGTAGTTGATGATGCTCTTGATCGCCTTGCCCTCCTGGCGCTTGACTGCGATGAACTGCTCGACTTGTTCTGGCTCGATCTCGTCGAGGGAACGGGCGCCGAAGAAGGGAACGAGGTGGACGCGCAGGTAGCTCTCGTAGTCGAGCAGGGTCGAGTGCTTGAGCCCGACGGTCTCCCGATTCGAGAGATATCTCTGGCCGGCGTCCGCCAGATCCAGGCCGTCCACGGGCCGTTGCGAACGCGCGCCAAGCGCGCGAGCGGCGATAAAGTCGATGTGCATGGGAGCTAGTACCTCCTGTGCCGGGCCGGGGCTGTTAGCGCAGCGCCCGGCCATTTCAGTTGAAGCAAACCAAGTCTAGCAGAAAAGGCTTGATCAAGCCTTTTTCCGTGGCCACGATCTTTGCCGCGGCGGGCCGGCTTCTCGGCGCGGTACGGGCAGTTAAGCCGGAAGCGTAAAACCGCACTGGTGCCCCACTCTGATGCGCCAGTGCTTGTCTTTCGGCGCCGATGTGACCGGCCTCGCGACGCCGGCGGGTCGAGTTCAATGGGCCGAACGGCCTAAATCGAGCCGGACCGAGATCGCGGGGTGTGAGCTTTTCAACGCGTCGGCGGTGACCCGTTCGTGTCGTACTTCCGCCAAAGTGCGACAGCTCTGCACTCCGGCACGAGCAGTGCGAATGACTGCTTGCCGCGGTCCGGGTCTCTAGTGGCCCAGGCCGGGAGCCCAGCGGTGGGTGGTGTCGAGCTCGTCGGCGGACGGGCAGTACCCTTGTCGCAATGTGGAGAGGGAGCGATCCGGGGCAGATTCGAGCAATTAGCCTGGCCTCGTGTTCTTCCATTCCGCCCAGTCAGGGAGTTGCCGCCGCGTCGAGAGATTCCTCGCGCAGGTCCTGCAGCGCCGCCGGAACCACGGCACGTTCAAGCTCTACCGCGTCGACAGCCAGGAGCGGCCCGACCTGGTCGAGAGGTTAGGGTCGACACGATGCCGACCCTCGTAGTCGTCGTGGGCAAGAGTGTGCGCGCAAAGCTTTCGAAGCCGCGCGGATGCCGCGACATCGAGAGCTTCCTCGCGCCCTGGCTGAACTGAGCCGCGCTGCCCGTCCGCTCGACCCAGACCCCGTCGAGCACATCCAGCGCCGCTAATGTCCACAGCGTGTCCCGGCGAAATGGGCGCCGCGGCACCCGGCAATGAATCGGCTGTCGCGGCTCGATGTGCTGCTTCTGAGCATCGTGACTCTCGGTGCCTGGTTCTCGGCGTACTACGCCACACGCGGCAGCGAATGGGTCGTGATGACCGACGAGCTGCAGCAGCTGAAGCTCGGAACGTCGGTCGCCGATTCCCTGTCGCCGCTGCCGCAGCTGCACGGTGAGCACGTTTCCGCCCTGAGCCAGCTCTACCCGCTGCTGATCGCGCCCTTCGTCGCGCTCCTGCGCATGCCGGCGGCGATCGACGCCATCCACGTCCTCAACGGCCTGTTGATCGCTCTCGCCGCCTGGCCGGCGCACCGGCTCACGCTCGACGTGACCCGCTCGCGGCTTGCGGCCTACCTCGTTGCGGCGCTTACGACCTTCATGCCCTGGACCGTGTTTTCGACGACGCTCACGACGCCGGTGCTCGCCTACCCAATCGTCGTCTGGGCGGTCCTGCTCATGGAGCGGGCGCTGGTCGCGCCGACGCCGCGCCGCGAGGGAGCGGTGCTCGCCGTCCTCGCGCTCGGGGTGCTCGCCCGGACGCAGCTTCTGGTCCTCTTCGCCGCGTATCCGCTCGCCGTCGTCGTGCACGAACTCGGATTCCGTCACGCCCGACCGCGCCTGCGAGAACATCTGGTGCTCGGCGTGGCGACCGTTTCCGGCCTCGTCGTCCTCGCCGCGGTCGCAGGCTTTGGGCGCGCATCGAGCCTGCTCGGGAGCTATTCCGTCACTGCGCACGGCGATCTGCTCCCAGCCGGCGTCTGGCGTTCAACCGTCCAGCACCTGCTCAACATCGCCGTGCCTGCCGCGATGCTCCCCCTCGCGCTTGCGGCCGGCTGGACGGCCACCGTCCTACGCGCCCCGCGCGACAAGGAGCAGCACGCGTACGCGTGTCTCATGCTCCTGATCGTGCCGCTCGCGGCACTGCAGGTCGCTTCGTTCGACCTCCGCTTCACGCCTGGCGGCTTCCCGCAGGGCCGCTACTTGTTCTTCATCGTCCCGTTGCTGCTCGTCGCCTCCGCCGCGTGCCTGCTCGAAGGTCGTCGGACCGCCCTGCCCGTCGCGGTGGGCGGCGCGGTTGTCGCCGCGGCGATCGGCCTCGGCAAGTTCGGTGGCCCGCCAATCTACTGGGCGTCGCCATCCTCCGCACTGCAGTCGCAGTACGACCGCCTGCTGCCCGGATCCCTGGAGACGTCGATGCGAGTTCTGACCATCGCCCTTACTCTCGTGGCGGTCGCGCTGCTCCTGTGGGCCCCGCGCAGGGCATCTGTCGCCGTCGTCCTCGGGGCGCTGCTCGTCCTCTTTGCGGTCGAGGCGCGCTACGTCTTCGTGGAATACGCGCTGCCGCTCACGCAGCGACCCCTAGCTGCCACCGCGCCGCGCGCAGACTGGATCGACGCTGCACTTCCACGAGGGTCCTCAGTCGCGCTCATCACCGCGGACTACCCCACCCCGGATTTCTGGTGGGACGTCGAGTACTGGAACGAGCGCGTCGACCGCGCCTACTCGCTCGACGGCGCGACCACGCACACGCCGTTTCCGCACCGCAACTGGACCCTCGACCGCCGGACTGGCCTCATCCACGGCTCTGCGCCGCCCAAATTCGCGGTCTTCGCGCGCAGCGACGTGCGGTTCCGCCCCCAGGCCGCGCCCGTGCTCGCCGCGACGAAGTCGTTCGAGCTCCGTCGGCTCCCGGAGCGCGTCCGGGCCGACTGGGCGACCTCGGGCCTGACGCCGGACGGGTGGACGCACGGTGAGGCTTGGATCCACGTCTACCCGCGGACCGGCGCGACCGCCAAGCAGCGCGAGGTCACAGTCAAGTTGTCCTCGCTCGGCGGGATCTCGCGATCGACCACGTACCGGATCGTCGCGAGGGGACGTCAGGTCGCGCACGGCAAGGTCGCGCCTCGCAACACGCGGACCGTGCGCTTCTCCCTGTGCGTGCCCCCGGCCGGGCGTGAGGTAGCGCGGCTCGACGTTCGCTCTCGCTCCCGCATCGTCGACGGGAGGATCGTGGGCTTGCGCGTGGAGGGGATCGACACCTCCGTGCTCGGGCGACCCTGTCGCGCCCGCGAGTAAGGTCTCGCCGTGCCCGGCCCAAACGTCCCGTTCCCGCCGATGGAAGCCGAGCTCGTCGACGAGCTCCCACGTGGCGCGTGGCAGTACGAGCCGAAGTGGGACGGCTTTCGCGGCGTGCTCGAGAACGACGGCGGCGAGCTGGCGTTCTGGAGCCGCAACGAACGACCACTCCTGCGCTACTTCCCGGAGCTCGGCGCCCTCGGCGAGCTCATGCCGCCGCACACCGCACTGGACGGCGAGATCGTGATCGCCCGCAACGGCGTCCTCGACTTCGACTCGATGCAAATGCGCCTCCACCCCGCGGAAAGCCGCGTCAACAAGCTCGCCAGCGAGATCCCGGCGGAGTTCATCGCGTTCGACCTCCTGCTCTGGAACCGCAAGAAGGTGCACAAGCTCCCTCTGGAGGAGCGGCGCGGAGCGCTCGAGCAGCACGGGACGGCTTCCGGCTCTCGCCGATCTCGACGGATCCCGACGAGGCGCAGGAATGGCTCGGCTCGCTCGAAGCCGCCGGGCTCGACGGCGTCGTCGCGAAGCGGCTCGGGCTGCCGTACCTCCCCGGCTCGCGCGAAGGCGTCGTCAAGGTCAAGCAGCGCAAGACCGCGGACTGCGTGGTCGCTTCCGGCCGCAAAGCCTCGGCCCCTTCCTCGGCCTGGTTCCCAGCGAGGACTCCTCTCTGAGGCGAGCCAACCGGCCTCAGCCACATGCGACGGCCTGAGGTGGCTGGCCAGGCGATGGCGGGATATCGCCGTCACTGCGGACGGCAAGGCGGCCGATGTCCTTACCGATTCGGTCGCGCGCGATGAGTGTCACCGGCGGGGAGAAGTTATCTCGACCGGCTTTGTCGCCGGTGGGGATGACCCAGCCGAGGAAGTAGCCGTTGTCGACGACTGCTTGCGTGGCGTGGCCGTCTGGGTAGACGATGTCGATTGAGGTCACGCTCGGCGCTGAGCGGCCGGAGAAGTAGAGCGGTGTGCGGCCCGGATAGAGGACCTCGCTAGAGCCGGCTCGCAGCGCCCAGCCGGCTGGGCAGGTTGTAGCCGGTCCCCAAGAGGCGCCGCCGATGTCATGGGTTGCAAGGGTGATCATGGTGCTGCCTTTGTAGCCGTTTGAAAAGTTGAGTTCGTAAATGCGCATCTCGCCGCTTGGGGTATTGGCGTCGACTACGCGTCGCACGCTCGTTAGCTCATACGGAGGTTCGTCGGCTTGACCGGGCTTCAGTAGACGTTTGATCAGCTGCTTGACATGCAGTGGTTCGTCTCGGCTTTTCAGAAACTGATGGGTTGGCCTTTCGTTGCTCAAGAAGTGGTTGAGTGTCTGGGAGAGTTGGCTGCGCAGCGCGAGCGCGGGCACAACGACGGTGAGCGCGAAAGCGAGAACAACGACGAGCACGATCGCTCGATGAGAAGTCCGATGCAGCTTGTTTCGCTCCGGCCCCAGCAAGGGCTCGCCGGGCCCGGCGAACGTCGCAAGCATCGCGCCGAGCTCCTCGTCAGATACTGGAGTGGCGCTGTACTTGGGATCCCTCATCTCAACCTCCTCGGCTGCAATCAGGTGCTGGCGACGCGACAGCCATCGTTCGCCGTACGCCACTGCCTTGGAGCTGGCGGCTCAGTCGGCGCCTTGCCTCGTGCAGCTGGCTCTTCACCGTCCCTATTGAGCAACCAAGCGCGGCGGCCGCCTCGGCTTCGCTGAAGCCGATGTGCAACCGCAGCACGGCAGTTGCGCGGAGCTTCGGCGGCAGTTGATCGAAGGCCTCTTTGAGCTCGAGCATCTCGACCGAGGTGTCTCCTGCGATCGCCTCTGGCGCGCGCACAGCCCAAACGCCGATCAGTGACAGACGCGCTTCGCGCTTCGCCGTTCGCAGGGCCACCCGTGTTGCTATCCGCATCGCCCAAGCCGGAGCGGCCGCGACGTTCTTGAGCTGGGGAAGCGAACGAGTCATCTCGAGGAGTGCTTCCTGGGCGGCATCCTCCGCGACCGCTGATCCCGACCCCACAACCAGCCTAACCGTGCGAACGACCAGCGGTTGCAGGTCCGCGAGCAAGTCCGCCCTCGTCGAAATATCCAGGTCTGCGCCGCCCTGGCGGGATAGGTCAGTGATCACGGCTCCTTTTTCATCGGTCACCTATACAAGTGACCGCTCGAAGGCGAAAGGTTGGGATCGAAGAGCTGGACGACGGATAGCCCCCGTATGCGAGTCCGTTTGTGTTCCCGCCTTCCTTCAGCCTCCCGGCATTGCCCAGGGCAAGCGCTCCGATGCGATCTCGCGGCCGGACGCGTCGCGGCCTGCGAGGATCTCGGGTCGCCGTCCCTCGACGTAGTCGCGGGTTTCGACTTCGTACAGCGCCCAGCCCTCGCTCAGCGGAACGTTGGCGACTCGCCCGTCCTGGTAATGGACTTCGAGCTTGGCGATGTCGGAGCCTACGGGACCAACGAGCAAGAGGATCCCGCCGGGGGCACCGCCAAAGTTCATCGCGGCTACACCGATCTCCTTGGCCTTCGGCCTGGCAACGGAACAGCCGCTATTGGTCGGCGTCCGATCGGAGCGGACGATCTGGCAGAAGCCGCCGTCACTCGCGCGTGCAACCAGCAAAGTCACTTCTTCGGACCCGCCCCGCGCCCGGATGCGAGCCACCTGATGCTCCTCCGTCACCTGGTGCGGCGGCTTGTACACAGGCTCATGGCCGGTCGACCAGTGGAACTTCTGCCGCTCGAGCACCCGTCCTCCGGCGTCGTAAGAGAGAAATTCGTCTGGTTGCGAGGGGAACTCGGCGATGACCCAGCGGCCGGTCAGCGGCACGGCTACGGTGCGAGCTCCGAAACGGAGTGCGACCCGCGCGACGCCGTCGCCCGCGCGTCCCCAGAAAAGCCGGAGCGGGTTCTTGCCAAGGTCGTGACCGGCGACGATGCCGTAGTCCTCGTTTCCGAAGCCATAGAACGACTGATCGCGCTGCCCGCACACACTCGGCATGTTCAACCGGCCTTGGTAGCCGCGGTCTCCTTCAAGCCAAGTTGACGCGCAGAGGCCGCTCGCGTTCGGCGACGCGAACAGGTAGACGGTGCCCGCGGAGCTGTCGAGCACCGCAGCGACGCGCGCCTGGTCGAGCTGAGGGTCGTCAGGGTGCGGCACCGGAATCAGCTCCGCGCTATGCCCGAAGCGTGCAGGCTGCTCGCGCACCTCTTCAGGTGCGGGGTCGCCGACAATCAGCTCGTGGACGATTCCATAGGCGGCCCCAGCAAGGACGGCAGCAGCGACAAACGCGAGCCCCACCAGCATGCGCCGGCTCGGGAACCGTCCCCGCGCGGCAGCCACGTCCAAGGCGGCCCGTGCGTATTCGCGTGCACCGTCCGGCGATGCGTCCTCGAGACGAAAATCCTTCAGCAGCGCGAGCTCATCCATCGAGAGCCTCCTCCCTTTCCAGCGCTGCACGCAATTGCGCACGCGCACGATGCAGACGAGAACGAACGGTTCCGACCGGAACGCCCAGCGCGATCGCTATCTCCTCGTAGGCGAGATCGGCCCAAGCGAACAAGAGCAGCACATCACGCTCCTCGCGCGAGAGGCCAGCGAGGGCATCGGCGAGGCGTGGCTCGTCCGGCCAGACATCATTCCGGCGCACATCGAGCTGCGCGAACGCACGCAGCCGTCGCTCCTCGTCGCGGTAATGGCGACGGAGGAGGTTGTTGGCTATGCCGAACAGCCAGGGCCGCTCCTCTCCGCACAACGCGTCGTAACGCTTGCGCGCTGCGAACGCGCGCGTGAAGGTCTCCGAGGCCAGGTCACGGCCGAGATCAGGGCCTACGCGCCGCGCGAGATAGCCGTAGATCGCGTCGAAATGGCGCTCAAATAGATCGCCAAAGGCTTCTGCTCTCACACCCTTACTTTCCCTCAGGACGCCTGAAAGTTCTCGCGCTCTCCGCGCACGGCAGCGGGTCGGAAAGCGCCGCAGGCGCCTGACTCAACCGTGGGAGTGCGGATACAACGGCTCGCTCCTGGCCCATTGGCCTCCGCCCGGTGAAGGCCCGCGCTCGAAGTTGAACACGATCAGGAACGGGATGTCGCGTTCGTCTTGCGCTTCGAAATAGAACCCTTCGTACTTCCAGCCTTGAGAGTCCTGTGGGACTGCTTTGCGTGGGTCGATCTGGCGCAGAATCGCCGGTGCCGCGTGCGCCAAGTCGAGGTAATGCTTTGTGCGGACAACGATCTTCGGCGCGAGTTGACGCGGCCCGAGCAACCGTACCGAGACAAGGTCAAAGTTGTTCTGTTGGGCAAGCGCGCGGAGATCGCCCAGCAGCTCGTCTCTTGACGGGTTCGAGAATCGCTTCTCGGGATAGCGCTGCGCGCGCGACTTGATTTCATGCTCCCAACTGCGTTCCGCCGCCGCCGCTTGGGCTTTCGCCTTTTCGGCGTCCGGGCTGGGACTCTTACCTCCAACTCGGTCGTAGCCAGCAGTCAGGACAGAAGGCGAGCCTGAGCAGCCCGATAGGAAAACCATGAGCATCAGGAGCGGAATCAAGGGCCCGAGTCTCTTCACGTCCAAAACGGTATACGCCGCCGCGGCGTGAAACATCACCGTTTAACGACTCATCTGTGTTGCGCTGGGGCGAGAGTTCCAGAGACACCGACTACGGTTGCGAAGTCGCAGTATCTCGTGGCGCAGCCCTTGGTTCAGGCGTTGATCAAGCATCCCGTTCCAAAACAGGTGACTTTTTGGCTCGTTTCCGCCGTAAGGTTCTCTCATGGTGCGCGTAGCCGCGACTGCGCTTCTCTTCGCTGCCCTGGCGAGTCCGGGGCCAAGTGTGGTTCACGGTTACGGGATGTCGCTCACCGTGCCGACCGACTGGCGTGGCTCAGTCACGCACGGTCTTGTCAGCCTGCGCGGTGAGGGGGTGAAGCTCTGGATCCGCGAGACCAGCCCGACGCGGCGACCCGATCCATTCTTTCGCCGCCGGGCCGTGCCGACGCTCCACGCTTCGGACTTCCGCTCAACGGAGCACCACCTCGGCTTCACACTCTCCGGCCGGCGATTCGCCCTGCTTCCGTTCCGGGCGCGACCGACACCGGCGACTCTTGATGCCGTAAACGCCGCGCTCCGTTCCTTCACCGTCAAGCCGAGCAACTACTACGGGCAGCGGCTGCCGCCGGCGCGCTTCCCAACACGGCCGGGATGGTTTGTTGGCGCACGCGGCGGCAAGCTGCTGGCAGAGGGCGGCCAAACCGAGACCTGGGCGGCAACCGTGGCGTACGGCGACATCCCCACCCAGAACCCGCCAATCCACACACTGAACCGGCTGCCCCGTGATGGCGTCATCATCTGGGTTTCGCTGAGCCGCGACAGCGCACTCAGGATTCGGCCGGTGAACTCGCTGCGCATTCGTCCGCGGTTGATCGGAAACAACCTTGAAGGACTGCCGCGGGAGATCGGCGTCTACGGCGCATCCGTACGAAAAACGGGCTATGACCTCGACCTCCGGGTCTTCTTCAAGACCGTGCACCCCTCCGCGAAGGTAATCGCGCATGCGCAGGCCGAGCTCAACCGTCTAGAACTCCCCGTCTGGCCGCATGGCTGAGTAGACCTGTCTCCTCATGGAAGGGATGCTGGCTTGGGCACGGGCCCCATGCTTCCCGGTAGTGGATCGCCGTGGGCATCTAGGGCGCGCATTTGTCCCGATGTGTCGGACGTACTGAGTTCAGTGAAGACCAGCCCATCCGCGCAGTCGATGCGGCGAGTGCTTCCATCAGGGTGCAGGAACTCGATGGCGCTGTAACCACACTCACCGCTGAGGATGATGTGTCCTGCGATCGTGTGAACCGCCAGTACCAACGCCGCTTGGTGTCCGTATCCCTTTGGCAGGCAGGGAACTACCGCGATCTCCTCGCTTCGGTACTGCAACCAGGTGCAGCGACCTTCGGTCGCTGTGGGTGCTATCCAGAGCGTTGCGACACCATCGGCCGTCTTAATCGTGGCTAGTTCCTTCCGCTTTGAGAGATCAGCGAAGGGATGCGGTCCGGGCAGCGCTCCAGTTCCGGTGGTGTCGGCAGTCATCACCTTGTTGTCCTTCAGAGCGAGGACTGTCTCAATCGTTCGTCCCTCGGGCGCGCGATAAAAGAAAAAGCCGGCGTTGATTGGGGGCGAGATCCAGAGCATTTCCGGATGGAGGCTCGAGCCGTCATCGAGTTTGATCTCGACGTCGTCGGCCCAGCGTGCGTGGACGAAGCCGTCGACGCCCTGGAAGGAGCGACTGGATGCGGAAGATGGCGCCTGGTCGCTTGCCCAGCTGACGGACAGCGGGACCGTGCCAAGGGCGTCGCAGCCGCCCGACGCTTTCGACCACTCGTAACAGAGCCCGCCCGGCTTCGTCGGCGCGACCCAGAGCGTGTGACCGCCGATCTCGCCGACAAGGCGCGTTTCGCCTGGGATGGCCTTGGGATCCATTCCCTTGGGCGCCCCTTCTGAGAGCGAGGAGAACTGTTTGACGACGCGCGGTGAGGCTGGCTCTGCGTTCGAGAAGTCGATCACGCCGAAGCGCAGGGCAAGCGCTGGGGCTGCGATCAAGACTACGGCTGCCAAGATCGCGGCGAGGACCAACGCCCGGCGTCGGTTCGGTCGCTCCGTCGCTACTGGTGGCAAATCAAGACTCTGGTGGCGGAGTTGTGCGGTTAGCTCGGCGACAGCGTTCGATGGAACCGGGTTCGTGTGTGCGAGCCGATGAAGCAGCGCGTCAGTCATTTCGCCTCCGTCATCGTCAATTCACCCGAGGAACGGGCCGTCGTTTCGAGTGCGCGCGCGAGCCGCTTGCGCGCTCGGTGTAGCCGGATTCGGCAGGCCACGGGCGAGCAGTCGAACGCCTGTGCCGCCTCAGTCGGAGTCAGCCCTTCCCAGGCCACGAGCATCAATACCTCTCGGTCGCCGGCGCGGAGGCTCCGCAGTGCATTGAGCAAGCCGCCGTCGACCGGGCTCGGTGGGATCGCTCGAAACTCAAGCTGAAGCCGTTGCGTAAGCGATTCGCGCCTTGCGGCTGAACGGCGATGATTCGCAAGTGTTCGCCGTGCCACAGCGTAGAGCCAGGGCAGCGGCTCGTGAGGGACCCGGTCGAGTCGCCGCCAAGCCACGAGGAATGTGTCGGCGACGACATCCTCGGCGACCTCCCGCGACGCACGCCGAAGAGCGTAGGCAGCAACCTCGCCGGCGTGATTCCGGTACAGCGCCTCAAAGCGGGCATGTCGATCCCTCACGACCAAATCATGTCCAGGACCGGCTACTGCGTTTCAGGGATCCGTAGACGGCGTCGCCCGGACTCGAACCGGGGACACCTTCATTACGAGCGAACTACCGCGCCGTGGCGGCGGGTGTTCGCTCTTCTCGACCGCGATCCTCTCAGAAGCGGAAGAGGGCGACCGCCAGTAGGGCGGCCTGCGCGGTCTACGCGGTTTCGGTTTCTTCGAGACCTCGGCCCGTCCGGACAAACCCGACGAGTGGCTCCAGACGCGCGCTCAGGTTCTCGAACTTGATGGCGCCGCCATCAACGAGCGCCTGGTCGATCTTGGCGAAAAGTTCGTCCGCGAAGGATGGTGAGATCGCCTCCCCTCCGAGGGCGTTTACGTCGCACGTTTTCCGGCGCAACGGCGCTGCGACCCTGCGCACAAGATGCGCGCGTTGGCGAGCCTGTACGACGACACCGGAGCCAGCTACGCGGCAGCGCGCCGGACCGACGCTCGGATCGCGCAGCGTGTCTGGGCGGCGCTCGGCGACGCGCGCACGTGCTGAACGTCGGCGCCGGCACCGGGACCGCCCGGTTCCCTCTTCGACGTGTGGGGTGCGTTAAAGGCCGTGTGTGTCGCGTTTCCGCCAGATCGCGACATTCAGAACGCCAGGCGTGAAAGGCTCCGAGAGGAGGTCTCGGACAGGTGCTGCCTCGCGCCCGGAGTCCTGGCGAGTCCGCCTGATGGCGATCGCTGCCGATCGTCCAGGCGAGGCGGCTCTGGGCAGCGGAGCTCGTGCTTGAGGGTCAGGTGGGCGGCGGGCGGTGGCGCCAGGGCCGAGGCCGTCGTCCCGGACGGACGGACCGCAGCTCAAGCACATCCTCGAGCTTGGCGCCGCTCGTGGCAGTCGAGTCGGCCGGCGATCTGCGGTAGATGCGGAGCCAGCGGACGAGCTCGTCCGCGCTGTCGGGTGAGCCGAGGATGCAGGTGGCGACGATCTCCTTCCGGCTCGTCCGCTCGCCGGCCTGCTCGGCGAGCTCGACGAGCAGATCGATCCGGGCGTTGATCGGGAGGGGCAGGCTGAGCCCGACCGAGCGCTCGGGGCAGGAGGGCAGCGGTGTCTCGGGCGGGATCTGAGCGCTCAGCTCAGCCATCCGGGCAAGCGAGCAGCGAGTAGCGAGGGCAAACACGTCTTCATCATCTTATTCGTGCAAACACCCACCCGGCCGGCACCGCGTTGCGCGAAACACTGCGGCGGGCGTTCGCCGCGGCCGCAAGGAGACGAAAGCGACCTGGCGGGCTCCGGCGACGGGAAATACACTGATGTGCAGCGCTATTTCATCGCGAGCGCGCCGCGTCCGGCGTAAGCTTTCGACAGCTTTGCGCTCCGGTGACGGCATGCGCGACCTCGCAGGCACCGTCGACAGCGCACGGGTGACAGATGAAAATCGCTTGCGGCGAACGAAAACCCTGATTTGCAGGTACTTTCACCATGAAAACGCCCGCGGAGTGTAACCCAATGACACATCCCCTGAGGAAGTGCCGCCTGGTTGTGTGCCAGGAAGTGGGCCGGCTGCTTTCCGACAGACGGGCCTCTTTGAGTCCGGCTTGGGCTAGCGCGGTTCAACCGCGATGACGCCGTCGAGCAAGTCGAAACTGCCGCGTGGACCGATCTCGCGTACGACCCACGTGTCGATGCCGAGAACGATCTCCATCCCAATCCTCAGCGGCTGGCGGGTCGCGAATGAGCCCGAGCCCCTTCGCCCGTCCCGTAACTCTTTGATCACGAAATAGCTCATTCGGGGTCTCAGGACCTCGTCCGGCCCGACGGGGCGCGCGAAGGCCTCGTAATCGATCCGCTCGTCAGTCGCGGGCACGATGTCAGTGACGATCCAGCGGTTATCGAACAGGAGATCCTCCGGCTGGAGCGGTTCCTCAAGCGCCGCCCAGCGAGGCACGTCTGTGCCTTCCAAGTAGAGGTCGTAGCGAAATTGAGGCTTCCGGTCCATTTGACCGACTATGCGTCCTGGTCCGGACGGACAGGCGCGAACGGCGGACGACGAAGGACCAGGTTCGCCTCCATCCGTTGCGACTACAACTGCTACACACGAGGAGTGCACTCCCCGTACTCCGCTCCTCCACAAAGGTTGACGGAACTCTTTCGAGCCGTTCGGCAAGAACTCGCATCTGAGGGTCGACTGCTTCCGGTGCCGCCCGATTCGGAGAATGCGGAGCTAGACCGGGTGTTTTGGGAGAGGGTCATGTCTCGACTCACGGACGAAGAGCGACGACGCCTCGGCGCCTAAGTGGATCGACCCCACGACACGTCCCCTATGGCAGTAAATCGAGCCCGGGAAGTAGTGGAGACCGCTAAGAGCCTATTTCGATAGGCGCTCTTCGCGAGCGAAGAGCCCTGCCGCCCGCCAGGTCACGAGCCCGCAGGCAAGGTGAAGCATGGCGAGGTACGTGTCGGCCCGCTTCTCCCAGCGAACGAGCAGCCGGCGGAAGCGGTTCAGCCAGGAGTGGGTGCGTTTGACGACCCAGCGGCGCGCTCGGAAGCCCGCCTCGCGTTGGATCGCCTTCGCCTCCTCGCCCCGCGTGCGCAGGTGGGCAGTGAATCCGAACTCGGCGATGAGCTCGTAGACCTCGGGGTAGTCGTAGCCCTTGTCGAGGCAGAGTGCCTGCGGCCGCTCGGGGGTCGCCTCGGACCGTTCGACCGCGAAGCTCGAGAGCGTCCGCCTGAGCAGCTTGTGGTCGTTGACGTTCGCGCCGGCGACCGCGAGCCCGATCGGGACGCCCTGCCCCTCGCAGAGCAGGCTGCGCTTCGTCCCCTGCTTGGCTCTGTCGGTCGGGTTTGGCCCGCAGCCGTCCCCTCCAAGAGGGGCCTTCGTCATCGCCCGTCGGCGACTAGCCACTCCCACTCGACGCCCCTGACGGAGTCGTAGGCGAGGAGACCGCAGCGCCAGAGCTCGAGAAAGACGCCTGCCCCTGTCCACTCGCGGAAGCGCCGGTAAGCGGCTGAGCTCGAGCAGATGCCAGTCGCGTCGAGCGCGTTCCACTGGCAGCCTGTGCGCAGGACGAAGAGGATCGCGTTTATCGCGTCCCGGTCGGGGACGCGGGGGTTGTGACAGCCGCGGATGCGGCGGCCGGGCCCGGAGCAGCCGCTCCACTCCGCCCAGAGCTCGTCCGGGATCCGCCAGCCGTCGTCCTTCGCGACCAAGCTCATAGCTTCCCTCCCACGTCTGCTTGTTCGACGAGGTGGGGCTTCGTCGTCGGGTGATAGCAAGCGAGTAGATGTCCCCGACGCTGATCGTCGTAAGCTTGGACGCGCGGATGGCCGAGCTCCCGAGCGGGACTGTCACCTTCCTCTTCACGGACGTCGAGGGCTCGACGCGCCTGCTCAAGCAGTTGCGAGACCGCTACGGCGATGTGCTGGCCGAGCACCGCCGGATCCTGCGCGCCGCGTTCGAGGAGCACGGAGGACAGGAGATCGACACGCAGG
>DHWI01000004.1:0-3998 GCA_002413095.1 Thermoleophilia bacterium UBA5186
GTACCTCCTAGCGCAACTGATTCAAGGACGACGTACTGCGCTCCGGTAGATCGCAGCACTGAATTGTAGAGAGCCGCATCGGACGGACTGACGACGCCGAGGTCGGCTGGGGCGGGATCAAGCCGCGGGCGCGACCGGAAGCGGACCACCGTGACATGCGGCAGCCACGGTCGAGCCTCCCGCTCGTACACGCCGAGCTCCGCGAGCCGCCGCTGCAGATCATCGGCGAACCGCGCTGCGCGGTCGTCCGTCTCGGCCAGCACGACCATGCCCACGCTGCGTGTCTCGCGGTACCGAACCGCCTGCAGGAGCGGCGACTCGGCCTCTGCTGCCGTGGCGCGAAGGGCTTCGACGATCGCCGGCACGTCGTCGGCGGGGCGGCTGCCGAGGAACGCAAGAGTGACGTGCAGGTGCTCGCGCGCGACGAGACGCACGTCCGCGTGCGCGAGCTCGGCCTGCTGCCACGACACGAGCCGGTCGAGCGCGTCGTCGGGGAGCCGCAAGCCGCAGAAGAGCCGTAGCCGATCACGGCCTCCAACGGTACGCGGTGAACTCATACGCGACTGTCGCGACTCTGTGCCAAGAGGCGCCGCACGAGGTGCAGGGCGGCGATCGCGGCGCGGCGTCGAATCGACTCGCGGTCGCTCGGGACGCTGAAGCTGACACTCCGCGCGCCGTCCGGGCCGACCGCGTGCAGATGGACGAGCCCCACGGGCTTCGCCTCGGTGCCGCCGCCCGGCCCGGCCACGCCCGTGACAGACACCGCGACGTCGACGCCGAGCCGCTCCCGCGCTCCTTCAGCCATGGCCGCGGCCGCCTCCTCAGACACGGCGCCGTGCGCCTCGAGCGTCTCCTCGGACACGCCGAGCTCCCTGCGCTTGACGTCGTTCGAGTACGCGACCACGCCGCCCACGAACACGTCGCTCGACCCAGGGACGCTGGTCAACCGCGCCGCCACGAGACCGCCGGTGCACGACTCGGCGGTCGCGAGCGTCAGCCGGCGCTCGCGGCAGAGCCCGAGCACGACCTCCTCGACGGGACGTTCGTCCCGGCTGAACAGGTAGCGCTCGATCGGCGGCAGGAACGCGCGCTCCAGCTCGTCTGCTCCGCCCTCGGCGCCGGGATCGACCACGAGATCGACGTGAATCTCGAAGTCGCGCGCGCAGATCGTGGCCTCGACGCCCGGTGCCTCCCCACCTGCGTCCGCCAGCGCCTTCGCAATCGCCGACTCGCTCGCGCCGTAGAAGCGCAGCACGCGCCGCTCGGGGGGTCTGGCCCGCTCGAGCATCCGGCGGAACGGCTCGGTCTCCAACGCCCGAGGCCAGAGCCGCTGGAGCTCGCCCGGAGGCCCCGGCAGCGCCACGGCGATCCGGCCGTCCAGCGCCAGAACCACTCCCGGCGCGGTGCCCGCAAGACCGAGCGACAGCGCGCCCTCCGGGAGCGTGGCCTGCTTCTGCACCCCCGACTCGAAGTCGGTGTACGGCCTGCCCATCCGCTCGGCAAAGCGGCGCGAGACACCGCCGATCTCCTCCTCGAGGCGCGGGTCGAGATGCAGCTCGCGGCCCGCCGCGCGCGCGAGGAGCTCGATCGTCCGGTCGTCGTGCGTCGGCCCGAGGCCGCCCGAGACGACGCACACCTCCGCCTCCAACCCCTCGCGGAGCGCGTCCGCGAGCTCCTCCTCCCCGTCCCCGACGATCACGATCCGCGCCGGCTCGAAGCCGTGCGACAGCAGCTCGCGCGCCAGGAACGGCCCGTTGAGATCGGTCCGTTCGCCGCGAACGAGCTCGCTACCGGTGACGACGACGACCGCGCGGGGGCGCGGCGTCACGCGCTCTGGCGGAAGACGCCCTTCGGAGTGACGAGCAGGACGACTGGCTTGCCGGTCGGGATCGTCTTGCGCTGGCCGTTCAGCGTCACCGTCAGATTCTCGGGCGAGCCGACGTTGATCCAGAGCCGCTTGCCGGAGACGGGCAGCGACTTTCCCCGCTCGAGATTGCCCTGGAAGAGCTGCGGGCCGCTCGCAGAGCGCGCATGCACCATCAGCCAGGAGCTCCCGCGAGTCGCCGTCAGGACGAGGCTCGCCACGGTTGGCCGGACCGCCTTGTGCTGCTTGGCCAGACCGTTCCGAGCCGCCGAGAGCGGCGTCTGCTGAGGCGTCGAGCCTCCGAACTTCGCCGCCGCGAGCGCGAGCGCGGTGACGATCCCGATCGCGACGAGGGCGAACAGGATCGTGTTCGACTCCACTCGCCGATGGGTGTTGACCGTGGAAGTCCGCCGCGCGCGGAGCGGCGTCTCTTCCTCCCCGCCGATGTAGCGCGAGTTGAACTCGTCGACGTAGAGCTGCCCGTCGAGGCCCAGGTAGTCGGCATAGGCGCGGAGGAAGCCCTTGACGTAGGTCTGTGCCGGAAGCACCTCGAACTGCTCCTCCTCGAGGGCGCGGAGGTACTTGCCGCGGATCTTCGTCGCCTGCTCCACCTCGGGCAACTCGAGGTGCTGGCGCAGGCGCGCCTCTCGCAGGCTGATGCCGATCTCGAACACGGCGTCCTAGTCTAGAGCCAAATCGAGCGGATCCTCAGCGCTGGACGAAGTGTGAGAGGGCGTAGTACACCCCCAGCGTCAGCAGGCCGGTACAGGCCAGGTAGATCCCAAGCAACCCGAGTGCACGACCCAGGCGAGCGGAGCCGGCTCCACGCGCGCGGCCGAGCGTGAGCTCGATGCGCCGGCGTGCGCCCCGCGCGAAGGCGATCGCGGCGAACCCGAGCACCGCGGCGACCGGGATCGCGGCGAACGCCACAAGCAGCTTCCACGTCCGCAGCTCCTGCGAGATGGCGATGGACGCCGGCAACGCTGCTGCGGCGGCGAGGCCGGCGAGGAGCGCGGCCCATGCCCGGCCGTTCCTACTGCTTCTTGTAGGGACGGCCAACCGCTGCGGGTGGGATCGAGCGGCCGATCACTCCGGCGACCGCGATGAGCGTGAGGACGTAGGGCAGGGCTTCGAACAGCGTGCCGGCTGACGATCCGTACGCGTCCGGAAGCCGACGGGCCAGGGCGCTCGAGAAACCGAAGAGCAGCGCCGCGCCGAACGCCCCAAAGGGACGCCAGCCGCCGAAGATCAGGGCGGCAAGCGCGATGAAGCCGCGCCCGGCGGTCATGTTCTCGCTGAACGAGTGCACGAATCCGAGCGAGAGGTACGCGCCTCCGAGCGCCGCCAGCACGCCCGAGAGCGTGACGGATCCGTAGCGAACCCGGTAGACCGAGATCCCGACCGTGTCGGCGGCGCGCGGGTGCTCGCCGACCGCCCGGATCCGCAGGCCCATCGGCGTCTTGAACATCAGGAGCCACGTGACGACGAGAAGCACGAAGCTCATCCAGATCATCAGGTTCATCTGGCCGAACGAGTCCTGCAGGAAGCGGCCAAGCCCGTGCGGTGGGATCTTCTCGAGCCAGCTGATGTGCACGTCCGGGATGCCCGGGAGGTTGTTCGGCGTCCCCTGGACGCCGTAGATGTCGATGTAGAGGTAGCCCGTGAGCCCGAGCGCGAGGAAGTTGATCGCCGTGCCCCCGACGATCTGGTCCGCACGCAGCTGGATGGCGAAGTACGCGTAGACGAGCGCCAGAGCGCCACCTGCGGCCATGGCGATCAGGAGGCCGCCGACCCACGAATGTGTGCGGTCGGCGCCCCAGATGGCGAAGAACGCGCCCATCAGCATCATCCCCTCGAGGCCGATGTTGACGACGCCGCTCCGCTCGGAGAAGAGCCCGCCGATCGCAGCGAACGTCAGGGGCGTCGCCGAGCGCAAGGTCGCGGACAGAAGCGCTGACCACACGACGACGGTCTCGAGATGCGAGGAGCCCGAGCGCGTGGCGAGGACGCCTCCGGCAATCCCGATCGCGCCCGCGGCGACCGCGCCCCACCCGGCTCGGCGCTCGCGCCGCAGGATCGCCCACGCGCCCGCGGCGATCGCCGCGAGACCGACGAGGATCGGCGGGACGATCGA
>DHWI01000004.1:4091-6813 GCA_002413095.1 Thermoleophilia bacterium UBA5186
GTCGCCGCGCTCACGTCCCGACCTCCTTCGCGGAAGCCGGGCGCACGCGACGCCGCACCTTCCGGCGGGCCTGCCACAGGTAGAGCACCAGCACGTCGGCACCCACGAACAGGACGACGAGGCCCTGGATGATCCGCGTCAGGTTTCCGGCGAGCTCTGGTTGGAAGACCGATGGGTCGAGCGTGCGGGTCGACGTCCCGTTGATGAGCGCGCCGAACAGAAGCGCGGAGCATGCGATGCCGACGCTCGAGTTCCGCCCGAGCAGCGCGACGGCGATCCCGAAGAAGCCGATCGTCGACCCCTGCACGACGGTGAGGTCGAGATGGAACTCCCACCCGAGCAGGTCGAGCGACCCCGCGAGCCCGGCGAAGGCGCCCGAGATCGCCATGGCCGTGAAATAGCTGCGGCCGACGGCGATCCCGCCGTAGCGCGCCGCCTCCGCGTTGAACCCGACGGCACGCACCTCGTAGCCGAGCGTCGTCCGGTTGAGAATCACCCAGAAGACGGCCAGGGCCCCGATGGCGACGAAGAAGCCGATGTGGAGGCCCTGGAGCACGGGGTCGCCCCAGAACACCGGCAGCGTCGCGCTGTGAGCGATGTCAGCCGTGGCTGGGATCGAGTTGTCCTTCGGGTTCTGCAACGGCCCGCCGAACCCGACCATGTAGCTCCCGATCCAGAGCGCGATCCAGTTGAGCATGATCGTCGTGATCACCTCGTGCGCCCCGACGGTCGCACGCAGGAAGCCCGCGATTCCCGCCCACAGGCCGCCCGCAATAGCGGCGAGCGCGACCGCGATCAGGATGTGCACCGGTCTCGATATCCCCGCGAACCAGATTCCGGCCTGAACGGCGACGAGCGAACCGACGATGTACTGGCCCTGACCGCCGATGTTGAAGAGCCCGCAGCGGAAGGCGAAGGCGACGGCGAGCCCCGTGAGGACGAGTGGGATCGTCAGCAGCAGCGTCTGCTGAAGGTTCAGAGCCGCCTGGGCGCGCGCCGCGCCGGTCACCCAGGGGAAGAGCCATTTGAGGCCGGTTCCGTTGAAGATCGCCTGGTAGGTGCTGAGCGGGTTCTTTCCGGTCGACGCGAGAACGACGAGGCCGCCGACCGCGAAGGCGAGCGCGGCGGTGATCAGCGGCGTGACGATTCCGCCGGCGCGCTGGTACAGCGCGAACCGCGCGGCGACGCTCGGCGCTCCGAGGGGATTCTCCCCCGCCGCGGGCTCGGGCGGGGACGGCGGCTCGACGCGCTCTTCCGACGGAGGTTCGCTCACGCGGCGTCCTCCTCGCGCCCGCCGGTCATCGCGATGCCGAGCTCCTCCTCCGACACGTCCGGTCCGTACTCCGCGACCAGCCGTCCCTCGTAGATGACGAGGATTCGATCGGAGAGCGACAGGATCTCGTCGAGCTCGAGCGAGACGAGCACGACCGCCTTGCGCTGGTCCCGCGCCTCGACGAGCCGCCGATGGACGTATTCGATCGCTCCGACGTCGAGCCCACGCGTCGGCTGCGCCGCGATGAGCACCCGCGGATCGCGCGCCACCTCACGGGCGATCACGACCTTCTGCTGGTTCCCTCCGGAAAGCGCCGCCGCGCGGGTCGACGGCCCACCGCCGCGGACGTCGAAGTCCTTGAGCAGCCGGCGGGCGCGTTCGATCATCGGTCGTGGCATCAGCCACCCGAAGCGCGCGATCGGCGAATGGTCGTAGTCGTGGAGGGCGAGGTTCTCGGCGAGGGTGAACTCGAGGACGAGCCCGCGACGCTGTCGGTCCTCCGGAATGTGCCCAAGGCCGCGGTCGAGCACCTTCCCGGGAGCTTCCCCGAGCACCTCCTCACCCGCGATCAGCACGTTCCCGGACTGGGCGGCTAGGAGACCGCAGAGCGCGTCGATGAGCTCGCTCTGCCCGTTTCCGTCTACGCCCGCGATGCCGACGATCTCGCCCTCGCGCGCCTGGAACGAGACGCCGCGCACCGCCTCCAGCCCGCGGCTGTCGAGGACGTGCAAGTCGCGCACGTCGAGCAACGGCTCGCCGGGCTCGCTCGGCTTCTTCTCGACGCGCAGCAGGACCTCGCGGCCCACCATCAGGCGGGCGAGGCCGGTCTCGGTCGCGCCCGCGCGCGGCAGCGTCTCGACCTTCTTTCCGCGGCGCAGGACGGTGATGCGGTCGGCGATCTCCAGCACCTCCTTCAGCTTGTGCGAGATGAAGACGATCGTCTTGCCCTGCTCCTGGAGGCCGCGGATGATCTCGAACAGCTCGGTCGCCTCGTGCGGCGTCAGCACCGCGGTCGGCTCGTCGAGGATGAGGATGTTTGCGCCGCGGTAGAGCGCCTTCAGGATCTCGACGCGCTGCTCCTGCCCCACGCCGATGTCGTGGACGAGCGCTTCCGGGTCGACGGCGAGGCCGAACTGCTCCGAGAGCTCGCGCACCTGGCGTACGGCCTCGTTGTAGTCGAGCAGGACGCCCGCGTGCGTCGGCTCGGTCGCGAGCACGATGTTCTCCGCGACCGTCATGACCGGAATCAGCATGAAGTGCTGGTGCACCATCCCGATTCCGTGCTTGATCGCCTCGCGCGCGGAGCCGATCGAGACTGGCTTGCCGTCGATGCGGATCTCCCCTTCGTCCGGCCGGTACAGGCCGTAGACGATGTTCATCAGAGTCGACTTGCCGGCGCCGTTGTTGCCGACGAGCGCCACCACCTCGGCCGGGTAGACGTCGAAGTCG
>DHWI01000208.1:0-2399 GCA_002413095.1 Thermoleophilia bacterium UBA5186
CCGACCCAGCCGAGAGCGATGGCGAAGAAGACCGAGAGCCATTTCGGCGCGTCCACCCACGCGAACCGCAACGACATCGCGAGCGCGGCGCCCGTCCACACCCCCGCGAGCACGGTCGTCCGCCAGGCGCCTGAGAGGACGAGGAGGGCAAACGGCGTGTACGTCCCCGCGATCAGCAGGTAGATCATCGCGTGGTCGAGCCGGCGCAGCCATGGGCGCCAGCGCGCCGACCAGGTGACGCGGTGGTACAGAGCGCTCGCGCCGAACATCGAGGCCACGCTTGCGGCGAAGATCGCGGCGGCGAGCCGAGCCCGCGTCCCCGACGTCTCGAGGACGAGGAGGACGCCGACCGCGACCGCGACGAAGAACGCGTACTGGTGCACGACTCCGCGGAACCGCGGCTTCTCGAGTGCACTGAGGACCGGGTCCACGCGAGAAACGATACTGCCCGCGCCCGTGTCGTTCCCACGCGTCGCCTTCGTCTATCCCAACTCGCGCCGCGAGCTCGTCGCCCAGGTCGCCCGTGGCGACGCGCCGGACTCGACGCTGCTCGGGCAGAACCACCTCGCCGGCCTCGGCATCGAGGCGACGATCCACGAGCCGCGGCTCACGCGGACGCCACGCACCGGGCTCGCGCACCGGCTGACGTGGAGCCTGCGTGAGCTGGCCTTGCCGTGGGAGCTCGGGGACGTGGACGTCGCCTTCACGCCGCTCGCCAACCTGCTGCCGCTCGCCGCGCGGGCACGGCGCCGACTGCGCGTCGTCGTCGTCAACTACGGGCTCTGCCTGATCTACGAGCGGAGCACCCGCGCCCGGCGCCGGCTGCTGGCCGAGTCGCTGCGCTCGGCGGCCGCGGTCGTCTGCCTCGGCGAGTCACAGCGCGAGCAGCTGCTCGAGCAGACCAGTCTCGATCCCGCGCGGACTCACACCGCGCTCCTCGGGATCGACGAGCGCTTCTTCGCGCCCCGGCCGCTGCCGGAGGGCGAGCCTTACGTGCTCACGGTCGGGAAGGATCTCTCGCGTGACTTCGCCACCTTCGTGGAAGCCGTGCGCAGGCTCGGCGTGCGCGCCGAGATGGCCGTCTACCCGCGCAACCTCGAAGGNNTACGCCGGCGCGGCCTGCGTCGTCATCCCGCAGCGACGACCTGAGTATCCCTATGGGTCGGAAGGCGGCGGCCTCACGTCCCTGCTCGAGTCGATGGCGATGGCGAGGCCGACGGTGATCAGCGACCGGCCGATCCTCCACGACTACGTCAGCGACGGAGAGACGGCCGTCGTCGTCCCGCCCGAGGATCCTGGTGCGCTCGGGTCCGCGATCGAGCGCGTGCTCGGCGACCCCGGCTCGCTCGGCCCGGCGGCGCGTGCGCGGGTCGAGGAGGAGCTGACCACTCGGCATCTGGCCGAGCGCCTCGTGCCGATCTTCCGCGAGGCGGCCCGGTGACGATGCGCGTGGGCATCGATCTCTCGCCGCTGCGGCTGACGCGAGCGGGGACCGCGAGATACCTCCGCATCCTCCTCGCCGAGCTGGAGGGACGCGACGACGTCGAGATCACGCAGATCGCCTGGGGCGGGAGCGGACGCGTCACGGCCGCCGTCCGCGATGCGGCGTGGTATCCGCTCGGACTTCCGAGGGCCGCGCGCCACGCAGATGTCCTCCATTGTCCGTCGTACCGCGCGCCGTTCCGCTCGACGACGCCCCTTGTCGTGACTGTCCACGACCTGGCGCTCCTCCGGCACCCGGACGTCTTCAACCGCTGGTCTCGCGCCTACGGGCGCTTCGCGGTGCCGCGCGTCGTTCGGGCCGCGCGCCTCGTGATCGCCGTCTCCGAGTTCACGCGCGACGAGCTCGTCGAGCTCCTCGACGTCGACATCGAGCGGATCCGCGTCGTCCCGAACGCGATCAGCGCGCTTTTCAGCCCGGAAGGGCCCGCGGGCGAGGGCGACTACGTGCTCGCGGTCGGGACACTCGAGCCGCGCAAGAACCTGCGCCGCCTGATCGAGGCCACGCGCGGGCTCGACGCGGAGCTGCGGATCGTCGGCAGGCGCGGTTGGGGAGACGTGGACGTGGACGAGAGCCGCGTCCGCTGGCTCGGCGAGGTTCCCGACGACGAGCTCGCCGTCCTCTACCGCGGCGCACGCTGCCTCGCCTATCCCTCGCTGTACGAAGGCTTCGGCTACCCAGTCATCGAGGCGATGGCCTGCGGCACTCCCGTCGCGACGAGCGCGGGAGGAGCGACCGAGGAGATCGCCGGTGGAGCAGCCGTCCTCGTCGATCCGCTCGATCCGGAGTCGATCCGGGCGGGAATCGAGGAGGCGATCGCACGCAGCGAAGAGCTCGTGCCCAAGGGGCTTGCACGCGCGAAGGCGTTCGCCCCCGGCCGCTTCGCCGAGGCGACCGT
>DHWI01000208.1:2452-4441 GCA_002413095.1 Thermoleophilia bacterium UBA5186
GTCGCCTCTCGCGCGCGCGGCCGGTGGCGCATGACCGCCGCGAGCGCGATGAAGAGCGGGAAGTCGTAGAGCAGGTAGCGCTCGTAGCTCGCCAGCGGAACGACGTCGACCGGCGCGCTCAGCAGCACGACCTGGATCGAGATCGCGTACAGGCCGAGGGCGGGCCCGAGCCGTCGCCACGCAACCCAGGTCAGCCACAGAGCGAGCGCCAGCACGGCCAGGTGCACGACGTTCCACGTGGCGAACACGTCACGTTGGGCATATCCGCCCGGCGCACCCTGGCCCCGCGGAAGATGACGGACGAGCTCGCTCGCCCCTTGCCAGCCCGACCGCAGCGCATCCCAGAGGCCGCCGAAAGGGCCGGCCGCCGAGGTATGGCGATTCCAGACCTTGTCGAGCGCGTCCTGGAACGCGAGCGCCGAGCCGAAGCGGTGGCGGAGGTAAAGCATGTACGCGCTGAGCGCGGCGGGCAGGAGGAGAAGCGGCGCCGGCCGAGCGAGCTCCCTCGCGCTGCGCCCACGCGGCCACAACAGGTACAGCAGCGGCGGCAGGAGCGCGAGTCCCGCCAGGCGCGTCCCCACCGCGAAGCCTCCGAGGATCCCTGCGAGCCAGGGGCGGTTCCTCGTGGCGGCGAGAAAAGCTCCGGCGGCGAACGCGAGGAAGAAGCCCTCGGAGTACGCGCTCGTGAAGACGAACGAGATCGGATACAGCGCGAGATACAGCACCGTGTCCCGTGCCCCGACCGGCCCGATGACCGGCTCCGCGATCCGCGCGAGCGCCACGGTTCCGACGCCCGCAGCGACGAGTGAGAGCAGCGTCGCCATGATCACGCTCGAGCCGAGCAGCCGCACCGCCAGGGGATAGACCGGGAAGAACGCGGTCGAAGCCTTGATGTCGTAGCCGTGGTGGACGATGCGGAGATACCACCCGGCGTCCCACTGCTCGAACGTCCCGAACACGAGGTCCGAAGGGGCGTCGAACGCGTGGAAAGGCGGAAAGCCGTGACGCAGAGGCACCCAGAGAAGCGACAAGGCGGCCAGCGCCCAGAACGCGGCCCTGATCGCGATGAGCGTCCAGAACGGCCCGACCCCTGCGGCGCGCCCCTCCTGCATGGAACGGCCATACTCCCACAGTGAGCGGGCCGAAGACCGAGTACCTCACCGCCGCCCAGCGCGACGCGCTGGCGAGCGAGCTCGCCGAGCTCGAAGGGCCGCGCAGGACGGCGGTCGTCCACGCGATCAAGACCGCCCGCGAGCACGGCGACCTGTCGGAAAACGCCGAGTATCACGCGGCGAAGAACGAGCAGGGGTTCCTAGAGGCGCGGATCCGCAAGCTGCGCGCCCAGCTCCACGACTCGGTGCTCGTGGACGAATCCGAGCTCGCGCACGACGAGGTCAGCGTGGGGTCCGTGGTCGAGATCGAGGACGACACGGGACAGAAGCTGGAGGTCGAGATCTCGAGCGTCGGCGGCACCGGGGCCGTGTCCCCGGACTCGCCCCTCGGCCGCGCTCTCGTCGGCGCCGGCACGGGCGACGAGGTCAAGGTGGAGGCTCCCCGCGGCGCTTGGAAGGCGCGCGTGCTCTCGGTCCGCCGTGCCTGAGCAGCTCCCCGCCGACCGACCGGTTGGGCGGCGTCCCGTGGGGGCAGAGCTAGGCTGAACGTCGTGGCCGACGCCACGATCCTCGTAGTCGACGACGACGCGCCGATTCGCCGCATGCTCGAGCGGACGCTCGCCGCGGAGGGGTACGCGGTCGAGACCGCTGCCGACGGCGGCGCGGCGCTCGCACGCGTCGAGCGCTCCGTTCCGGACTTGATCGTCCTCGACGTGGCCATGCCAGGCCTGGACGGGCTCGCCGTCTGTCGCCGGTTGCGCGAGAAAGGCCTCTCCTTGCCGATCCTGCTCCTCACCGCACGCGACGCGATCGGCGAACGGGTCGCCGGGCTCGACGCCGGTGCGGACGACTACCTCGTCAAGCCGTTCGCGGCGGA
>DHWI01000208.1:4449-5426 GCA_002413095.1 Thermoleophilia bacterium UBA5186
CGCTCGCTCGACCGGAACCTGCGGGACCGAGCCGTCCAGGTTGCGCAGCTCAGCGTCTCGGCCCCGGCGCTGCTGACGACCCCGGGCGCGCTCGACTCGCCGCTCGGCGGTACGCAGCTTTCGGTGGTCGTCCTCGACCGACGCGGGCGAATCGTGGCGCGCTCGCTGTCGCTGGGTGGACGCGTCCTCCCCACCGGGCCCTTCGTCAAAGCCGCGATCGCGCGCGGGCAGGCGGGCTACGCGAACGTGACGACCGGCGGCGAGCGGATGCGGGTCTACGCGGCTCCGCTCGCGAACTTCGGCGGCCCCGCCGCGGGCGGCGCGGTCGTGATCGCGGCCTCGACGCACGAGCTCGACCGGACGCTAGGGAGCCTGCATCTCTTCATCGTCGGATCGGCAGCGGCCGCGGCGGTGCTGGCCGCGCTCGCGGTCTTCCTGCTCCTTCGCCGTGCCCTGCGCCCGCTCGGCCGGCTTGCGGAAGCCGCGGCCGAGATCGAGCGCACGGGCGATTCGCGGCGGCGCCTGCCGGAACCCACCTCCGACGATGAGGTCGGCGTACTCGCCTCGACGCTGAACCGCATGCTGGCCGGCCTGGAGCGCGTGCGGGAAGGCGAGCGGCGCTTCCTGGCCGACACGTCCCACGAGCTCCGCACGCCGCTCACGTCGCTGCGCGGCAACGTCGCCTACCTCGCGCGCCACGGTGCAAGTCCCGAGCTCGTCGCCGAGCTCCAGGCCGACGCAGACCGGCTCGCCCGGCTCGTCGACGACCTGGTCGTCCTCTCCCGCGAGGAGGCGGCCACCGCGCCCGCCGAGGACGTGCGGCTCGACCGGCTGGCGCACGAATTCGAGGCAGAGGATGTCGACGTGGACGCTCCGGATGCGGTCTCGGTCCGCGGCGACGGCGCGGCGCTCGAGCGCGCGCTCGCGAACCTGGTCCAGAACGCGCGCCGCTACGGCCCTCCCGGCGGGAGGATCGC
>DHWI01000208.1:5596-5756 GCA_002413095.1 Thermoleophilia bacterium UBA5186
GCGGAGCGGCACGGCGGGCGCGCCTACGCGGAAGGCGCGCGCTTCACGATCGAGCTGCCGGCTCTCAGAGATGTCTCAGAGTCCGCCGGTACAACGAGGGAGGAAGAGCCACCGAAAGGATCGCCATGAAGCTGCTCCGCACCCTCTCCACCCGAAGCCT
>DHWI01000159.1 GCA_002413095.1 Thermoleophilia bacterium UBA5186
GTAGGTCGCCGCCAATTTTCTTCGAATCAGAGCCGCCTGCAGAGGCGGCTCTTTTGCGTTCTTATGCCGCGCGCAGCTTGTCGCGCCAGGCGGGATCGAGCTCACGTAGCCGGCGCACGCGCTCGGCGAGCGGCGGATGGGTGACGAACAGCGCCGCGAGCCCTTCCTCCAGGAACGGGTTGACTGTGTAGAGCGGCTCTGTCGCCGGGCTGGCGCGGAACTCGACCAGCTCGCTGGCGCTGTCGAGCCGGACCAGCGCGTCGGCCATCCCGTGCGGCGAGTTGCAGATCCGCGCGGCAGCCCGATCGGCGCCGAACTCGCGCTTCGGCGAGAGAAGCAGGTGCACGAGAGCCGCGGCGCAGGGACCGAGCACGAAGAGAAGCGCGCGCTCCAGCCAGCCGCCGATCCTGCTTGCCTCGACGATTGCCGCCGCCACCACGACCACGCTCGTCTGGACCAGGACGTCCCGAGAGCGAATGTGCGCGAGCTCGTGTGCGAGAACGGCCTCGAGCTCCGCCGGCGGCAGCGCCGACAGAAGGCCTGTGCTCACCGCGAGAGCCGATCCGCGCAGGCCGCGGCCGGCGGAAAACGCGCGCGGAAAACCGTCCGGCAGCAGGTAGAGCTTCGGCTTCACGACGCCCGCGAGCGAAGCAAGCCGTTCGACCGTGGAGTGCAGCATCGGCGCCTCGGCCAGCGCCAGCTCACGCGCGCCGACGAGCCCGAGCACCATCCGGTCGGCATACCAGTACGCGGCGCCTACGACGAGCAGCGCGCAGAAGACGAAGATCGAGAGCAGCCGATACCCGCCGCCCGCGTACCCGAGCCCTCCCAGGACGCCGCAGGTCACGACGACGAGAAGCCAGACCTTGAGGATGTTCCGAGCGGACGCGAGCGTCACGCTCAGCCTTCGTCGCCGCCGTCCTCGCGCAGACCGCGCGGCGGCCAGTCGTCCTCGGGCGCGTCGCACCGACTCGAGCAGTGCAGGGAGGCGATGTTCTGCAGGGGCACGAGAATGTGGCCGTTCAGCTCGATGTGCGCGACGTCCTCGACGTAGCAGTACGCCGTCAGCACGCCCTCCTGATACTCGCCCCCGAAGAGCGCGACCTCGACCTGCTCGCCCTTGTACTTGTTCGTGTAGTCCTCCACCAGGGCTCAGTCTAGTGGCGTGCCGGGGCCGTAAGCTGCGGCCCCATGGAGCTCGGCCTGCGCGACCGCGTCTGCCTCGTCACCGGCTCGACCGGCGGGATCGGACGGGCCACGGCGAAGCTGCTCGTAGCGGAGGGAGCGCGCGTAGTTACGCACGGCCGCGGCGACGCACCGGGCATCGGGGAGGCGCTGCACGTCGCGGCGGACTTCCTCGAGGCCGGCGCGCCCGAGGCTGTGGTGGCGGAAGTCGGCGCGGTCGACGTCCTGGTCAACAACGTCGGCGCCGCCTACATCGCCGACTTCGAGGAGCTTACCGACGCGCAGTGGGACGAGATGTGGCAGCTCAACGTCATGTCGTTCGTGCGCTCTATCCGTGCCGTCTTGCCCGCGATGCGCGAGCGCGGAGGCGGCGCGATCGTCAACGTGTCCTCGACCGCCGGCAAGCGACCTTCCACGGGGATGCCGAACTACTCCGTCACCAAGGCGGCAGTGCTGTCGCTGTCGAGGCTGGTCGCGGACCTGTACGCGAAGGACGGGATCCGCTGCAACGCCGTCACGCCCGGTCCGACGGCGACCGAAGCCTGGCTCGGTGAGGGTGGGTTGGCGGAGCAGCAGGGCGAGCGCGAGGCCGTGCTCGCGAAGGTGGCTGCCGGCCGGCCCTTGGGGCGCCTCGCCGAGCCGGAGGAGATCGCCGCCGTGATCGTCTTCCTCTGCTCCGAGCGCGCCGCGTACGTGACCGGATCGGCCTGGAGCGCCGACGGCGGCACGGTGCCGATCATTATCTGAATCGCTACGCTTTCGATCCGGGCGAGCGAGTAGCCTTGAAAGCGATGCCCGAAGTCGCCGGAAGGGTTGCGGACGCCTTTGAAACCCGCATTCGCGAGCACGAGGAGCGCTCGCTGTCGCCGCTTGCCGTGCGCTCGTACGAGACGCGCGGACGCGTGCGCGAGGAGGACGAGTGCGGGCTCCGCACGCCGTTCCAGCGCGACCGCGACCGCATCCTCCATTCGAAGCCGTTCCGCCGGCTCAAGGGGAAGACGCAGGTCTTCATCGACCCGGCCGGCGACCACTACCGCACGCGGATGACGCACACGCTCGAGACGACCGGAATCGCGCGGGGGGTCGCCCGCGCCCTGCGTCTCAACGAGGATCTGACCGAGGCGATCGGGCTGGGCCACGACATGGGCCACCCGCCGTTCGGGCACGCAGGCGAGCACGCGCTCGACCGCGCCCTCGAGGAACGCTTCGGCCGCCGCTTCCGCCACAACGAGCAGTCGCTGCGGATCGCCGAGCGCCTCAACCTCACGCACGAGGTCCGCAGCGGGATCCTCACGCACACCGGCGACGTCGAGCCCGACGCGCTCGAGGGAAAGATCGTCCGGCTCGTGGACCGCGTCGCGTACATCAACCACGACATCGACGATGCCGTGCGCTTCGGCATCCTTTCCCCTGAGGAGCTGCCCCGGGACGAGGTCGAGCTGCTCGGGCCTCGCGGCTCGGCGCGTATCGACACGCTCGTGCACGACCTCGTGGAGACGTCCGAGCGCGCCGGCGACATCGTCCAGAGCGAAGAGGTGGGCGCTGCGATGCTCTCCCTCCGCTCCTTCATGTTCGACCGCGTCTACAACGGCCCGCACGCGCAGGCCGAGCACGAGCGGGCGCACACGGTCATCCGCACGATCTTCGACCAGCTCGCCGCCCAGGAGAGCGATCCCGACGAGATCGTCGACTTCATCTCCGGAATGACCGATCGCTTCGCGCTCGAGTACGCGGA
>DHWI01000225.1:0-3432 GCA_002413095.1 Thermoleophilia bacterium UBA5186
AGAGGCCAGATGCCCCGCCCGCGCGACGACCGTCCCGGCCAGCCGGTCTACGTGCTCGACGAGCCGCCGGAACCGGGGCAGACGGGCGTGCGCCCCGCCGAGCCCGCCGACTTCGAGCTGCTCGTTCCCGCCTGCGCCGCCGCGCACCGGGAGGAGATCGGCATCGATCCGCTCGAGCGCGACCCGGATGGCTTCCGCTGGCGGACCCGCGCGCAGATCGAGGAAGGCCGGTCGTGGATCTGGGCCGAGGACGGCGTTGTCCTCTTCAAGGCGGAGGCATCGGCATGGACGCCCAGCGCGGTGCAGCTCCAGCAGGTCTGGGTCGACCCGGAGGCGCGCGGGCAAGGTAACGCGCAGCGCGGGATGCGTGACCTACTGCGGCTGCTGCTGGGGAGCGTCCCAACCGTGTGCCTGTTCGTCCGGCCGGAGAACGTCCCCGCGACCCGCGTCTACGAGGCCGTCGGGATGCGACGGACGATCTCGTATCGAAGCCTTATCTTCTAGGCGTGACCGGCCCGTCGGCGCTGATGCTCGCGGTGTACAGCGGCGACGCCGAGGAGGTCGAGCGGCTCCTCGCGCTCGAGCCGGAGCTGGACTTCTTCGAGTCCGCGGCTCTCGGGAGAGTCGGTCGCCTCCGGGAGCTGCTCGACGCGGATCCCGAGCTCGTCCGCGCTCGCTCGGCGGACGACGGGACGGCGCTCCATTTCGCGGCCTTCTTCCGGCAGCCCGAGGCGACGCGGCTCCTGGTCGAGCGCGGAGCCGATCTCGAAGCCGTGGCGTCCACGTTCGGCGACGTCACGCCGCTGCACAGCGCGTGCGCGAGTGGAGAGCGTGAGTCGGCACGGATCCTCCTCGAGGCGGGCGCGGATCCGAACGTCCGCCAGCAGGGCGGATTCACTCCGCTGCACGCGGCAGCCCAGAGCGGCGACGAGGAGCTCGCCCAGCTGCTGCTCGACCGCGGCGCGGACCACGAAGCGGCGACGGACGACGGCCGAACCGCGCGCGATTTTCGTCGCGGGTAGCCCCGGCGGCTAGACGCGCGCCGGCTCGCGCCGCACGACGAAGCTCGCCTCGTGCCCGCGCACACGTGCGTCCTCGAGCTCGTCCTCGTCGAGTGCGCCAATCCGCTTGAGCAGGTCGAGCTCGTCGCGGAGGTGCGTCCGCATCATCTCCGGGCCGTCCGTGGCGATCGTGAACTGGACGCCGTGGTCGACGAACGCGCGGACGGTCTTGCGGATCGCGTCCTCGTCGGGCAATGCCTTGGTGAGCAGGTTCGAGGTGGGGCAGATCTCGAGCACGATCCCGGTGTCGGCGAGCTCGCGCATCAGCTCGGGGTCGCCGGCGGCGAGAATCCCGTGGCCGATCCGGTCGGGACGTAGAGCCTCGACGACCTCGGCGATCTCCGCGCGACCCACGTCGCCGCCCTCCTCGCCGACGTGGATCGTGACGCCGAGCCCGGCCTCGCGCGCGGTCTCGACCATCGGGACGATCTGCCGGTAGTCGTACCGGCCGCCGTCGGGCCGCGGGCCCGCGATGTCGACGCCGACGACGCCGCGCGGCGCCCAGTGGATCGCCTTCTCGACGATGACCAGGTTCTGCTCGGTGTTGAACGTCCGGTCCATCATCAGGATCAGCCCCGCGCGCACCTGCGGGTACTCGAGCCGCGCGCGATCGAGCCCCCGCACGGCCGCGAGGATGATGTGGTCGAGGTCGCGCTCGCCGCCGCGGTTGCGCTTCATCGGGTTGAAGCGGAGCTCGAAGGTGGTGATCCCCTGCGAGCGGAAGGCGCCGCCGATCGCCGCGTGCACCGACCGCTCGACGGCGATCGGGCTCGACTGGATCAGCTCAGTCCAGTGGTAGATCGCGTCGAGCGCGTTCAGGTCGGCGACACCGCGCGGGTCGGAGACGGTGACGAGCCGGTCGAACTCCCAGTAGTCCTTGACCGGCAGAGCGATCCCCTGCTCGTGCGCGATCGACCAGAGGATGTCGGAGGCCACGGATGCGCCGAGGTGCGTGTGGAGCTCGGCGAGGCCTTCCATGGATGGATTCTAGTGTCGCCGTGCCTTTCGGCGGCCCACGAACGCCGAGGCGTAGAACACGATGCCCACGAGCACGATGGCGACCAGGAAGTCCCCGAAGGGATGCCCGTTCTTGTCGCCGGCCACGTCCCGGTCGAAGAACTCGTTGCCGATGACGGCGACCACGGCGATCGCGAGCCAGATCCACCAGTACTTCACCAACCGCTCGCGCATTGGCGGAGGATACGCCGCTCACCTTCGCGGGTAACCGCCGCGTCTGCTGGACTATCGAGATGCTACGCAGGCGACTAGCGCGACTCTACCTCGGCGGGACCGACGGGAACGAGCGCCTCACCGCTACCACCGCGGTGGTCCTGATCGTGCTGCTCGCGGTCGAGGGAGCCACGCTGCTCGCGCTCCGCTTGCTCCTGCCGGTGCACGTGTTCTTGGGGATGCTGCTGATCCCGCCGATCGCGCTGAAAATGGCGAGCACGGGCTACAGGTTCATGCGCTACTACAGGCGGGCTCCGGAGTACGTGAGCAAGGGGCCGCCGGCGCTGGTGATGCGGATGCTCGTCGCGCCGATCGTCGTGGCGACCACGGTGGCGCTGTTCGCGAGCGGCGTTGCGCTGATCGTGCTGGGCCCGAGGTCGGACTTGGTGCTCAACATCCACAAGGCGAGCTTCATCCTCTGGGTCGGAGCGATGTCGATCCACGTACTCGCCTACGTCCGGCGTTTGCCGCCGCTGCTTCGGCGCGACTCGACGCCCGGTCTCGTGCTTCGCGCGGCGCTAGTCGGCGGCGCGCTCATGGCCGGCGTCATGCTCGCGGTCGCCACGTATCCCCTTGCTGACCCGTGGTTCGACCGCATGCGCGGTGACCACGATCGCCAGGAGGCGTCGGCTCTGATCGCTTCGCTCTAGGCCCGAGGCACAGGCCGGGCGAGCTGGCTCTCGACGAGGGCGGTTGCGAGCTCGACTGCGTCGTCCATCAGCTGCTCGTCGACGAGCTCCGCGGTGTCGCTCGTCAGGTGGTACTCGTCGTACGGAAAGTGCAGGACGCTGATCGCCGGGATGTTCTCCGCGGCGAACGGCGCATGGTCGGTGCCGGCCTCTTCGCTGATCTCGGTCGAGACCTCGTAGCGGTCGAGCAGGCTCAGGGTGCGCGTGAGCTCTTCGGCGCGGCCGAGCAGCTCAGCCGGCGCCGCGAGCAGCTGGAGCTTGTCTCCGCGGCCGATGCAGTCGAGGTTGACCATGCCGACGATCTGGTGGAGGCGCTCTGCTTCCTTCTCCTCGAGCACGTAGCGGCGCGCTCCGAGCAGGCCGATCTCCTCCGCGCCGAACGCGATGAAGCGGAGGGTGCGCGGATGCTTGCGATCAACGAGGCGCTCGGCGACGCGGCGCAGGCCCTCGAC
>DHWI01000225.1:3456-6980 GCA_002413095.1 Thermoleophilia bacterium UBA5186
CTCGCCCGGGAGCTCGGCGATCACGTTGCGGTCGCGCCGGCCCGGGACGAACTCGCCCTGGACGACGAGGCGCGCGCGCATTCCGTCCTGGAGGCGCTCGGAGTCGGCGACCGAGACGAACGCCGTCGGCGGGGTCGCGAGGTAGCCGCCGTATTTCAGTCCGGCGAGGAAGGGGATCGGGCCGCGGCCGAAGGGCGTTCGCCTGATTCGGCCCTCACCGACGGCCCAGATTCCGTCGGAGAGACGCTGGACCTCGCCCTCGACCTCGCCCGGCTGCGCGTACATGCACGGGCCGGCGGGCCAGCGCTCGCCGTCGATCTCGAGCTCCGGTTCCTCCGCGTCGTAGCCGAGCAACGGGAACTCCTGGAAGCGGGGCTCCAGGCCGAGCTCCGTGAACGCCTGCGCGACTGCGTCCGCTGCCCGGGCGGCCTCGTCCGAGCCTGCCGTGCGGACGCCGATCGTCCCGCTCAACGTGTCGACGAGGTTCACCGGCCCTAGTATCGCCCGCGTGACCTACTCGATCGTCGGTGCGGATCTCGAGGCGGGCGAGGTCGGCTGCGCGGTGCAGTCGAAGTACTTCGCGGTGGGCGCGGTCGTCCCGTGGGCGAAGGCGGGCGTGGGCGCCGTCGCGACGCAGGCGGCGGGCGTGGCCGCGTATGGCGCGCGCGTGCTCGAGCAGCTCGAGGCCGGCGCGGAGCCCGCGGAGGCGCTGCGGCGCGTCCTGGCGGACGACGACGGGCGGGAGACGCGTCAGCTCGGCGTCGTGACGGCGGACGGGCGCGCGGCGAGCTTCACCGGGAGCGAGTGCAACGAGTGGGCCGGCGACGTGCAGGGCCCGGGCTTCGCGGCGCAGGGAAACATCCTCGCCGGCCCCGAGGTGGTGGCCGAGATGGAGCGCGCGTTCGAGAAGACGGACGGCCCGCTCGCCGAGCGGCTGATGGCCGCGCTCGAGGCGGCCGAGGCGGCGGGCGGCGACCGGCGCGGGCGGCAGTCGGCGGCGATGGTGGTCGAGCGCGCGGGCGCCGCGGCGGAGATTCCCGAGGGCATCGACCGGGTCCTCGATCTCCGCGTGGACGACCATTCGGAGCCGATCGAGGAGTTGCGGCGCCTGCTCGGCATCCACACCAACTGGCGCATCGCCAGCGAGGCGATGGCGTTCTACGAGCGCAAGGATTTCGAGGGTGGGATCGAGCTGATGCTGCGCGGCCTTGAAGGGAACTCCGACCCGCCGGGCGTCCTGCGCTACCAGCTCGCGTGCTTTGAGAGCCTCGCCGGGAAGCGCGACGCGGCGATCGAGCACCTACGGGCGGCGATCGCGGCGGATCCAAGCTGGCGCGAAGCGGCGCGGGCCGACTCGGACTTCGATCCGCTCCGCGACGATCCCGCGCTGCAGCAGCTGCTGAACGGCTGAGGTCGGCGCGCACGCCCTTTGCCACGCTTCCGGCACGGTCGGGTGACAGCCCCGCGTCACGCTCCTCGATAGCGTGTTCGCAGGGGCATCGGGTGTGCCCTTGGGGGTGGTTGGGGGTGGTTTGGGCGGCGCCCGGGCGCCCCGATACGGTCGCAACGTGGAGCGGATAGCGATCATCGGCCCGGGCGGGGCCGGAAAGTCGACGCTCGCGCGTGAGCTCGGGCGGCGGCTCGACCTTCCCGTCGTGCACCTCGACGTCCTGTTCTGGCAGCCCGGCTGGGTCGAGCCGGACCGGGACGAGTGGGAGGCGCTGAACCGGCAGCTCGTCCAGGGTGAGCGCTGGATCATGGACGGGAACTACGGCGGGACGATGGAGATCCGACTGGCCGCCGCCGACACGATCGTCTTCCTCGATCCGTCACCGCTCCTCTGCATCTGGCGCGTCATTCGGCGCCGCCGGGCGGGGCCGAGGATCGACCTTGCGCCGTACCTCGACGAGCGCGTCGGCGCGCGCGACTTCCTCGCGTTCGTGACGTACATCTGGCGCTACCGGCGCACGCGCAGGCCGACGGTCGAGGAGCGGATTGCACGCCAAGCCACCGGGAAACAGGTGCACGTGCTGCGCTCGCGCCGTGACGTCAAGCGGTTCCTGGCCCTAGTCTCCCGCCCATGAAAGTCGGAATAGTCGTCCCCTACTCGTGGTCGTTCTGGGGCGCAGTCGTCGAGCACGCCGAGCTGCAGGCCGAGGCGCTCCGCAAGCTCGGGATCGACACGCGCACGATCATTGGCAACGATCCGCCGGGACAATTCACGCGCGTCCTCCACCCACGGGTCGGCCGGCACGGCGACCCGCCGGACGACGTGATCCCGATCGGCCGCTCGGTGATCGTGCCCGCCAACGGGACGCTGCCGAACATCATCCTCAGCCCGCGCTCGCTCTTCCGGATCAAGGCTGTCCTCGAGCGGGAGCGCTTCGACGTCGTCCACCTGCACGAGCCGATGACGCCGATCCCCTGCATCGCCACGCTCGCGCTTGCGACGAGCCCCATGGTCGCCACGCACCACGCGAGCGGCGACCTCACCTGGATGAAGCTCGCGAAGCCGGTCTGGGGCTTCCTCGGCGAGCGGATCGACCACCGAATCGCGGTCTCGGAGCAGGCGCGCGAGACCGCCGAGCGCTGGGTGCCCGGCGAGTACGAGGTGATCCCGAACGGCGTGCTCATCCCGCCGGAGGCCGACCCGGGCGGGCGCGAGCACAAGATCCTGTTCGCCGGGCGCCAGGAGCAGCGCAAGGGCCTGCACGTCCTGCTGCGCGCCTGGCCGGAGATCCGGCGACGGACGGGCGCGACGCTCCGGGTCGCCGGGGCGGACCCGCTCGCGGTGCGGCTGCTGATGAGCCGCCTGCGCGTGCCGGAGGACGGCATCGACGTGCTGGGCTTCCTCTCGCAGGACGAGCTGACCGCCGATCTGCTCGCCGCGAAGGCGCTGGTCGCGCCGTCCCTCGGCGGCGAGAGCTTCGGAATGGTGCTCACGCGCGCGTTCGCCTGCGCGACACCCGTCGTCGCGTCGGACATCTCGGGCTACCGCGACGTGGCGACGCACGAGACGGCGGTGCTGTTCCCGCCGGGCGACGCCGAGCGGCTGACGGACGCGGTCGTCGAGCTCCTCGAGGACGAGGAGCGACGGGTCGCGCTCGGCGTGCGCGCGCGGGAGCTCGCGGTCGAGCGGTATTCGTGGGACGACATCGGACGCCGGCTCGCCGGCATCTACGAACGGCTGGCGGCGTGAAGCGCGGGATCCCCGAGCGCCCCTGGGTGCGATTCGCGCTTCTGCTTCCGGTCGCGGCCCTCGTCGTCGGGCTGCTCTGGTGGCGCGGCCCGAGCTGGCACCAGGTGTGGAACGCGTTCACCGTCGTTCGCTGGCGCTGGGTCGTCGCGGCGATCGGTCTCAATCTCGTCTCGGTGCTGGCGCGCTCGCTCGCGTGGCAGACGGTGATTCGGCAGGCGATTCCCGCTCCGCGGCCGCGCTTCCCGCTCGTCTTCTCGGCCTTCTCGGTCGGTCTGTTCGCGAACGCGCTCCTCCCGGGCCGGATCGGCGAGCTCGCGCGCGTCGC
>DHWI01000225.1:7086-10332 GCA_002413095.1 Thermoleophilia bacterium UBA5186
ACGGTTTTCGCGCACCGCGTCTTCGACGTCATCCCGGTGATCATCCTGGTCGTCTACGTGGTCCTGACCGCGCGGATCCCGGCCTGGGCGATCACGAGCCTGGAGGTCTTCGTCGGGATCGGCATTGCGCTCTTCGCGTTCGCGCTCGCGACCGCGCGCCTGCGCAATCGCGCGACGCTGGACGAGCTCGGGGTGGTCAAGCGGCTCCTGGTCATGGGACGGCAGGGCCTTGCGGTGATGCGCGAGCCGCTGCCGGCGGCAGGCGCCATCTTCTTCCAGACGTGCGGCTGGCTCTGCCAGCTGCTTGCGGTGTGGGCGGCCATGCGCGCGTTCGACATCAACCTCGCACTGCCCGCCGCCGGGCTCGTGCTGCTGCTGATGAACGTCGCGACGGTCTTCCCCTTGTGGCCCGGGAACGTCGGGCTCCTGCAGTTCGCGATCGCGCTGCCGCTGACGCGCTACGGGATCGCTTACTCGCACGGGGTCGCGTTCGGGTTCGGGCTGCAAGCGATCGAGGCGTCCGTCGGCGTCGGCGTCGGGCTGCTGTTCCTCGCGCGCGAGGGTCTATCGGTCGGGATGGTGCGCGTGATGCCCGACGCCTCGCAGGCCGAGGTGCCGGAGGACGAGGAGGCCTCGGAGGCCCGCGAGGCCCTCCAGCGCGAGCACGTGAGCCGGTAGGTGCGGGTCCTCGCCGCTCCGGCCTCGCTCAAAGGGGCGCTCGGAGCGCTTGACGCGGCGGCTGCCCTTGCAGCGGGCGTGCGCGGCGCCGGCAGCGAAGCGAGGGAACTGCCGGTCGCGGACGGCGGCGATGGGACGCTCGCCGTCCTGCACGCCGCGCTCGGTGGCGAATGGAACGAGGCGGAGGTCGTGGACGCGTTCGGGCGGCCGCGGGCGGCGCGGTGGCTCGCGCTTCCCGACGGGACGGCGGTGGTGGAGGCCGCGCAGGCGATTCCGCTCGACCCGGGCCAGCTCGATCCGGTCGCGGCGTCGAGCGAAGGGCTCGGTCGGCTGATCCATGCGGTCGGCTCGCCTCGAGCGCTGCTCGTCGGTCTCGGCGGAACGGCGAACGTCGACGGCGGGCGGGGCCTGCGCGCCGTCCTCGACGGGCTGCCCGCGCCGACCCGCGTCCTCTGCGACGTGGACGTTCAGCTCCTGGATGCCGCGCGTCTCTTCGCGACGCAGAAAGGTGCGAGTGTCGAGCAGGCGAGCGAGCTCGAGGAAAAGCTGGCGGCGGACGAAGTGCTCGCGCCGTTCGCGGCACTGCCCGGCGCAGGCGCCGCAGGCGGGCTGGGCGCGGCGCTTGCCGCGCTGGGAGCCCAGCTCGTTGCGGGAGCGGAATTCGTCCTCGACGCAGTGCGGTTCGACCCGGCCGGTTACGACGTCGTGGTGACCGGCGAGGGAACCGTGGACGCGACGACCCTGCGCGGCAAGGCGCCCCGCGCGGTCGTGCGTCGGTGCGCGGCTGCGGGTGTGCGCTGCGTCGTCTTCGGCGGCCGCGTGGACGTAGCGGTCCCGGGCGTCGAGACAGTCGAGCTGAGCGGCGACCCGGCGCGCGCCCAGGCTGACCTGCGCGACCTGGGCGCTCGCATCGCCGCGACGTAATCTATGAGCATGTGCCGCGTCTCAGGGATCGTCGCGCTCGCCGCCGTCATCGCCTGCGCGCTCGGGTCGAGCGGCGCGCAAGGCCAGAGCGCGGGCACGGTCGACGCGTTCATCGCAAACTGCCCGAGCGCTGCCGACGTCGCGGCGATCTCGGCCGACCTGAGCCTTTCGTTCGAGTCCGACCCGACCGGCGGAACGCTCGTCTGCACCGCCGCCGCGGGATCCGCCAATCTGACCCGGGCTCAGGAACGGGCGTTTCAGGCTCTCCGGGTGATGCGGCAGCTCCAGTTCACGCGGCCGCTGCCCTGGACGTCGCTCCCGCTGTACACCTGGCTGAACAACGCGATCGACGGGATCCGCTTCCGTGGCGACATCTCCACGAGCTTCTGCTGCAGTCCGGCGCGGGTCATCAACGTCCAGCTGCAGAATCTCTCCGCTCTCTCGACCGTGCGCTGGGCCGACCCGCAGTCCGGCTCCGGGCTAAGTGGGCTGGTGGGCGTAATCACCCACGAGGCGCGGCACAGCGAAGGCCCCGGACACACCTGCGGCGCGAACGACGCGACGTATCAGGAGCGCGGCGCCTGGGCGATCCAGCACGACCTCTTCCTCTGGCTTGCGCTGTACACCGGCTCGTTCCTCGACGCGCCAGGGCCCGAGCTCAGCTACTACCGTCTGCAAGCGTTCTACTCCGCCGAGCAAGCGCTCGGCCGCATCTGCACGCTCCCTGCGAGCGATCTCTCACTCACGGTCGTCGACTCGCCCGATCCCGTCGAGCAAGGCTCGCAGCTCACGTACACCGCCGCGGTCGCGAATGCCGGTCCGGCCCCGGCCGAGAACGTTTCCCTGGCGATCGAGGTCCCGCGCCTGCTCTCGACCGCTGCCGGAGGAGCCGTTGCGACCGCAGCCACGGCCGGCCAGGGCACGTGCACCGTCCCGAGCAGCGGCACGCGTGACGTCGGCTGCTCGCTCGGAACTCTTGCCGCGGGGGCGTCCACGACCGTGACTGTGACCTTCGCCGTCGACGCGCCCAGCGGGCTGCTCTCGAACAACCTCATCAACCTGTTCAGCCTCGCCGCGCGGGTCACGAGCACATCGAGCGACTCGAATTCGGGCAATAACGTCGCTGCTGTAGCCACCACGGCCATGGTTCCGCTGTGCTTTGGCAGGCCGGCCGGCCCGACGACGCTGATCGGCACGCCGGGCAATGACCGCCTCGTTGGCGGACCGGGCGCCGACCGCATCTGCGGTCGCGGAGGCAACGACGTGATCCTTGGAGGCGGCGGAAACGACCTCCTGTCCGGCGGTGACGGGAACGACAAGATCGTCGGCGGGCCCGGCAGGGACCTCCTGAACGGCGAGGCAGGCAACGACCTTCTGCTCGCGCGAGACGGGCGGTCGGATCGCGTCGTCGGCGGCCCCGGAACGGACACGGCGACAGTCGATCGCGGTCGCGATTCCGTCAGCGGCGTCGAGCGTCGCCGCTAGTTGTCGGTGAGCTTGGCGAGCTCCTCGACCTTCCCCTGGGCCGCGTCGAGCTTGCCCAGGCAGAAGCGGTAGAGCTCCTCGCCTCGCTCCCAGAGCGCGACCGCCTCGTCCAGCGGAGCCTGCCCGCGCTCGAGCCGCTCGACGATCTGCTCGAGCTCG
>DHWI01000225.1:10590-11094 GCA_002413095.1 Thermoleophilia bacterium UBA5186
TGAAGCCGTAGAGGTCCTCGAAGCTGCCGCCGCCGCGGGCGACCACGATGACGTCAAGCTCCGGGACGCCGCAGAGCGCCCTTAGCGCCTCGACGACGGCGCCCGCCGCGCGCGGCCCCTGGACGTACGTCTCGGCGACGACGATCCGGGCCGCCGGGAACCGGGTCGTGATCGTCGTGAGGAGGTCGCGCTTTGCAGCAGCGTCGTTGCCGGTCACGATCCCGATCCGGCGCGGCACGAGCGGCAGCCGCCGCTTCCGATCGGCCGCGAACAGTCCTTCCGCTCCGAGCTTCGTCTTCAAGCGCTCGAGCGCGGCAAGGTGGTCGCCGAGCCCGAACCGCTCGATCGACAGCGCCCGAAGGCGGAAGTCGCCGCGCGCCTCGAACAGCTCCGGCCGCCCGAAGACGTGCACGCGCTCGCCGTCCACGAGGTCGAGCCGCAGAGCGTCGAACTGGCCGCGCGGCATCGTCACCGGGAGGCAGGCGCCGTCGGCGGGATCCTTCA
>DHWI01000228.1:0-1578 GCA_002413095.1 Thermoleophilia bacterium UBA5186
TAGGCGCCGTCGCCCTTGACCGCAAAGGTGACCTCCTTGAAGCCGCCGCTCTCGCTCGGGCTCGAGCCGAGCAGCTCGGTCTTGAAGCCGCGGCGCTCGGCGTAGCGGTTCAGCATTGAGTAGACGTCGCCGGCCCAGAGCGCGGCCTCGTCGCCGCCGACGCCCTGACGGACCTCGACGATCACGTCTTTCTGGTCGGCCGGGTCGGCCTGGACGAGCGCGACCTTCAGCTCCTCCTCGATCGCCGCGAGGCGCTGCTCGAGATCGGGGATGAGCTCCCGCAGCTCGCCGTCGTCGGCCGCCGCGGTGAGATCGTCACGCGTCGTCCGCCACTCCTCGGCGAGCTTGTGCGGGGTCTCGAGCTCCTTCAGCTTCCGCCCCACCTCCGCCGCCTCGCGGTGGTCGTTGTAGACGTCAGGATCCGAGAGGCGCTCCTGCGTCTCGCGGTAGGAGCGGTCGAGCTCGTCGATCAGGTCTTCCATGCCGGCCATCACACAAGGGTAGTCGCCACGTTCAGCGTGGCCAGGTACGTCGTGAGCATGGACTCCTGCTTCGCCACGCGGCGGTGGATGCGCTCGAAGAGCCGTTCGCGTGTTTCCTCGTCGCGATCGAGGTTGGGCGAGTAGGTCGCGATGAGCGCGATGTACTCGTCGGCCGTGTAGCGGACGTCCCAGCGGTGACGTCGGACAGCGACATTGCGGAGCACTCCGCTCGCGTCGATCTCGTCGATCAGGTCGCCGATCTCTTCGGCGCGTAGCGGCGGGCGATTCTCCGGGCTCGGCACGACCGCGTCGTAGTCCTCCTGAACCTCGGTCCAGAAGGGATCGTCGTTCAGCACCGTATGAGGTTCGACGACCGCCAGCGCGCCGCCGCGCCGCAGGATCCGGGAGGTCTTGGCGAAGCGGACTTCCGGGTCGATCCAGTGGAACGCGGTGAACGACACGACCGCGTCGAACTCGCCGTCGGGCTCCCAGGACTCGAAGCGCTCGTTGACGATCCGGACGTTCGGGAAGGCAGCGAGCTTGCGTCGGGTGAACGCGGCGAGGTCCGCTCCGAGCTCGACGCACACGACGTCGAGGCCGCGCTCGGCGAGCGGCAGCGTCGCCTGTCCGGTTCCGCACCCGATCTCGAGGACACGGCCGGTGTCTGGCACCCGGCCGACCGAGACGATGTCGTCGAAGACCGCGGCCGGATAGACGGGCCGCGCGCGATCGTAGAGCTCGGGGACGCGCTCGAAGGTCTGGCGCAGCCGGTGCCGGTCGGCCGGCGAGTCGGTCTCGGTCAGCTCGCGAGGCGAGCGTCGAGCCGGATCTCGGCGTTCAGCACGTTCGAGATTGGACAGCCCTGCTCGGCCGCGCGGGCCGCCTGCTGGAAGGTCTCGTCGTCGATGCCGGGCACGTGCCCGACGACGCTGAGGTCGATCGTCGTGATCCGGTGGTCATCCCCGACCTCGTCGAGCGTGACGAGGGCGCGCGCCTCGAGCCGCTCCGGCGGCGTGTCGGCCTTCGTGAGCTCGGCCGAGAGCGCCATGGCGAAACAGCCGGCGAGCGCCGCTGCGACCAGCTCCTCCGGGCTCGT
>DHWI01000228.1:1640-10808 GCA_002413095.1 Thermoleophilia bacterium UBA5186
CCGCACTGAATCGTGCCGTGTCCGCGGGAAACGTTCCCCTCCCACACGACGTCTGCGCTGCGTTGCACCCTCGGCATCGCGACAGACTACCCCGCTGCGGCCGGGCGCCTCAGCTGACTTTGTGGCTCAGAGCCACAAAGTCGGTTCAGCTGCGTCCGTACGATCGCCGACGGCTTGTCCATGCGGGCGTCTGTGCCGAAGGACGCACGATTCTGTGTCCGAACCCGAGATAGTGGCTCAGAGCCACAAAGTCTCGGTTAGGCCATGATCTCGACCTTGCGCTCGTTGGGGTCGCTTCGCCCCTCGAGCGCTAGGACTTCACGAAGGGCACGGATCGACACCTCGAGCTGGTCGAGCGTGGGCTCGCGGGTCGTGAGCCGCTGCAGCCAGAGTCCCGGCGCCAGCACGGTCAGGACGATGCGATTGCCCGTGTGCTTGCCGGCGAAGCGGATCAGCTCGTACGCGAGCCCGGCGATCACCGGCAGGAGCAGGATCCGGCTCGCGATCAGCCAGTACCAGGCCGGCCGGCCGAAGAACGCGAACACGAAGATCGCGATCACCATCACCCAGAGCAGGAACGCCGTCCCGCAGCGCGGGTGGATCAGGCTGAACTTCTGCACGCGCTCGGGCTCGAGCTCCTCCCCCGCCTCGTAGGCGTTGATCGCCTTGTGCTCGGCGGCGTGGTACTGGAAGACGCGCCGGAGGTCGGGCAGTAGCGAGATGAGGCCCAGGTACGCGACGAAGATCGAGACGCGGATCGCACCCTCCACGATCACGAACCAGCCCGCCTTGATCCCGATCCAGTCGGTGATCAGCGCGGGCGTGACCTTGAAGAGGATGAGCGCGAAGCCGATCGCGATCGCGAAGGCGAAGATCAGCGCGCCACGCGAGAGCTCGGTCTCGATCTCTTCCGCGGCCGCCTCGTCACCGTCGGCGCGCTCCTCCTGCGCCGCGTAGTGGGCGGAGATCGCGAGCGCGCGGAAGCCGATCGTCAGCGACTCTCCGAGCGCGACGACCCCACGGATGACCGGCAGGCGCAGCACCCAGTGCCGCGCCATCGCCGATTGGACGGGACGAGAGACCTGCGCGATGTCGCCGTCCGGCTTGCGGATCGCGACCGCCCAGTTCGACGCGCCGCGCATCATCACGCCCTCGAGGACGGCCTGTCCTCCTATGGGTTGTGACATCGAGCGGTTAGCCGCGGCGCGAGCCGCCGGCCTTCTCGAGCCGGCGCTGGAAGCGCTCGACGCGCCCGCCGCTGTCGAGGAGCTTCTGCTTGCCCGTGTAGAACGGGTGGCAGTTGGAGCAGATCTCGACGTGGAGCTCCGGCTTGGTCGACCGCGTCTCGAAGGTGTTCCCGCAGGAGCACGTGACAGTCGTGAGGACGTAGTCGGGATGGATTTCAGTCTTCATTTCTCTCCCAGAATAGCAGAGGCATTTTCAGGGGTTACGTTGCCGCCTGAGACAATTGCAACGACGTTTTCCCCGCTTTCCACCGGGACTTTCCCGGCGAGGAGCGCGCCGGTTGCGGCGGCTCCCGCGGGCTCGCAGGCGAGCTTTCCCCTCTCATAGAGAAAACGCATTCCGGCCTTGATTTCTTCCTCGGTCACGAGCACGACCTCGTCGACGAGCTCCTTGCAGATCGCCAGGCAGTTGTCGCCGGCGAACGGGGCGTTGAGCCCGTCGGCGATCGTCGTCGCACCGACGGGAACCGCATGGCCCGCGGCAAGCCCCTCGTGCAGCGCCGGCGAGAGCTCCGGCTCGACGGCGATCACACGGGACTGCGGCCGCGCCCCCTTCACCGCCGCCGCGATGCCGGAGATCAGACCGCCGCCGCCGACCGGGACGACCACCACGTCGACGTCGGGTACGTCCTCGACGAGCTCGAGGCCCACGGTTCCGGCACCGGCCATGCCACGAGGGTCGTCGAACGGATGAACGAGGACCCGGCCGCCGCTGACCTCGGCGAGGCGTTCGAAGGCCGCGTGCGGATCCGGGGCTTCCAGGTCGACCTCCGCGCCGTACTCGAGCGTCGCCGCGATCTTGGTCGGATTGCCGCCCTTGTACATGACCACGAGGCACGGGATGTCCTCGAGGGCCGCGCAGTAGGCGAGCGCCTGGGCATGATTTCCGGCCGAGATGCCGACGACGCCGCGGGCGCGCTCCTCGTCGGAGAGCTGACCCAGGATGTTCAAGACGCCCCGCGGTTTGAACGAGCCTGTGCGCTGGAAGAGCTCGGCCTTGAGGTGCGCGGTCGCGCCGATCCGCTTGGAGAGGGTGGCAGAGCCGAAAGTCGGCGTCCGGTGCAGGCGATCGGCGATCCGGCCGCGCGCCGCGAGGACGTCGTCGAGGGTCAGCACCTCCGCTGCGGTCACGCCCGGATCGTACGCGCGGCCCTGAGCGCTAGTACTTCTTGCCCTTGCCGCAGCCCGCGAGGAACACGAGGAGCGGGAGCCACGTCACCAGGAGGACTGTCAAGCGGATTCGCATGCCTTTCCTACGAGAGTGCGCCAGTGTCGGTTTCCCGCTAGGTCAGCGTGTACTCGGGACCGGAGCCGCCCTCCGGCGGAGTGAGGCGCCCGCCCTTGGCCGTGATCGCGCCGCACTGGACGCAGTTCGACGGGGTCACCTGCACGGTCACCTCGTCGCCCGACCCGCCGTCGGCGAGCTCGTAGACCTGGGCCGGGCACATCCGCACCCACGCCTCCCCGATGTCACGCGCGACCGGATTGGCGATCCGGATGTGGCTCGGCTGGTCGTCGCGCGTCTTGTTGCCCGACGCATAGACGGAGGAGAGCTTGTCGAACGTGAGCTTCCCGTCCGGCGCGGGATAGCGCCGCGCGCGATTCGTCCGGATCAGCGTCTGCGCGGAGTCCGGCTCGGTGCCGAGCGGCTTCGGCGGGAACCGGCCCTTCGTCGCGGTCATCGCCCCGGCGAGCGCTCCGCCGAGCCAGAAGCCCTTGCCGAACGCCTGCCGCATGTTCCGCACCTCCTGCAGGTCGGTCCAGATGAAGCTGTCGCGGATCGCCTCGTCATAGCTTTCGAGCGCGCCCGGGGTCCATGGGGTCTGGCCGGGCCGGAGCGCGGCGAAGGCAGCTTCTGCGGCGAGCGCACCCGACTCGATCGCGTAGTGGATCCCTTTCAGGGCGGGCACGTTCACCATCCCGGCGCCGTCTCCGCAGAGGAGGAGTCCGGGGGCGTGCAGCCGCTTCGGGAGCGAGAGGAAGCCGCCCTCGGGAATCGTCTTCGCGCCCCAGGCGAGGCGCTCGCCGCCGCGCAGGATCCGGCGGAACAAGGGGTGCGTCTTCAGCTCCTGCAGCAGGTCGTGCGGTGACAGCTCGACGTCGCGGTAGTCGAGCCCGACGACCATGCCCAGCGTGACCATGTCCTCGCCCATCGGGTAGCAGAACGAGCCGCCGAACTCCCGGTAGCGGGCGCCGGCGCGGAGCGGCCAGCCCATCGTGTGGATCACGCGTCGGAGCGGAGCAGCGACGCGCCAGACCTCCTTGACGCCGAGCGCCCAGACCTGGTTGTTCTCGCCCTGGAGGCCGAAGCGCTCGATCGCCGCGCCGGTGAGGTGCCCCTGCGTGCCCTCCGAAAGCACGGTCACACGCGCGACGAGGTCCGAGCCCGCCTCGAAGTTCGGCAACGGCTCGCCGTGCCGGCCGCGTCCCTTGTCGCCGGTGCGGATCCCGAGCACGCGCGCGCCGTCGACCAGTAGCTTGTCGGCAGCGGTCTCGGGAAGGATCGTGGCGCCCGCCGACTCCGCCTCCTCGGCGAGGAAGCGGCTGAGCTGGGAGAGCGAAGCGACGTAGTTCCCGTGGTTCCGCATCGTCGGCGGTGCGGGGATACGCGTCTTCGACTTCGGAGTCAGGAAATAGACCGACTCCGCGTGCACGGGGCCGTAGAACGGCATGTCCTCGACCTTCTTCTCGCGGTCCTTGAAGAGTCGGCGGAGCGCACGCGGGTTGACGACCGCGCCCGACAGGAGATGCGAGCCCGGCTGCTTGCCCTTCTCGACCACCGCGACCGGGACGTCGCCCAGCCGCTCGGCGAGCTCGGGCGCGTCCTCCAGCAGCTGCCCGAAGCGGATCGCGCATGCGAGCCCCGCCGGGCCGGCGCCGACGATCAGCAGGCCGACGTCGATCCGCTCGTCGGGCGGGTCGCTCGGCGCGGCGATCGCCTCCGCCGCGTCGAACGGAGGCGGATAGTCGGCCGGACGGACCGACGCCCGACCCTTGGTCATATGTCCCTACTTCGCATGGCCCGGAGCGCGATCCTAGGACGCGGAGCGTTTGCGTTGCTTGACGAGCTCGGTCAGCTTCGGCACGACCTCGTGCACGTCGCCGACGACGCCAAGGTCGGAGTACTCGAAGATCGGCGCGTTCGGGTCCTTGTTGATCGCGACGATCACGCTCGAGGACTGCATCCCGACCTTGTGCTGGATCGCGCCGGAGATGCCGCACGCGACGTAGAGCTTCGGCGACACGGTCTTGCCGGTCTGACCGACCTGCGTCGCGTACGGGTACCAGCCCGCGTCGACGACCGCACGCGTGGCCGCGACCGCGCCGCCGAGCGCCTTCGCGAGCTCCTCGACCAAAGTGAAGTTCTCCGGACCGCCGAGCCCGCGCCCGCCGGCGACGATCACGTCGGCGTCCTCGATCGACGGGCCCTGCTGCTCCTCGTGCGCCTGCTCGATCATGGTCGCGGCGGTCGAGAAGTCCTCGAGCTGGACCGGCGTGTCGACGACCTCGGCCTCGCCGCCGGTCTCCTTCGGGTCGAACGTTCCGGAGCGGAAGATCCCGATGCAGGGCTCGCCCTTCCAGCCGACCTGCACATAGACCGAGTCGGCAAGCGCCGGGCGTGTGCCGACGAGCTTGCCGTCCTGCTCCTCGATGTCCACGAGCTCCCAATTGAGCCCCGCGTCGAGCCGCGCCGAGAGTCCCGCGGCGACGTCTGCCGCCAGCACGGACTGCGCCAGGAGAACCGTGTCGATGCTCTGCTCGCGGACGAGGGTCGCGATGACGTCGACGCGCGGCTGCGGCAGCGGCGCTTCGAGCGCCGGATCGTCGGCGACGAAGACCTTGGACGCGCCGTACTTCCCCGCTCCCGAGGCGAGCTCGCGAACCCCGGAGCCGGCCACGACACCGTAGACGTCGCCCGCGCCGAGCGACGCGGCCTTCGAGAGCACGCTGAGCGAGCCTTTCTGGAGCTCGTTCCCGTGGTGCTCGAGGAAGACCAGGATGCTCATATGAGGCGCTTCTCCGCCAGGAACTCGGCGATCTGCTCGGCCGCGTTGCCGTCGTCCTCGATCCGACGGGAGTCGCCGCGGGCCGGAGGGTCGGTCAGGCCCAGCACCTCGGTCTTCGAGCCCGCCTCACCGGCGCGCTCGCTTTCGACGCCGAGATCGTCGAGCGACAGCGTCTCCTGCGGCTTCTTCTTCGCGCCCATGATCCCCTTGAGGGACGGGTAGCGGGGCTCGTTGATCGCGTCCGAGACGGCGACCACCGCCGGAAGCGGCGCCTCGATCACGTCGTAGCCGAACTCGGTCTGGCGCTTGCCACGCACCTTGCCGTCGCTCGCCGTGAGCTCCGCGACCTGGGAGATCATCGGCCTTCGCAGCCGCTCGGCGATCGCGGCCCAGAGCACTGCGCCGTCGGAGTCCGAGGCCTGTTGCCCGAGCAGGACGAGATCCGGCTCCTCGCGCGCGAGTGCCTTCCCGAGCGCGTAGCTCGTGGCGACCAGGTCGGACCCGGCCGCGCTTTCGTCGCTCACGAGCACGGCGCGATCGGCGCCCATCGCGAGCGCCTTCCGAAGCGTGTCCGATGCTTTCTGCGGCCCCATCGAGACGGCGACGACCTCGCCCTCGCCGGACGCGTCCTTCAGCCGCAGCGCCTCCTCGAGTGCATTCGCGTCGAAGGCGTTCAAGGCACCCTCGCCGGAGCGGTCCAGGCGCTTGGTCGACGGGTCGATGCGGCGCGACGCGGCCTCCGGAACGTGCTTGACGCAGACTGCGATCTTCACGGCCGGGACTCTAACGATGGGCCTGTGCTTGGAAGGCGTCTACCGGCGCTGCTAGGGTGACGCGCTTCGAGCAGCGCACCGGAGCTTGATGAGACGCCACCGGACGACAGCCCGAGGGGTACTTCTCCTTCTGCTGGGACTCGGCCTTGCGGCCGCTGGCGGTTCGGCGACCGCCCAGACCCCGCCCAACAAGACGCCGCCGAAGATCATCTTCCCCGTCGTCGGGCCGACGATGTACTCGGACGACTTCGGCGACCCCCGGCCGCAGGGACGCCACGAGGGGAACGACATCATGGCTCCGCGCAAGGCGGCCGCCGTCGCTGCCGAGTCCGGCAAGGTCAAATTCTGGACGACCTCGGCAGCGGCCGGCTGCATGCTCTACCTCTACGGGGACAGCGGGACGACGTACCTGTACATCCACCTGAACAACGACCTCGGCAGCGGGAACGACAACAAGGGCAAGTGCGTCGCTGGGGTCGCGTACGCACGCGGGCTCAAGGCCGGCGCGCACGTGCAGGCGGGACAGCAGGTCGGCTATGTCGGCGACTCGGGCGACGCGAACGGGATCCACCCGCACCTGCACTTCGAGGTGCACCCGAACGGGAAGGGTGCGGTCGATCCGTATCCGTACCTCCAGAAGGCGCAGCACCTGCTCTTTTCGGCGGTCCCGGGCACGCCGTTCGCCCTGTCGCTGACCGGAACCGTCGTTGCCGCCACGCCCGCGAAGCTGCAGATGAACTTGACGTCGCTCCAGGCCTGGCCGTCGAACCTGAAGCTGACGAACCTGAGGCAGACACTGACGCTCACCGTGCCGCCGACGGCGCTCGTCCAGTCGGTGGCGAGGATCGGCGGCGGGGTGACCGCGAGCGTCGCGAGCCTGCTGAACGCGCGGAAAGGCGCGCAAGTCGTCGTCTGGACGCAGCCCGCGCTTGCGACGCTGAAGGCGCAGCGCGGCGACGACGGCGCGCTCAGCGCCGCCTTGATCCAGCTGGCGCCTTAGCTCAGCGGCCTACAAACCTAGGCCCCGACTCGGCGGCGCCGACCTCAGGCCGTGTGGCTTAGCCACGCGGCCGTCTGCGCTCCCTTACCTCACCGCCGAACGTTAGCGTCCCACGAACCTCGGCTCGCGCTTCTCGGCGAAGGCTGCGAGGCCCTCCTTTGCGTCCTCGCTGCCGAAGAGGCCGGCGAAATCGGAGGCTTCGTCCTCCAGCGCCCGCGCGTGCTCGGCGCCTCCGAGCGCGCGGTTGAGCGCCGCCTTCGCAGCCGCAAGCGCGAGCGGGCTCTTCGACGCGAGCAGATTCGCCGTCTCGAGCGTCCGCGGCAGCAGCTCCTCCGGCTCGACGACGAGGTCGACGAGGCCGGCCTCCTTCGCCTCATCCGCCGAGACGACCCGGCCGGTCAGGATCAGGTCCTTTGCGAACCCGAGCCCAGCGACGCGCGCGAGACGCTGCGTGCCGCCCCAGCCGGGGATGATCCCGAGGTTGATCTCCGGCTGGCCGAGCTTGGCGCGCGTGGAGGCGTAGCGCAGGTCGCACGCGAGCGCGAGCTCGCAGCCGCCGCCGAGCGCGAAGCCGTTGATCGCCGCGATCGTCGGCTTGGCCATCGTCTCGAGTAGACGCGTCGCCTCGTGCCCGAGCGCGCCCCACCCGCGAGCGTCGTCGACCCCGAGGCCGCTCATGTACCTGATGTCCGCTCCCGCGACGAACGCGCGGTCGCCCGATCCCGTCAGGACGACGACGCGCGCCTCCGAGTCGTCCACAAGCTCGCGCAGCCGGTCGCGCAGCTCCTCGAGCGTCGGCCGGTCGAGCGCATTCATCGCGTCCGGGCGGTCGACGGTCACGATCGCGACCGCGCCCTCCCGCGCGACGGAGACCGTCAGGTCGCCACCTCGGCGGCGCGCTCGCGCAGGAACTCGACGATCTCGCCGGTCGGAGCGCCCGGGGTGAACACCTCGGCGACGCCGCCGTCCTTCAGCTCTCGCGCGTCCTGCGCGGGGATCGTGCCGCCGACGACGACGAGGACGTCTTCCGCCCCGTTGTCGCGCAGCCCGTCGACGATCTTCGGGACGAGCGTCATGTGCGCGCCCGAGAGGATCGAGATCCCCACGGCGTCGGCGTCCTCCTGGATCGCCGTCTCGACGATCTGCTCCGGCGTCTGGTGCAGGCCTGTGTAGATCACCTCCATGCCGGCGTCGCGGAGCGCCCGGGCGATGATCTTCGCGCCGCGGTCATGCCCGTCGAGGCCGGGCTTCGCGATCACGACTCGGATCTTCCTCGCCATCGCCGGAAGTCTACGGCCCTCGACCGGCTCGGTACGCGCGCGCGGCTCGCACGCCGCGGCGCCAGTTGACGATCGCGATCCCGAGCGGGACGAGCACGATCAGCCCGAGCAGCACGCCGGGACGAGGAACCAGGCCGGGCTCAGCCGTCCCTTCGGATAGTTGGGCTTCGCGTTGGCGGGAAGCGGCGTCTAACCTCTCTTGGGACGGCATGCAACCCGGAATACGCCCGAGCCAGGCTGAAGCCTGGAACGGGATTACGTTGGCGTCTGGGGCTTCGCAAGTTAGAAGACAGGCGTTTCTCTCCACACGCCCCAGACGCTGCGCAGCGCGTCGCACATCTCGCCCATCGTCACGTAGGCGCGCGCCGCGTCGACGATGATCGGCATCAGGTTCACGTCGTCGCGCGCCGCACCCTCCGTCAGGCGTGCAAGCTCACGCTCCACCGCGGCCGGGTCGCGTCGCGCGCGGAGCGCCTGGACGCGGTCGATCTGCTTGCCCTCCAGCGTCGGGTCGATCCGGTGGAGCTCGAGCTCGGGCTCGTCCTCGAGCTCGTAGCGGTTGACGCCGACGATGACGCGCTGCTTTGCCTCGACCTCCGACTGGTAGCGGAATGACGCCTCCGCGATCTCGCGCTGGAAGAAGTTCTGCTTGATCGCCTCGACCACGCCGCCGAGCTTGTCGATCCGGTGGAAGTAGTCGTACGCCTCGGCCTCGATCCTGTTCGTCAGGTCCTCGACGTGGTACGAGCCGCCGAGCGGGTCGATCGCGTTCACGACGCCCGTCTCGTGCGCGATCACCTGCTGCGTCCGTAACGCGAGTCGCACGGCGTGCTCGGTCGGCAGCGCCAGCGCTTCGTCGAACGG
>DHWI01000184.1:0-163 GCA_002413095.1 Thermoleophilia bacterium UBA5186
TGGCGGCTCGGCTACCTGCCGGAGGCGGAGCTCGACCGCGCGCTCGGGGAGGCGACGGTGGCGCTCTTTCCGTATCGCCCGGAGCTGGACCAGAGCGGCGCTCTGCTTCGGGCCCTCGGCGCGGGCGTGCCCGCGATCGCCTACGACGTGGGCGGGATTGCCG
>DHWI01000184.1:512-2600 GCA_002413095.1 Thermoleophilia bacterium UBA5186
GTTCGCGCTCGAGCTCGAGGACACATAGACGGCAATGGCCTGGGCGATCGAGGACTACGGACTGATCGGCGATCTCCAGACCGCGGCACTCGTCAGCCGCGACGCGACGATCGACTGGCTCTGCTTCCCGCGCTTCGACTCCGGCGCGTGCTTCGCGGCATTGCTTGGCGACGAGGAGAACGGCTGCTGGGCAATGCGGCCCGTGGACGGTTGGCGCAGCCTCTCGCGCCGCTACTGGCACGACACGCTCGTGCTCGAGACCGTCTTCGAGACGGACGACGGCCTGGTGCGGGTGATCGACTTCATGCCGCCGCGGGGCGAGGCGCCGGACGTCGTGCGCATCGTCGAGGCTCTGCGCGGCACGGTCCGGATGCGCTCCGAGCTCGTGATCCGCTTCGACTACGGCTCCGTAGTCCCGTGGGTCCGGAACGTGGACGGGACACGGCTTGCCGTTGCAGGGCCTGACGCGCTCGCGTTTCGCACGTCGGTGGATGTGCGAGGCGAGAACATGCGCACCGTCGGCGAGTTCGACGTCGAAGAGGGGGAGCGCGTCCCGTTCGTCCTTACTTGGTACGCCTCGCACGAAGAGCCGCCGCGCGCCATCGACGCCGAACACGCGCTGCATGACACGGAGGAGTTCTGGCGCGACTGGGCGGCGCAGTGCGAGCACCTGCACGAATGGCACGAGCCCGTCCATCGCTCGCTGCTCACACTTAAGGCGCTCACCTATGCGCCCACCGGCGGAATCGTCGCCGCCCCCACCACGTCGCTGCCAGAGCGGATCGGAGGCCCGCGCAACTGGGATTACCGCTACTGCTGGCTCCGCGACTCGACCTTGATGCTCCTCACGATGTTGAACGCGGGCTACAAGGAAGAGGCGAGCCGGTGGCGCGATTGGCTCCTACGGGCCGTGGCGGGTGATCCGGCCGACCTTCAGATCATGTACGGCGTCGCGGGCGAGCGAAGGCTGTTCGAGTGGGAGGCGACCTGGCTCTCTGGCTTCCAGGAGTCGCGCCCGGTGCGGATTGGCAACGCCGCGTCCGGCCAGCTTCAGCTGGACGTTTACGGGGAAGTCACCGACACGCTCCACCAGGGCCGGCAGCACGGCCTCGAGCCTTCGTCCGCTGCGTGGTCGCTCACACGGGCGATGCTCGACTGGCTCGAGACCGGCTGGCGCCAGCCCGACGAGGGAATCTGGGAAGTTCGCGGCGGCCGGCGCCACTTCACGCACTCGAAGGTGATGGCTTGGGTCGCGTTCGACCGCGTAGTCAAGGCCGTCCAACTCTACGGTCGCGAAGGGCCTGCCGACCGCTGGCGGGCGATCGCCGCCGAAATCCACGACGAAGTCTGCCGAGAAGCGTTCGACGCCGAGCGCGGCGCATTCGTCCAGTCATACGGCTCGAAGCTCCTCGATGCCAGCGTGCTCCTGATCCCGCTGGTTGGGTTCTTGCCGCCGGAGGACGAACGGGTGGTGAGCACCGTCGCGACGATCGAGCGCGATCTGGTACGCGGTGGATTCGTCGACCGCTACGAGAGCGCGGAGCACGAGGTCGGCGTGGACGGGATCGAGGGCACCGAGGGGGTCTTCCTCCCTTGCAGCTTCTGGCTGGTCGACAATCTCTACCTGCAAGGACGCGACGAGGACGCCCGCCGGCTGTTCGAGCGGCTGCTCGCGCTGCGGAACGACCTGGGCCTCCTATCCGAAGAGTACGACCCAGAACGCGGCTGCCTCGTCGGCAACTTCCCGCAGGCGTTCACGCATCTCGCGCTTGTGAACAGCGCCTTCACGCTGTCCGGCCATGCCCACCCGGCCAGCCGGCATCAGCACTAGCGCCGCCCGCGGCCGTGGCCGAAGTGGTGCGCGCCGGGCAATGAGCCATGGACGTCCGCGCGGTCGGCCTGCTCGCGCGCCAGTGGGCCAAGCGTCTCGAGCTCGGTGACGAGGATGTTCTCGTTGCGGTCGTGGCGCTCGAACTTGCCGCGTGCGAGCAGCAGCGGCTCGCCGCGCACGATCGCGCGGAAGCGGTCGTACACCGGCGGTGGGACGATCAGGTTGAACGCGCCGAACTCGTCCTCCAGCAGGATGAA
>DHWI01000094.1:0-2630 GCA_002413095.1 Thermoleophilia bacterium UBA5186
GAGAGCCTGGCCTACGCGACCGAGCGTTCCCTGAAGGAGCATCGCGAGAAGCTCGACGAGTCAGACGCCTCGACGATCGAGGGCCGGGTCATGGAGCTGAAGCAGGCGCTCGAGGGCGACGACGTGGCGGACATCCGCGCGAAGACCGACGCCCTTCAGGAGGCCTCGCAGAAGCTCGCCGAGGTGCTCTACGCGCAGGCGAGCGCACAGCAGGCCTCCGCGGGCGGCAACGGCACCACCGACGGCGGCTCCGACGACGAGGTGATCGAGGACGCCGACTACGAGGTGGTCGACGAGGAAGAGGCGAAGACGTCGTAATGACGACGGAGCCGACGGCGCAGCCGTCTGTCCGCGACAGCGGACCAGTGGAGGGGGACGGGGGGAACCGGGAGGTTCCCCCGGTGCCCCCCGATGCTTCCGAGCCTGCAGAAGATGGTTTGCAGGCCCGCCTCGACGCCGCCGAGACGGAGCGGGACGACTACTTCGACCGGCTCCAGCGCGTCACCGCGGACTTCGAGAACTACCGCAAGCGGGCCTCGCGCGACCAGGCGGCCTTCGCCGAGCGCGCGACCGAGCGGCTCGTCACCGAGCTGCTGCCCGTGCTCGACGCGCTCGAAGGCGCGCTCGAGGCGGCGGGAGAGCACGCAGAGGCGAAGCTCGAGGAAGGCGTCAGGCTCGTCCATCGCCAGCTCGCCGACGCGCTCGGCAAGCAGGGCGTGGCCGAGATCGAGACCGACGGGAAGTTCGATCCGCACGTCCACGAGGCCGTGCTCTCGCAGCCGTCAGAGGCCGAGGAGGGCTCGATCGTGAACGTCCTCCAGAAGGGCTACCGGCTCGGCGAGAAGGTCGTTCGTCCGGCGCGCGTCGCCGTCGCGACCCCGGTTCAGCCCGAGGTCTAAGTGGCGAACCTGTACGACACCCTGGGCGTCAAGAAGGGCGCCTCGGCCGACGAGATCAAGAAGGCATACCGCAAGCTCGCGCGGCAGTACCACCCCGACCGCAATCCCGGCGATGCGTCGGCGGAGGAGCGCTTCAAGGAGGTGCAGACCGCCTACGACGTCCTCTCGGACGACGAGAAGCGCAAGCAGTACGACCGCTTCGGCTCGACGAACGGACGTCCCGGCCCCGGTCCGGCGGGCGGTCCCGGCGGCTTCAACTTCGACTTCGGCGGCAACGTCGGCGACCTCGGCGACCTGTTCGGCGGGATCTTCAACCGCGGCAGCGCCTCGAGCGCGCGGGGCCGAGGGCCCCAGCCGCAGCGCGGCTCCGATCTCGAGGTGACCGTCAACCTGTCCTTCGGGGACTCGCTGAAGGGGATCGAGACGAAGATCCCGGTCGAGGTCACCGCGGCCTGCCGCGAGTGCAACGGCTCGGGCGCGCAGCCCGGGACGAGCCCGGTTATCTGCCCGGAGTGCAACGGCCGCGGCATGATCTCCGAGAGCCAGGGGCTCTTTGCGCTCTCGCAGCCGTGCCCGCGCTGCCGTGGAAACGGCACCGTGATCGAGAAGCCTTGCGCGCGCTGCCACGGCACGGGCCGCGAGCGACGCACGAAGCGCTACACGGTGAAGATTCCCGCCGGCGTCAAGGACGGCACGCGCATCCGCCTGAAGGGCAAGGGCGAGCCCGGCTACGGCGGCGGGCCCGCGGGCGACCTCTTCGTCGTCACGCGCGTCGAGCCGTCGAAGCTGTACGAGCGGCGCGGCGCCGACCTCGTCGTCGAGGTCCCGATCACCTACGCGGAGGCCGCGCTCGGCGCCACCGTCGAGGTCCCGACACCCGATGGCCCCGTCTCGCTCAAGGTTCCCGCCGGCTCCGAGAGCGGCAAGCTGCTCCGGATCAAGGGCCGCGGCGCGCCGAAGCTGAACGGCGGCGGCAAGGGCGACGTCCTCGCGCGCGTGCGCGTGAGCGTCCCCAAGAAGCTTTCGAAGGCGGAGAAGAAGGCCCTCGAGGAGCTGCAGAAGGTCTCCAAGGAGAACCCGCGCGAGGAGCTCTTCTCGTGACGCTCTTCCTTCGGAAGTACTGGGCACCGACGGCATTCGGTGCGACCGCGGTCGTCGCGGTCGCGCTCGGGCTGGCGTTTGCGGCCGAGTGGCCGCTTGGATGGGTAGCTGCCGGTGCCTTCGGATCGGATTTCCTTTGGCTGGCCGTGCGCGCCCGGTTGCGGCGACCGCTGCGCCTCGCCTCCACAGTTGTCCGCGATCTTGTCTTTTCGGGGATCCTCGCGGTCGCCTGGTTCAGTGTCGGCGAGTCGGCGACCGCGGCGGCCGTCGCGCTCACGTGCCTCGCGTTCGTGTTGTTCTTTGCAGCGTTGTGGATCTCTGTCGGGCGGCAGCCGGGAGCCGGTCCGCTTGACGCGATCACGCGCAGGCTCGACGAGCTCAAGCAGGAGTGGACTTGATGGACGACCGCCCGATCTACATGATCAGCGTCGCCGCCGAGCTCGTCGGCATGCACCCGCAGACGCTCAGGATCTACGAGGCGAAAGGGCTGGTGCGGCCGAAGCGCACCGCCGGGAACACGCGCCTGTACTCCGAGCGCGACGTCGAGCGGCTGCGCGTGATCCAGCGGCTCACGACGGAGCTGGGCCTAAACCTGTCCGGCGTCGAGCTCGCGCTGAAGCTCGAGGACCA
>DHWI01000094.1:2709-3522 GCA_002413095.1 Thermoleophilia bacterium UBA5186
TAACCACGCTGATCCCATTGAGAAGGAATCACTAGGGGACACCGTCCGCGTGGACGCCGGCGCCGACGGCAGAGCCCGTCGCCGCCCAGTCCGATTCGGACGTCTTGCAGCCCGATCCGCGGCTCGACGACATGGTCGAGCTGCTCAACGGCCTCGGTACACTCCTGATGGAGATCGACTCCAAGTTGGAACGGATCGCGCGCATGCTGGAGGAGAAGTGAAGGACCGGACGCCCGAGGATCGAGAAGAGTTCCGCAAGCTGATCGAACGGGGCCGAGTGGCGCGGAAGCAGATGCAGGAGACGATCGACCGCGTGCGTGCACGGCAGCTCGAGCGACAGAAGCCTTCCACTAAGTAGCTAGCGTCGCTCGAGCGCATCGGTAAGCCGCCGTTCGGGCGCAACGTCAAACCGGTCCGACCTCGAGGATATGCCAACAGTAACTCTCAGCCCTGCGCCGCGGACGGCCGCACCGACGATCGAGACGCCGCGCCTGCGGCTCCGTCCCTGGCGCGAGCAGGACACGGCTGCCTACGCCCAGCTGCTTCGGGACGACGACGTCATGCGCTACCTCGGCTCCGGGCTGCGCTACCGGACGAAGCGCGCGGCAGCGGCCATGGTCGCGGTGTTCTCGGACGTCGAGGCGCGTCGCGCGATTCGCAAGTTGATCGGCCACTGGGAACGCCACCGGTTCGGCGAGTGGGCGGTCGAGGAGAAGGCGACCGGCCGGCTGGTCGGGCAGGTCGGCCTCCACCACCACCCCGACTGGCGCGCCGATCCGGTGAAGGTCGAGGTCGGCTGGCTGCTCGCGCGCG
>DHWI01000094.1:3657-3837 GCA_002413095.1 Thermoleophilia bacterium UBA5186
GCTGCGACGCGTGAAGGCGATCTGCCTCACGCGCGACCGCGAGTCGACGGCGATCAGCGCCGAGATTCCGGCGGAGCTGGCGGACGATTTCTACGTCTACGCGGGCAGGCGCGGTGCCCGGCAGACCACGCTGTGGTCGAGCGGGCTCGCTCTGCGGCGGCTGCTCACCCGGCTCCCGCC
>DHWI01000094.1:3859-6726 GCA_002413095.1 Thermoleophilia bacterium UBA5186
ATGCGCTCGGACGCCGACCCGCGCGCCTTCATCGAGTGGGCCGAGGGGATCCTGCACCGTCGCGGCGCGCGGATCATCCACGCCTACTTCGGCCCGGTTGCCTGGCGGATGCTCGAGCTGAAGCGGCGACTGGACCTGCCGCTCGTGGTCACCTTCCTCGGTGACGACATTGCGCCCGCGCTCGCTCCCTGGTGGTCGTGGTGGATCGCCGACGGATCGGGGAACGCAGACTGGCCGAAGCGGCTCCGCGAGCTCTTCGAACACGCGGACCTGCTGCTCGTCGAAGGCCCGTTTCTGCGCGACCGCTTGCTCGAGCTCGGCGCGCCGCCCGAGAAAGTGCACGTGCAGCGGTTCGGCGTTCCCGTGGACCAGATGCCGTTCCGCGCGAGAGGAGCCCGGCCCGACGGCAAGACGGTCGTGGCCTTCGCCGGTCGGTTCTGCGAGCAGAAAGGCGTCCTCTACGCGCTTCAGGCCGTGGATGCGCTGCGTGCCGAGGGCCGGAACGTCGAGTTGCGTCTGATCGGCGACGACACGATGACGGACGGAAGCTACGCAGCCGAAGTGCACGCGTACATCCGTGCGCATCGCCTGCAGGATTGCGTCCGCACGCTCGGCTTCCTCAACTGGGACGACTGCATCCAGGAGCTGCAGCGGTGCGACCTGTTCCTCCATCCGAGCGTCGTCGACCGGGAGGGTCGCGGCGAGGGTGGAGCGCCGACGACGATCATCGAGGCGCAGGCGCTCGGGATGCCCGTTGTCTCCACGTACCACTGCGACATCCCGAACGTGACGCTACCGGGCGAGAGCGCGCTGCTCGTTCCCGAGCGTGACGTGGTTGCCCTGACGGATGCGCTTCGCACCCTCGTGGAGGAGCCCGGCCGCTGGGAGCCGATGGGCCGCGCCGGCCGCCGTCACGTCGAGCAGCTGCACGACATCGCAAAGGAGGCGCGCCGGCTCGAGGATCGGTATCTGACGCTGCTGGCTCAGGAGGGGTCGGCGGAACGCGGCCCGGCGACATAGCTGCGTTTCGTCGAACCCTCCTATCAGAGCCGCCCTGCGGCAAGCTCGCCGGCGATGTAGTCGGCGGCCCTGGCGGTCAGGGCCATGATCGTCAGGGTCACGTTCTGCCAGCAGCCGGCCGGGAACGCGGCGCCGTCGGTGACGAAGACGTTCTCCGCGTCCCAGCACTGGCCGAAAGGGTTGAGGACGGACGTGCGCGCGTCGCTTCCCAGGGGCGCTCCGCCGACCTCATGGGCCGCGGTCCCCGGCAGGAAAGCGCCGTGCGGCGAGAGCAGCCGTCGCCTCCACAGGCGGAACGCGAGCGCGTCGAGTCGCCTCCCCGACGGAGGCGTTCGCACCTCGAGTCCCGCCGTCGCCGCGAGCCCTCGCATCGTCTCGAGCTGCTCGGCTGCCATCGCGACCTCGCCCGGGCTGGGCTGGCAGCTGACATGCGCGACGGGGACGCCCCACGCGTCGGTCGTTCGCGCCGACAGCGTGACGCGATTCTCGGGCCGGGCGAGCATCTCGCCGTGCGCGAGGAAGTACCAGACCGGCACGCCTCGGCCGATCGCTCCCTGGAAGCCCCACGCGGCGTCCTCGCTAGGTGGCACCTGGAAGCCGGTCGCGAGGCCGAAGTCGTAGGGATCGGCGGAGTGGTCGGGCTGGCTCGCGGTTTCGGTCAGAGGACCGCCCAGTCCGGTCAGCACGTGGTCCATCAAGCCTCGTCCGAGCTGCCCGGCCGAGTTGCCGAAGCCCGAGTTGAGCAGGATCCGTAGCGTCTCGATCGTGCTCGCGCAGAGGACGACGACGCGCCCGTGCGCCTCGCCGGCCTTGCGGCTCTCGCGGTCCACGTAAGACACGCCTGCGGCCTTGCCGGTGCGCGAGTCGAGCGCGACCGTGTGAACGACCGTGTTCGGGCGCAGCGTGAGTCGCCCGGTGCGCTCGGCGGCGCGGATCGTTGCCGGCTGCCGCTCGCGATCGTGCCGGACGACGCGCGCCCGCAGCACCCGCCGCTCCGGAAAGGCCCGTTCGACCGCGGCCCTGAACTGCTCCTCCGCAGGGTTCATCGGCATGTCGTCGACGCCGAGGAAGCCCTCGACCCGGTCGTACCAGGGAGCGAGGTCCGCGTAGGAGAGCGGCCACTGCTCGAGCTCGCGGTCCGACAGGCGCGGGGCCACGCGGGCCCATACGTGCAGGCGGCCTCCGACCTGGCGTCCCCGGAACCAGTTGAACGGTCGGTCCGCCGGGGTCGTGTACGGGCTCTCGCGATCGCTGACGAAGAAGCGTCGCGTTCGCCCGTTGAACGCTGCGCAGCGCATCTGGATCGGCTGTCCGCGAAGGCCACCGGCGAGTCGCGACACCAGTCGGCGCTCCGGAGCCGCCGGCACGGGAAAGTCACGCTGCGGGTCGAGCTGCGGCCCCGCCTCGAGGAGCAGGACGCTCAACCCGCGCTCGCAGAGCTCCCTGGCCGCCCAGCCGCCGGCCGCGCCCGCGCCCACGACCACGACGTCATAGCGCTCGGTGGCCAACTAGAGCGAGCGCTCGACGGCGCGGCCCGTTGCGGACGCCATCTGCTCCACCTGCTCGTCTCGAAGCTCGGGGCTCACGTCCACGTGAACCGCCCTCCGGAGCAGGTCCATCGTCACCGGGCACGCATCGGGCCGGTACTCGATCTGCCGCGGGTGGCCGCTCCACGGGCCGCCGCCGGTCGACCACGTTCGCTTGCCGAGCAGCGGCGTCCACGCCTCGTAGGCGTGCAGGTCGACGTAGTCGTGCGGCAAGCGCTTGCCGTCCTGGTACAGGCGCGAGGCGGGAACGTTCTCGTTGGCGAGCGCGGACACGACCTGTTCCGCCAACCGCGGCTCCGG